>JAJHQJ010000033.1 GCA_020833415.1 Desulfurococcaceae archaeon | reverse complement strand
CCACTGGTCCCAGGTAGGGGGCCTGTTAGGACGGGTGTTACGGTGGTGCTACCGCACGGCGGTAACTTATATAGGGAGAAGGTCCCGGCGGCCGCGGTGGTCTTCAACGGGTTTACCAAGGCCGTGGGGCTCGTCCAGGTCGAGGAGCTCGGCGTCCTGGAGACCCCCGTAGCCCTGACCAACACCCTCAACGTCGGCCTGGTGGCCGACGGGCTCGTCGAGTACTCGATTAGGGCTACCCCGGAGATCGGGGTCACGGCCCCGACGGTAAACCCTGTGGTACTGGAGTGTAACGACGGGTACCTAAACGATATCCAAGGTAGACACGTTAGGCAGCACCACGTACTCGAGGCTATCGCGAGGGCCTCCGAGGACTTCGAGGAGGGGTCCGTCGGGGCTGGTACGGGGACTGTAGCGTTCGGCTTTAAGGGGGGTGTGGGGACCTCATCCCGCGTTGTGGAGACCCCCTACGGGAGGTACTTAGTGGGGGTACTGATCCAGACAAACTTCGGTAGGGCGGAGGACCTGCTGATCGGTGGTGTACCTGTCGGTAGGTTACTCAGGTCCGCCAGCCCGGTACGCCCAGGTGGTGGGGGCTCCGTTAACGTGGTTATAGCTACTAACGCACTACTGACCTCCAGGCAGCTCAGGAGGCTAGCTAGGAGGGTTCAGGTAGGTCTAGCTAGGGTCGGTGGCTACGTATACCACGGGAGTGGTGAGGTGGCCCTAGCCTTCAGCACAGCCTACAGGGTCACCTACAGCGGCGCGGCGAAGGTCGAGGTACTCCCGGATACGGAGCTGAACACGTTCTTCAGGGCCGTTGCTGAGGCTGTTGAGGAGGCCGTACTGAACTCCATGTTCACGGCTAGGACTGTGGAGGGTAGGGACGGGAGGGTCGTCCACAGGATCCCGGTGGAGGAGGTCCTCGATATCCTGAGGAGGTACGGAGGTGGCTGGGTTACGGTTAGGTAGTCGGCAGCTCTTAAGCTACGTAGCTAATGCTGTGTTGTGAGGGTACTAGCGGTCTCCGATACCCACATACCTGAGAGGGCTAGCTGGATCCCTAGGGAGGTTGAGGAGTTCGTATCGGGGAGGGGTTACGACGTCGTAGTACACGCCGGGGACCTGGTAGATGAGTCCGTCATCGACTTCCTGAGGGGCGTTGGACGCGAGGTCTACGTGGTTAGAGGGAACATGGACTACCTAAGGCTACCTAGGTACGCGAAGTTCGAGGTAGGTGGGGTGGTGTTCGGGGTCTTCCACGGTGATGGGGTTTACCCGAGGGGTAGTATACCGCAGCTAAGTAGGGTAGCTGTAAAGCTGGGCGTGGGGGTCTTAATCTCAGGGCATACCCATGCACCGTTCGTAGCTTACGACAAGGTCGGGGTAGTCCACGTAAACCCAGGCTCCCTAACTGGTGTCTGGGGAGGTTGGGGTGGGAGTGGTGTCCCATCCCTTATCGAGGTAAGCCTGGGGAGAGGGGGAGTACTCGTAGAGCTATACGAGCTGGAGGGGAGTAGGGTCGTGAGGAAGGGGTTCTGGGAGTACGTACCTAGGGGGAGTAGCTCCAGAGTACCCTAACCTCCCCCACTACCTGTACCCACCTATCTAGGTACACCCGGGCTACATCTACCCACCTCCTGAACCTACAGTTCTTCGAGGTACTTTGGGTAGTATAAGGTTGGGTTCTCCGGAGATTTTTTACTAGGCTTGGAAGAGTGGTGGGGCTCTGTGGAGGGTTACGTACTAGCGGTCGGCCTAGCTCTATCGGCGTGTATAGCGTGGGCTATAGGGACTAACGACATGGCTAACTCGGTGAGTATTGCCGTAGGCTCAAGGGTTCTAAGACTCCGTACAGCTGTACTTATGTTCGTTGCATCCCTAACTGCTGGAGCCCTCCTACAGGGGTACATGGTTATGAAGACTCTCGGCCGCGGTATTGTCGAGGACCTAGACCTTGTCTGCGCTATCTCATCATCTGCAGCAGCCTTCACTTGGATAACTACAGCTACCCTACTCGGCCTCCCGATATCGACTACCCACAGTATTACATCAGCTGTAGCCGGGGTTGGCCTAGCTAGGCAGTTGATCAGGGGCTACGGCTCGGTAAACCTGGGGATCCTAACCACGATAGCCCTCAGCTGGGTTACATCCCCCCTATCCGCCATGGCCCTAGCAGCCCTAGTATACGCAGTTGCCGGTAGGTACCTAGTGGAGGCTGTTGCACGTAGGGATAGGGCTGCTAGGGCCGTAGTCGTAGCTCTAACAGCGTTCTCAGCCTACTCCTTCGGGGCTAACGACGTTGCTAACGCTACCGGGGTCTACGTAGCTACTACCTCTAGGTACTTCGGTATACCGGATGCTGAGACCATGAGGTACCTAGCTCTCTTCTCCTCGGTTATGATAGCCCTCGGAGGTCTCGTACTGGGGCGTAGGGTAGTCGTAACGCTTGCCTATAGGATAACCAGGCTAGACGTACCCTCGGCTATAGCTGCTGGCTTCGCCAACGCGTTCACGGTGTGGGTCTTCACGACAATACCCTACCTACTCATAGGTTACGGACTACCGATATCCACTACCTACGCAGCAGCCGGCTCCATCATGGGGGTAGCCCTAGTTAGGAGTAGGAGCCTCAGTAGCATTAGGACGAGGTCCGTGATCACCATACTACTATCGTGGGTAGCTACAATACCTATAGCAGCTGGGCTTGGGGCGGTGATTTATTACCTACTAGCACCAACCCTAGGGGGTACTGGATGAGCTTATGGTCCTGGATCTCGCGTAGGAGACGTGAGGACCTCCTAAAGTTCTACGTAGAGCACGTAGACTACGTCGTTAGGGTTGTGGAGGAGTCTAGGAAGGTCGTAGACGAGCTGGTAGCCGGGAACGCCGAGCTTGTAGCAACATACTGGAACTCCGTCTTCGAGCTCGAGAGGAAGGCTGATGAGGTGAAGAGGAGGATACTAGCTGAGCTAGCTAGTGAGGCCTTCCACCCAATAGATAGGGAGGAGATCGTTAGGCTGGTACTAACTACTGACGACATAGCTGCCTACGCTAAGGCCTGGAGTAGGAGGGCTGTACTCTACCTACCGGAGAGGGTCCCGGAGGGTATAGGTAGGGCCTTCAGGGAGATGGCTGCTAAGGTGGAGGAGGCTACTAAGTACGTTAGGAGAGCTGTTGAATACCTACCCAAGGACCCCAGGTCAGTCCTCGAGATAGCTAATGCTATCGAGAGCCTAGAGGAGGCTGTAGACGATATAAGGCACGACGTCTTTAGGGAGATTCTGAAGTACTGTGAGAGAGGTAGGGTATCCAGATGCCTACTACTGAAGGAGATAATGGACTCTATAGAGAACGCTGCCGACCGCTGTGAGGACGTTGCCGATGTACTCAGAGGTATAGCCCTACTCGGTATCTAACCACGGCTGGACCTAAGCCACTCGGGTTCCCTACGCGGCTCCACATCGATCCCTAACTCGTCGAGTCTCCTGTAGAGCTCTACGAGGGCCTCCTCATCGCTTCTGGCAGGCCTCGGTGGGTACTTGAAGTAGAAGGCAGAGGCCCACCAAGGAGACCCCCTAACCCCCCTATCCCTAAGTGCCTTAGCTAGCCTAACTACATCTACCAGTACTGCCGAGGCCATGGCCTTATCGTCCACAACCAGCTTTACGTCTATGGTTACCGGTAGCCCCATGAACCCGGATGCCTTTATGTATATGTACGATACCTTGGTGTTTCCTAGGAAGGGTACGTAGCCGCTGGGTCCTGCGTATATCCTCCCAACGTACTCCTCGGGTCTGGGCTGGGTGGTCGCTACAGCCATGGTCTTACTGACCCTCTTACTGGAGAGTCTACCTACGTCGAGCATGTTCTTGAAGTCCGTGTTCCCGCCTACGTTCAGTTGGTAGCTCTCAACTACCTCACCACCCCTCATAGCGACCAGACTCGCCAGAGCTCTGTGGACTGCTGTAGCACCTAGCTGACCCTTTATATCATCCCCCAGTACTAGGGCCCCCGACTCCTCGAAGAGCTTAGAGTACTCCGGGTCACTAGCTATGAACTCGGGTATGCAGTTAACGAATGAGGTACCAGCCCTAGCAGCTACCTCAGCGTAGAACCTCGTGGCCAGTCTACTACCTACCGGTAGTAGGTTCACCAATACGTCGACACCGTACTCAGTCAGCTCCCTGGATAGCTCCTCTAGTGTAGGCTCCCTAGCCTGGGCCGGCTCGAAGTCCTCGACCATGTGCTCTGCAACTCCGTCCAGCACCCTCCCCATCCTAACCACAACACCCGTCAACCCCACGTCAACAAACCTCGGGACCTGGTTAGGCTTCGCGAAGATAGCCTCCCCGAGGTCCCTCCCGACCTTATGCCTGGATACGTCTACTGCGTATACTACCTCGATATCCTTAACGCTGTAGCCACCTACCCTACTGTGGATTAGGCCTGAGCTACTACCGGTTAGGCTGTAGTACCTGATGCTCTGGAGGAACATGGAGGCTATGTTCCCGACACCCACAATCCCTACCCTAACCCTACCGGACACCATATACTTGTCCAGAAATATTTTGGCCAGAGATATATAAGTACCCTCCCCCGAGTACCTGGGGCTAGGCGTGTCCAGGGCCTACAGGAGGTTGGTTAGGAAGCTAACAGTTGAGGTACTGTGGCTCTACGTAGCTAGGGTACTAGCCGACTCAGGTCCCATGAGGGCCTACGACATTAGGAAGGCTATCGAGAGCAGGTTCGGCTTTAAGCCTAGAGCTATGACCGTCTACACCGTTGTCTACAGGATGGCTGCTGAGGGACTCCTACAGCCGGTTAAGGTAGGTGATAGCACCCTCTACAGCCTGACCGAGTTCGGGCGTAGGGAGTTCGAGGCAGCTCTAGGTTACCTGAGGAGGGTTGTAATAAGCCTAAGTCCTGGTAGTGGGGAGAAACCCCCGTAACCTATGCACTTTTAACCTACCTAAGGGTATAGCTCTTGGTGTGGTAGATGTCCTCGGACATATCCGCACTGATAGCCCAGCTCAACTCCCTGAATGAGTGGATAGAGATGCAGAAGGCCACTATGGAGATGTTCAAGGAGATAAACACCAGTATAGGAGAGGCCGATAGGCTGACCCTGGTACTCCTAATTAGGAAGGCCTTCGACCACATAATGAAGACCGTCCGCGAGTTCGATAAGTGGTTGGAGAACCCGCTAGTCCTGAGCTACGTAGATAGGGAGATGCTCCAGGAGGTCTGGAGCAGCGTCCTGAGGATACTGCTCGAGCTACTAGAGCTAGACGTAAGGCATACAGCCATGGTTAGGGATAACGCTATGAAGCTACTGAAGGCCGGTAAGATACCGCCAGTAATACTCGAGATTAAGAGGATGAGGGCCGAGGGGGAGGGGGTTAGGGAGGCCGTTAGGAGACTCTGAGGTGCTCTAGGCTATAGCTGTTAAGGCCCCCCTGAGGGCCTTCCTACCCAGCTACCTCTACCGCAGTATCTCCATAACCGGTAGCTGGTGTGGGCTGAGGTGCTCCTTCTGCGGTGGTAGGTACCTCAACTCAATGGATAGCGCTGTAGGTGCTGGTAACCTACTTAAGCTACTGGAGTACTACTACGAGTACGGCTTCCGGGGGTTCCTAGTTAGTGGGGGCTTCAACTCCGAGGGCTACCTACCGCTAGGTTCTGAATACCTAAGTACCCTGAGGGTGTTTAGGAGGGGGAGGGATGTATTCCTATCCGTACACGCGGGGCTAATGCCTAGGGAGCTCCTGGACAGGGCTATGGAGGTCTTCGACCTAGTGGACTTCGAGGTACCCCCCAGCGATAGGTACGTTAGGGAGGGTAGGGGCCTTAGGAGGACGCGGGACAACTACGTAGACCTACTGAGCTACCTAGTCGATAAGTACGGTGAGGATAGGGTAGCACCCCACGTAGTTATCGGGAGTAGCCTATCCACAGCTGGGGAGGACCTTAGAACTGTTGAGGATGTAGGTTCGGTAACCTCTAGACTGCTAGTTATACTAGTAGCTATGGGTAGTACGCCACCCGAAGTCAGTAGGGTAGTAGCCGTCTTCAAGACAGCTAGGAGGTACTTTAGGGAGGTAGCACTAGGCTGTATGAGGCCCAGAACCCTGGGTAGGGTCTTCGAGGAGCTAGCCCTAGGGGGCTACGTAGATAGGTTCGTAAACCCCAGCCGTAGGCTTGTTGAGCAAGTACCCACAGAGCTTTACGGCTCGTGCTGTAGCCTACCGGAGGGTGCTCTAGCTAGCTTTCGCCTAGAGCTGGGTGAGGTACGCGGACCGGGTCGTAGACCCTAAAAGCCCGCCCCCGGATCGCGTTGCGGTGGTCTAGCTTGGTCCTGAGGGCTGTGGTAGTTGACGTAGATGATACCCTGGTTAGGACACCCATAGATTGGTACGCGGTTAGGAGGAGGATCGAGGAGGTAACCGGGGTCTACATAACCTACAGACCACTTATAGAGGGTATCTACAGGTACCTAGACCGGGACAGCATACCTAAGGCTCTCGAGGTCGTTGAGGAAGCCGAGCTATCTAGTGCCACCGCCGTAGCACCGTCTACAGCTCTAGTGGAGCTGGTGAGGAACCTGAGGGAGTGCGGTTGCCGGTTCGCTGTAGTTACGCTAAGAGGCCTATCCTCAGCTAGGGTAGTACTTGAGAGGCTGGGACTAACCCCCTACGTAGACGCCCTAGTAACTAGGGAGGACTGCATAGATAGGGTTAGGCAGGTGGAGCTAGCCCTAGAGAGGCTCGGCGTAGGTAGGAGGTCCGCGGTATTCGTAGGCGATAGCCCCGCAGACCTCGACGTAGCCCTAAGGCTGGGCTTAGCTACGACAATAGTCAGGGAACCGACTAGCGAGGGGGTACCACCGCAGTTCCTAGAGGTCCTAGGTAGGTACGCGTACCTATGCTGTAGGGAACTCCGGAGGTAGCACCTCGCCGAGCTAACAGGCCGTGAGCTGTAGAACCCCTACCGCGGTTGTAGTCGCTGAGCTCTCCGCCATTCATGGCGGGAGTTCTACACCCTCTGGGGCTTTCCCTCACCTCTCGGAAGCCCCCACGGGTGCTACATCACTACTCAGGCCCCGCCGCCAGCTACGGAAGGTGCGGGCTCCCCACCTACTAGACTCACCCACACCCAACTCCAAGACTCCCTTGCGACCACGAGCTAGAGGTACCGGTAGTAGTTGTAGAAGAGTATGGAGTTAAAAAGCTACATGGGCTTGGTTAGGTTTACTCCCTCGACTAGTAGGTAGGGGGCTTTAGTTGGGACCCTAACCTCCCACCAGGTTATCCTGTAGATGTCCTTCCCAACGGCCTTAACGCTCTTCAGTAGCCTCTCGAACCTATCGGCTATCCTAACCCTATCTACATAACCTACTATGCTCCCATCTCTTATCCTCAGGACCACGTCCCTAGCTACCGTTGAGAACTGCCCCTCAACGTAGTTCTGGAGCCTCGTATACCAGTTGTTCAGTATTAGGTACCCGTCCCTAACCTCGGATACCATTCGGTCCAGGCTACTCGTACCGGGCTCTACGGATATGTTCCAGGGCCTCGGGTTTAGCCATCCAGCATTTCCGGTAGTCGAGGTCTTGAAGGCCCTAGCTGTGGCTGTGTTATGTAGTACCGAGGCCAGCTCTCCCCTACTTACCACAGGCTTATCCCGGGTTTCAACACCCTCATCATCGAACGGTGCCGTACCGGGGAGCTCTACATCCCTAGGTACGTCGTAGATCGTTACAGCCTCCGACGCCACTACATCCCCAACGCTCCTCCCGACTAGGAACGACATCCCCATGAGTATGGAGAGGGCTGACGACATGGAGACTACGTAGTTAAGTAGGTTCCCCACTACTAGGGGTGATAGCACTACGTCATACTTCCCCGGTGTGAACTCCTCCCTATGCTTAGCTAACTCCAGGAACTCCGCTGACCTCCTACCGACGCCCTCGATAGCCCTCTCATCCACGTACGTAGAGCCGTAGGCCCAGTGCCCGCTTACCTCACCCCTGAATGACCTGAGGTAGGCCATTACCCTAGTCTTCGAGTACTCGCCCGAGAAGCCGGCACTAGTCACTAGGGAGACCGACACCTCCTCCAGCTCCAGGGTCCCGGCAACCCTCTCAGCACCTGAGCTAAGGGCTGCTGAGACCATGGCCTCGGCCAGGGGCCTCGGGTCCTGCCTGAAGTCTAGGACCCTCCTATCGTAGCCCCCGCTCAGTGGTTTAGGTGCTCCGGGTGCTGGTAGGGGTGCATAGAGCTCGGACTCCTCGGCCCTCACTAGGTACTCCTCAACCCTGGCTAGGGCCTTGAGAACCTCCTCCGGTGAACCCACCCTGAACTCCAGTACGGCTAGGCGCCTCTGCTTACCCAGTAGTAGGTTTACGTAGACATCCCTCCAGACCTGTATAACACTTGGCTGGCTATTCCATAGCTTAAGCATCGTAGCATCTCTGGTTACCACCTTAACCGCTACGTCGTCGAAGCGCTTAGCCAGCTCCGAGACTACCCCCCGGGCTACGTCCAGCCCACTCATAGCGCAACACCCAGCCTAACCTTAGACAACCTAACGTCTGGACCTCCGAACCAGACTGGTACCCCCTGCGATGGCTCACCCTTACCGCACGTACCTGGGTAGAACCTGAGCTCCCTACCGACACCGGTTATCCTGCTGTAGAAGTCCTTAGTCGTTACCTCCAGTACCGGGTTCCTAACAGGCTTAGAGATCTCACCGTTCACTATTAGGTAGGTCTCCAGACCTACGTACCTCTGGTTCCACCTTATGTCATCTATGTTCCACTCCATGTACGACCTCATGTAGACCCCGTACCT
>JAJHQJ010000032.1 GCA_020833415.1 Desulfurococcaceae archaeon | reverse complement strand
GAGAGGGTCCTAAGTTACCTGAGGTGATGGCTGGTTGAGCCCGGAACCTACTGGTAGTTGGGTGAACTTGCTGGAGCTACCGGAGGAGCAGATCTCCGAGATGCTGAGGTCCGGTGGGCTAGCTGTAGCTGTATTCGGTCTCGGGAGTGTTGGACTAGCGGTAGCTACTGTCTGGCTAAGGGCTGGGGCTAGGGTCGTGGGAGTGGATGTAGATGTGAGGAAGGTTGAGGCTATAAGGTCCGGTAGGATTTCCCACCCTGAGGAAGTCGTCGTTAGGACCCTGAGCGAGTCTCTGAGGAGCGGTAAGCTCAGAGTTACCACCGATGGAGCTGAGGCTGTGAGGTCTACACACGTAGCTGACGTGATAGTACCCCTAGTCTACGTTCCGGGGGGTCCCGACTTCACGCCCTTGGATAGGGCTATAGAGGTTATCGGGCGTAATATGAGAAGGGGCTACGTAGTAATAGTTGAGACGTCCCTACCCCCACTTACAACTGAGACTAGGGTAAGACCCGCCCTGGAAAGGCTTTCGGGGCTTAGAGCTGACGAGGACTTCGCCCTGATTTACAGCCCGGAGAGGGTACTGGTGGGCAGGGCTGTTGAGGATATAGAGCTTAGGTACCCAAAGATAGTCTCAGGAGTAGGTCCCAGGTCCCTTAAGGTCGGTGAGGCTCTCTACTCTAACATAGCGAAGGCCGGGGTACTTAAGGTGTCTAGTCCACGTGTAGCCGAGTTCACTAAGCTAGCTGAGGGGGTTTACAGAGATGTTAACATAGCTCTAGCCAATGAGCTAGCTAGACTGGCCAGAGCTCTTGGTGTAGACTTCACTGAGGTTATTAGTGTAGCTAATACACAGCCCTACTCCCACCTACATAGACCGGGTGCTGGTGTTGGAGGTCACTGCATACCGGTGTACCCGAAGTTACTTAGCTGGGTTGCACAACTCCTCGGAGTACACCTAGAGCTAGTCGAACACGCTAGGAGTATAAACGAATCCCAGCCTCTCGAGATAGTACACCTACTTGTAGAGGAGCTAGGTAAGTTGGGGTACTTCCCGACTAGCGGAGTTAAGGTATCCATACTCGGGCTAGCCTACCGTGGGGGCGTCCCCATAGCTACTAACTCCCCAACCTACATGATAGCTGAGAACCTCCTAAGGCTCGGCTACCAGGTAGCTATACACGACCCCCTAATAGAGACTGATAGTTACCTAAATTCCGCTGGGGTAAGGCTATCGAGAGACCTAAGGGAGGTCCTGCTAGGGTCGGTAGCAGCAGTCGTAGTTACAGACCATAGAGACTACTCCGAGCTAACACCCTGCGATCTAGTAGAGCTTTCAGGTGGTAAGCTAGTTGTAGTAGTTGACGCTAGAGACATCATGAGAGACGGTCCGTGCTGCGGGGTGGTGTACGTAGGTATAGGTAGAGGTAGGAAGTGTGAGGGAATGAGGAAGCAGGGTCAAAGCGTGGGGACTCGTGGGTAGGGGCAGGATTTTCCTTAGAAGACACCTCATGGTAAGAGGAGAGTTTGTTAAACCCTTACTCGAAGGGGTGAAGAAGGCTACCATACGCTTGGGGATCGTGGTACCCAAGTACGATGAGGTCATAGTACATGGTGGTGGAAGACCTATAGCTAAGGCTAAGATAACCGAGGTTGTGTATAAGAAGGTCTCGGAGCTTACGGACTCCGATGCGGTCCTAGACGGCTTCAGCAGTAGGGAGGAGCTTATTGAGGCTCTTAAGAAGGTCTATGGAAGGATGAGTTCAGATGACATAGTGACCATAATAAAGTTCGAGGTTATCCAGAGACTAGACGAGGTGAAGTCTGACGATGTTTACTGCGGGCTTAACCCCTCAGATATAGCTAGGATATACCTGAGGTACCTAAGGGAGAGTGTAGGTGATGAGGAGAGGAAGGTACTTGAACTACTAAGTAGGGGGCTTTCTATACGTGAGGCAGCTAAGAGGCTGTATGGCTCCCCCGAGAAGAGGTTTAGGGTACGTAGAGCTGTTAGGAAGGCTCTGAAGGAGCTTATTAGTAGGGGGGTACTCAGTGAGTGTAGGAGGGGCTGAAGCTGAGCTACGCAGACTCCAGTGGAACTCTAGAGGAGGTACTCCTAGCTGCAGCAACGAGAGCTGTGTCCTACCTTAGGTCGGTCTTCGTAAGCAAAGAGGTGGTGGGACTAGGTGAGGGTGGTGATGTATCTAGAGAGTTCGATAAAGTTACGGAGAGGATCATACTGAATACTCTTAGAGACTACCTCGGGGATGTTAGAATGATCTCTGAGGAGGTAGGAGTTGTCGGGTACGGTTCCTGGCTGGCCGTAGTAGACCCTGTAGATGGTAGTGTAAACTTCGAGGCCGGTATACCCATAGCATCCGTTAGCATAGGGTTAGCCAAGAATTATGAGAATGTAAGGGTTCGCGATATAGTTGCGGCAGTAGTTGCTGAGGTCTTTCGAGATGCTATATACTACTTCGACAGAGACGGAGGCTTTAAGGTTATAGGTGTGAGTACTAGACGTAGAAGCCCCCCAGCAGACGTAGTCCTAGGATACTTTGAGAGCTTAGAATCTTACATGCCGTTCCTAGAGCTAACCAGACTCCTAGGACGAAGGCCTAAGCTAAGGTCGCTAGGTAGTGCCGCTCTCGATATAGTCTACGTAGCTCTGGGGTCGGCATTAGGTTTCGTTGATACTAGGGCTAAGTTGCGGAACGTGGATGTGGCAGCGGCTCTATCTATAGCTAATAGCCTAGGTGCTAAGGCGTACCTGTGTAACGGGGTAGATGCCCTAGAGTTAGACCTAGTCAAGCTAGGTAGGGTTGAGTGCATGGTAGTAGGCTACGACGGGGTTACAGCTAGAATACTACTTGAGGCTGTTAGAGATTCAAGAAGAGGAATAGAGGTCACTACAGACCATAGGTCTAGGGGTACACCTCTAGGACCATCCCCTCTATTGTGATAGGTCTTAGAGTCTCAGCCACCCTCAGGGCCTCCTCAAGTCTGGTCTCAGAGCTGCTGTAGATCTCTAGTAGGACATCGCCGGCCCTAACCTTGTGACCCTTCTTAACGCGTAGTAGTACCCCAGCCCCCCTATCTGTAGGCGCTCCAGCTGTAGTAGCTATCTGAGCTACAGTCTTATTCGAGACTCCGGTAATGTAGCCATCGGTATGTGCTCTGATCTCAGCCTTGTACCTACCTACCTCTACGTCCTCGGGCTTAACGCTCGGGTTACCACCCATAGCCTCAACGATCCTCCTGAAGTACTCGTAGGCCTTCCCGGACTCCAGGATTCTGAGAGCTAAGCTACGCCCACCTCCCTGAGGAGCTAGCCCCGCTAGCTCCAGCACCATTCCAGCTAGGGAAGCAGCCTTCTCCTTCACGGATGTAGGACCCCTACCGAGTAGGGTCTCCAGAGCTTCTCTAGCCTCAAGCGCAGGGCCTACAGCGTAGCCTACTGGCTGGTCTCCGTAACTTAGTGCACACCTAGTACTAATACCAAGCTCCCCAGCTACTCGGATGAAGAGTTCAGCTAATCTCCTACCACTCTCTAAGCTCTCGACCTTAGCACCGCTACCGACAGGTATGTCGATAACTAGCTTCTTAATCCTCATGCTTAACTTCTTGGAGAGTATGGAGGCGACCATCTGTGGAGTAGGGTCTAGCTTAAGCCTATGCTCTACACGTATAAGTATGTCATCTGCTGGAGCTAGGTTAAGAGCCCCTCCCCAAACTATAAACCCCCTAACCTTCCTAGCCAGTTCCTTAAGCTCCTCGGGAGTAAATGCCACGGGGGTCAGTACCTCCATAGTATCGGCGGTACCTGCTGGGGAGGTTATAGCCCTCGACGACGTCTTAGGTATGAAGACCCCGGCTGATGCAACTATAGGTACAGCTACTATGGAGACCTTAGAGTTCCCGGGGACTCCGCCTACTGAGTGTATGTCGTAAGCGTCTTCACCGAAGTCTATGGTACTACCCGTTTCTACCATAGCTCTAGTTAAACTAACTATCTCATCTATGTCCATCCCGATCACCGTCTGAGCTACTATAAAGGCAGCTATCTCAGCTTCGCTAAGTAGACCTGAAACCACATCGCGTATTATGGTCCTTAATTCCCCGTAACTCAACTTACTACCAGTCAGTTTCTTCCTTAAGTACTCTACGGATGGAGTACCCGTATAGAGTTCGACGTCCACCTCCCTGGGGGACCCCAACTCCTCATAGAGATTGCGCGGAAGAAGTAGGGAGAGATTGTCATCCTCAGTGATAGCTACCCATAAAGATAACTCCCTAGAACCTACGGTTACCTTAAGCCTACTACCGCCGCTAACACCTAGGAGTCTAGCCAGCTTCCTACTTAGAAATGCTACTCTAAGGTCTCCAGAGTCTAGGTTGGTAGGTCCTACAGCTACTCTCATAGTCTGCGTATAACATATGTGTAAGTAGTTTTTAAGTACCTACGAAGTGTACGTAGCTAGTGCCTGAGGACCCTCTCCTCGAAGTCTCTGAGTAGTTCACTTACCTCTAAACGCCAAGTAACTAGCTGACTCGGAGTCCTGGGGTAGTTTTCATAGACCTCCCTCACTCTACCCATGTACTCCACAACCCTCCGCAGCTTGATCAACAGGGACGGTCTCCTAAGTCCTGATAACAGCCTTATAGCCTTCTCAGCTACTGAGAGCTCCAGCTCACCCTTGAGGGATAAGGCATTTAGATCCTCCTCCTTAACTATGCCAGCACTCATACCAAACTCAAGATCCTCATCACTTAGCTCCTGGAGAAACCTCCTGAAGAAGTCTAGAACCGCCTGCTTAGTCCCATAGTTATTCATGTAGCATATGTTAGCCTCCCAAAGACCCTCCGCACTTGCGTCCCCCCGATCCAGGGCCTCTACTATAGCATTAGCAACGCAGAGAGACGATACCATAGAGGAGCCCTTCCCACCTCCGTGTACCGGGTTAACGGTATAGGCTGCGTCCCCTACGACGGCTATACCGTTCCAGACCAAGCTACTTAGGGGTCCTCTTGTCGGAACCGGGGCACCGCCAGCCTCTACTAGGGTACTGCCATCGAACACCCTCTGGTTTAGTACGTAGCGGTAGAGGAGGTCTCTAGGGTGGGGGTACCCTCTACCTCCCTGGATACCGAGACCTACGTTGACGTAGTTCCTCCTCTCAGAGTAGGGGAAGAACCACCAGTAACCGCCGGGAGCTACTGTTTTACTTACGTGTATTCTAAGTATGTGGGGTTCCTCAACCTCATCCTTCAGTACTCTAACCTCCCTGTATGCTATATTAAAATCCCTAGGATCTGCCTCCTCACTTACGGGCCAGTCTTTGGGTAGCCTCCTAACTACAGCTCTAGCATTACCGGTAGCGTCCACGACAACCGAGGACGTAACCTCGTAGGTTCTACAACCGGAGTATAGCCTTAAGCCACGTACGTAACCCCCACTAATTAAAGGCTCTACAGCAGCTGTTCTACCCCTGAACTCAGCCCCCCTATCAATAGCTCTCTTCAAGAGATACCTAGCTAGGCCGACCCTATCTACCTCGACCCCCTCACCAAGTACCCTAAATTTAGCCCTCCCACTTGGCGAGTATATGTCCATACCCTTAACATAACCCTCTATTATGTCCCTAGGAAGGTCTCTCAAACCCAGGAAGCTTAAGTGGTGACCCCCGATAGCATCTCCGCAGGGTTTATCCCCGATTCTCTCGAACTCCTTAATGTCTACAACTAAGACCCTCAAGCCAGCTGAGGCCAGCCTGAAGGCTGCGTAGGCTCCAGCTACTCCAGCACCAGCTACCACGACGTCGTATTTCTCACTCACAGCGCATCCAAAATTCTCCAGGGTTTAGTAAAATAAGTCACGGCTTCACGATAGCGAAACTGTGTATGGAAGAAAGTAAGCTACCTCCTTAGCTACCTACTTCCGGGCTAAGTCGTAGGACCCCCTCCAACCCCCTAGCTTCCATCCAATCCCTAAGCAGACCTAGAACTACTACCGGACACCTACTGATTTCGGATACCCTACTAATACCTAGGGAGGCTACAACAGCCTTCATCCCGGTAATGAAGCTCCTCAGGTAATCTGCTAGCGTGCCCCTGTAGTACGCCTCTAAGAGAGGTCTAGCTATGCCCACCATGTTTGCCCCAAGTCTCAGTGCCTTAACTGCATCATAGGGAGTTCTAATACCACCGCTCCCTACTATGAATAGCTCCTCGGAGACGCTCCTAGCTTCAAGTATGGAGATAGCTGTCGGTATACCTACCTCCTTTAATCCCTCAGCTAGTAGCTTCTTACCGGTATCACCCACCTCCTCAGCTCGGTAGAGCTCTACTAGGATCCAGTTAGTACCTCCAGCACCAGCTATGTCCACGTACCTTATGCCCATATCGTAGAGTTCCTGAACGAACTCCCTACTTAAGCCGAAGCCTACCTCCTTAACTATAACCGGTACCGGTGAGACCTCAACAGCTTTAGCTAGTACCTCCATCCCCGCAGAGAAGTGGGAAGCCCCCTCCGGCTGAACAACCTCCTGGAAGTAGTTTAAGTGTACTGCAACAGCATCGGCCTCTACCATGGAGGCTACTCTCTCCAGTACGCTAGGCCCGTACTTAATGAGTTCCCCTATTCCGATATTACCTATGATCGGGATCTCCGCACAGGAATCTCGGGATACTCTGTAGGTGTAGACAACGCTGGGATCCTCAAGACCGGCTCTCTGACTTCCTAGACCTAATGCTAGCTTTAGAGTACAGGCTACTTCAGCTAAGGTCCTATTTATTCTCTCAGTACCGGGAGCCCCACCGGTCATGGCGGATATTATCAGAGGGGCTCCGACCCTCCTACCCAGAAAGGGGACCTCAAGGTCTACGAGGTCTGGGTCTACTCTAGGTAGGGCCCGCTGAGGTAGGAATACATACTCGAACCAGGTGGTAAGGGGGCCTTCCACAGGTTTACTTAGTACTATGTCTATGTGTTCTAGCTTCCTCCTAGAGGTCCTCCCAATGTCCTCTAGTACCATATGATCGAACCTCTAAAGCTATCTGATACCAAGGCCTTATAGAGGTTACCCTCTATAAAGCCCCCGACAACCTTAACCTTAACCCCTCTTACACCAAGTCTTAGACCCTCGAGGAGCTTCCCCCTCATACCCCCAGTAACATCCGCCTGGAACAAGCTCTCGGTTAGGTAGCCTAGTACATCCCTAGCCAGCGCTTCCCTAATGAGCCTTGCCGAGGAGTCTAACTTTGGGTCGCGGTCGTAGACTCCATCCACATCGGTAACGAAGATTAGCTCACCCGCTTCCAGTTCCCGAGTCAGTAGCCAGGCTAGTGTATCACCTGAGAGGACTTCAAACCCCTTATCGGAGTAGACTACATCTCCGTAGGTAATCGGGACGAGCCCCCTGCTAATTAACTTACGGAATACGTCGAGGTTGCAAACCGTCGAACCTGATGAGATCGTACATACGGACCTGGGGGCTATCGAAACAGCTGGAAGCCCTAGCTCTATGGCTATACCCCTTACAAACCCGCTTAGCTGATCCATAGCGTCAGCAGTAGCGGCATAGCAGCTTGGGTCTATGTAGCCTACCCTCTTTAGGCATTCACTAACTACTGCATGTCCAAAGCTTCCTCCGCCGTGAACTAATACTATGCAGGTACCTGTCTCTAGGTAGTACTGTGCGATCTCCTTAAGGAGTCTCGACAGTACATCCTTCCTCAAGTTTTTGTAGGACTCCTTGAAAGTAATTACAGCACCCCCAAGCTTAACTACCTTTAGCATCCCAAACCCTAAGAGAGATGTGCTGCGGTCTACTCTAAAAAGCTAGCTATTAGGGGGGTTGTCAGCTCTTAGTAAGGGGTTTAACTACTATCAACCCCCTATACTTACTAACTAGAGATATGCTTCCCGATTTCACAAGCTCCCTAATTAAGGCACGTGCTATACTTAGCTTTACTCCGAGAGAAGCTGCCAGAGATGACGGTGTAGTCACCTTAGCCTCGGACACGACCTTAGAAGCTTTCTTAATTAACTGGTCGCTTATCTCTACGGACACTCTTCTCTCCTTAGCTTCCTTAGCCTCCTTAGTCGGGGCCTTCTTAAGTAACTCCTTAGCTCTCTTTCTAGCCTCCTTATCCATAACGCTTAGGGGCTTCTTAGTTTTCCCACCTCCCAAGCCTATCGCCAACTCCTCATAGTAGCTGTACTAATAAACCTTACACTGAGCCCTACGTGGGGACCTCCTTAAGTCCCTGGATACTGCGTCATCATTCTCATTTCACTCCGCCTACATCAACTTAGAGGAGATTTTATTGTCTAAAGCTCTCTAAGTTCAGGTGATAGGACAGGTGAGAGGGGTCTTAGAGGTACTGCGGAGAGTCAATTCCGTTGCTATAGTAGGTGCCTCACCTATAAGGGGTAAGGTAGGGTACGAGCTTCTATCTAACGTAGTTAAGTACGGCTTTAGAGGTGAGGTATACCCGGTTAACCCGAAGTACGGAGAGGTACTGGGGTTCAGGTGCTACAGCTCCCCTAGGGATATTCCAGGCGATGTGGATGTAGCCGTTATAGCTATTCCAGCACCACAGGTGCCTAAAGTTCTTGAGGAGTTCTGCGGGAAGGGAGTTAAGTTAGCAGTTGTAATCTCAGCAGGGTTTAGGGAGCGTGGACACCTAGAGCTGGAGGAGAGGCTACTTAGGGTATCCAGAGACTGCGGCATAAGGTTAATAGGTCCGAACTCAGCCGGTGTAACATCAACTCCGGTAAGGTTACACGCTAGTATAGAGGTACTACCATCCGAGGGTAGGGTTGCCGTGGTATCACATAGTGGTGCAGTAGGTGGTGTAGTTATCTACGAGCTCCAGAAGTTGGGGTCGGGAGTCAGCTACTTCATAAGCCTTGGCAATAGCCTCGATGTAAGCCTTGAGGAGGTTCTAGAGGAAGTGATC
>JAJHQJ010000031.1 GCA_020833415.1 Desulfurococcaceae archaeon | reverse complement strand
TAGGGCTTAACGTACCCACCCATAGCTGGTGCTCCAACTAGGGATGCTGTAGCTATGTAGCAGTCCCCGGGTACCTCGTCGAGACCGACTATGCGGAGGTCTCCGAGTTCTAGTACGAGTCTACCTATTCTAAGCCCCTCCGAGACCTCCCCACCACCTCCCCCACCGAAGAACCCTCCACCGAGTACTATGGCCTCCACATCCCTCTCACTCAGGGTGATCACCGTACCCACCTCACCTCTGCTTAAGTATACCGAGGGTAACCGCCCCAGCAGCTAGGACGGGGTCTAGTACTGGTACTCCAGCAACCTCCCTAGCCCTCCTAGCGAACTCTATCGTTGAGTAGCCGGTACAGCCTAGTACCACTACGTCAACCCCCCTAGCGGTGAGCTCCTTAAGGGCCTCGAACGCAGCTCTCTGACCCCAGTCCCTCAGTAGATCCAGCGTATTCCTCACACCCCTGGGGGAGGCCTCTGCAACTAGGTGGGGGCCTAGGACCCTCCTTATAGCCTCCGGGGTTTCCTCGGTTAGGTTTAGGATCCCGACCCTTCTTCCGTAGGCTAGGGCTAGGGAGGCTACCGCGGAGCCTGCACCTACCACCGGGATCCTGACGACCCTCCTAGCCTCATCGACTGCTGGGTCGGCTGCGCAGCTCACTATAACCGCGTCGAAGCCCTCCTCCTCGAACCTCCTCACGAGCCTAAGTACCTTAGGCTTAGCAACCTCCTCACTCTCCCTATCGTATATACCGTAGGGCTGGTCCTCTATACACCTACTAACTACCTCGAGCTCGGGGAAGGCCTCCATGATGATCCTTCCGTGCTTGTTGAGGACCTCCTCATCAGTTAGGGTTACCACCCTAACTAGACCTACCCTATACCTCCTAGCCGTACGACCACCCGGGAGGTGTGCTAGGGTGCTCCCGCCCTCATTATCCTATCGACAGGTCCGTGTATCCTCAGTATAGTCTCCCACTCCTTCTCATCGTAGAACTTGGCCCTACCCATGGTGAAGTCCTTAGCTACCTCGACAACGAACCTCGTTGCCTGCTCTAGTGCAACTACGTTCGTTATACCGGTTCCGGAGCCCGGTAGGACCATCCTAGCTGTTATAGCTACACCCACGACCGGGGCCTTGGTGTAGAGCCAGGGCTGCATCATGCTGTTTAGGTGGTAGACGGGTGTTGAGTACGGGAGTATGTCCTGCATGGTTATGGGTACTACAACCGGGGGCTCACCGGTTACCCTCATGTATATGTTTATCAGGTCCTGACTTACCTTGAGTATCCACCCCTCCTTAACCGTAGGCGTTATAGCTATACCGGTATGCTTTATAACCCAGTTAGCCTTAGTAGCATCCACGGACAGCACGGCATCCATACCCGGGGTAACCTCCCTCTTTAGGAGTGTGAATATATCCACCGGGGAGTCCATCATAGGTGCCGGGTGGTGGGGTCTAGTAGGTGCGTTGGGGCATACGTGGGTAGTTATAACTACGTCACCCGGTAGTACAT
Organism: Desulfurococcaceae archaeon; assembly: GCA_020833415.1. GTDB lineage: Archaea > Thermoproteota > Thermoprotei_A > Sulfolobales > NBVN01 > DRZP01. The sequence goes on along the minus strand of JAJHQJ010000031.1, from coordinate 7,631 downwards.
CACCTCTTTTCTTCATCTCCGCTATCTTGTAGGCAGTTGCCAGGGCTACTATAGCACCATCAGCATCTGACACCAGCCCTATGTAGGCTGGTCTAGCACCGACCCCACCCAACCTACCTACGATACCGAGGGTTGGTGCTGAACCACCCGTCGACTTACCCTCCCTACCTGGGATACGTATGGTTATGAAGTCGGTAGACCCCCTATCACCACGTATAGTCTCCACCCCCATCTCCATGTAGCCTAGGAGACCCTCCTCCTCGAAGAACCTCCTAACGGCCTCCCCGTTAACCCTAGGGTTCTCGAGGAGGTCTACCACCCTTAGGACGTGCTTTAATGCAGACATGCTCTCCCCGAGAGGAAGTACCCTTCCGAGGATATATACCTAAGCCTTCGGCCGAGTTACAGGTGTATATTTACAGGTGTAATAGTTTTATATACATCTGCCCAATCGATCTACGGGGGTACCTAAAATGGGTGGAACCGAGTACCACCCCAAGCTCTACGAGCCCGTAGTTCTAGCGATGGGCCTTGCACTAGCCTTGTTCGGTGCTATTATAGGTCTGGAGCTCATATGTAGGGTCGGGATAAACCCCAATACATCGATAATAGGGGCCCTCATAGCCATAGCATTCTCCATGATACCCGTCGAACTCGCGAGGAAGATGCGTAACGTACATAGGGTTAACCTAATGCAGACCGTTATCTCCGGTGCGACGTTCCAGGCTGGTAACGTATTCCTCCTAACCATAGCCGTCCCCTACCTCCTGGGGATGACAGACCCGACATACATCTACGGGGTTATAGTGGGCATACTCATAGCTGGTTTCATAGATATACTGTTCGCGTACTGGATATTCGACTCGCCGTTCTACCTTGCTAGAAATCCGTGGCCTCCGGGGATAGCTACAGCTGAGGCTATAAAGGCAGCTCTGCAGAGGGGTAAGAGGGCCCTCCTACTCCTGTACGGTATGATATTCGGAGGTACTCTAACCTACCTCGGCTACCCCGGGGATGTTGTAGGTATCACGCTCATAACGCAGATAGTAGCCATTACGTGCTTCGGTGTAGGTCTAATACTGAGAGCTTACGGACCGACACTCTTCGGTATAGACTTCTTCAAGATATACGCTCCTCAGGGTATAATGGTTGGTGCAGGTATAGCTGCACTCATACAGTTCCTAATGCTCTACCTGAAGGTTAGGCGGGGGACTACTCCTAAGGGAGTTACTCCAACCTCTGGGGAGTACCGCCCGCTAGTCCCAGCTGACGTAGCTATGAGGAGGCTTGTACTAACACTAATACTCTTTACGGTTGGGGCTGTAGTCGCTGGGGCAATCGCTAGGATACCGGAGTTCATCGGTACTAGCGGTTTCGCGGTCTGGGTACTCTACACAGGGTTCCAGGCGTGGTTTACAACCCTGGTGTGCGCTCTCTCAGGTATGTACGCCGGCTGGTTCCCGGCTTTCGCAACGGCCCTAGCGTCCCTAGTTATAAGCCTACTCTTCGGTTGGCCTCCTCTAGCTGCAGGTGTAAGCGTGGCCTACGTAGCTGCCACAGGTCCCGGCATGGCCGACCTCAACTACGACCTTAAGACTGGCTGGATACTTAGGGGTGAGGGTAGGGACCCCGAGTTCGAGAGAGTTGGGAGGAGGTGGCAGTTCTACGCGAAGATACTCTCCCTAGCTGTATCACTAATCATGGTTGCGGTATTCTACAGAGCCTACTTCGAGGGTCTAAAGCTTTTCCCACCAGCAGCTAGGACCCTAGCAGCTACAGCTAAGGCAGCGGCAGACCCGGAGCTAGCTAGGTGGTTGATGACGTGGGCACCGATAGGCTTCATACTACAGATAGTAGGGGGTCCGGAGAGGCAGATGGGTATACTACTAGCAACGGGTCTAATGATATACAACGCGCCGGCAGGTATAGCTGTACTGGTAACCGTAGCCGCTAGGCTCATACTAGTCAAGATCTTAGGAGCTGAGAGACTTAGGGACGTGTTCTACGTGGGGGGTGCCGGGGCTGTAGGAGGTTCGGCAATAGTATCGTTCATAGTGTACACACTGAGGGCCTACCTAAGACTGTAAACCACTCCCATTTTTACTCACCCCCCACCCCTAAGCCTAGCTGGGGCACCCTGTTGAAGTACTTATAAGGCCTGGTGCTTAAAGTATTTGAGGTACCGCTATGGCCCGCCGCCTAGGCTTAATGCACTACACCGCTATAGCGTTCTTCCTAGGGGTTATCGTAGGCTTGGTACTACTCCAGGTCCCGTCGGAGCAGAGGGCACCTGTTCTAGACTGGATGAAGGCTCTGGGTGATATATTCATAAGACTTATGAGGATCGTAATACCCCTAATAATATTCTTCACAATATCTGCTAGCATAGCCTACATGAGGGACCTGATCAAGCTTGGACGCCTACTCGTAACTACCCTAGCGGTATTCTACTCCCTAGCCTTCATAGCGATAGTTACCGGTACGGTAGCTATGCTAGTAATCAAGCCCGGTGTCGGGGTCCCCCTAGAGATACCGGGGGTCTCGGTACCTAAGCCGGTTAGCGGTATGGACCTCCTCCTAAGCCTCTTCAGGCCGGACTTCTCCGACCTCCTAACTGTGGGGGGCTCCTTCTCCATGATAGTACTCTCCATAATCGTTGGGGTAGCTACAATACTCCTAGGGGACCCCGGGAGGAAGATCTACGAGTACCTCTCCCTAGGGATGAAGACTACGATAAGGGTTGTTGGGGTCATCTCCTACTACATACCCGTAGCAGTCTTCAGCTACACTGTCTACGTATTGGTCAGTGCAGGACCCGTAATACTCACCGCCTACGCTAAGTACGTAGCTACCTACGCTACATTCGTCAACGTCCACTTCTTCATCGTATACTCCATAGTGATGCTACTCTCCGGTATAAACCCGGTTAAGGCCTACAAGGCGCTAGCTAAGCCCCTACTAATAGCCTTCACCACCAGGTCCTCGGCTGTTACACTACCGTACACCATGGAGGCCGCGAGGAAGATGGGGATCCCGGAGGAGGTGGTGAACACGGTAGTACCCCTCGGTGTCACAGTACACATGGACGGCTCAGCCATGCTACACGCCATGGACACCCTCTTCGTAGCCCAGCTCTTCGGTGTCGAGCTAATACCCTACCAGCTAGCACTAGTCCTAACGCTACCCCTGGTAACCTCAACAGCCACAGCCCCGGTTCCAGGGGGTGGTCTAGCCCTGAGGGGCTTCCTATTCTCCAGCGTTGGGGTACCGCTAGAGGGTATACCGATAATAACCGTACCCATGCCCATACACGACCCTCTCTCAACCTACGTAAACGCACTAGGGGATGCCGTAGCGGCCGGCCTCGTCGCAAAGCTCTGCGGGTATAAGCTCTCCGAGGCTTCCGCCTAAGCCTAAACCCTTTTCCCTAGGTCCCTCAGACCTCCTCGAAGGCCCCCCTCCTAATCAGCCTTCCCTCCTCTACGAATACCCTACCCCTAGCTACTACGTAGACTACCCTAAGGCTTCCCTTCTCCAGTACCACGAGGTCCGCGTCTCTACCTGGGGCCACCCTCCCCTTATTCCTAAGCCTTAGGTGGTCGGCCACGTTCGTTGAGACTACCCTCACAGCGTCCTCCAGGCTCACCCTCTCCAGGAGTACTAGGTCTACGAACTCCCTGTAGAGTGTCTGCGGCCTAGCTATGTCTAGCTTAACTAGGTTGCCCCTCTCATCGAATACCGGTAGACTACCGTTCCCATCCGAGCTCATGGTGATCCTATCGACCGGTACCCCCTCCTTAACTAGGTGCTTAACGGCCTCACTAGCCTTGACTGAGCTCCTCATACCTAGCTCAGGCGATACGCTGGTCGTAACATCTACGTAGCCACCGGCTTTACCGAACTCAACGGCCTGGGCTAGTAGGTCGCGGTTCCTGTTCAGGTGGGTGGGTGCTAGCTGCTCGATCGGTATGTCGGTCCCATCGATAGCCTCGAGGAGGGGTCTAAGCCCCGGCTTCTCGTTCCCCACGTGGACGTGTACTACACCAGCCTTACCTGAGAGTATTCCGGCTACCCTAACCTCGGAAATCAGCTTCCTGAGTTCCTCCACGGTTGGGTGGGAGGATCTGTGGTCGGAGACCGATGTCTTAACCCCGATGACCTCCTCTATCAGGGCTATGTCCCTAGCTACGCTACCCGTTATAGTGGGAGGTGGTAGCTGGTAGGAGCCGGTGTACATCCAGGCACTGATACCCTCCTCCCTAAGCTGCCTAGCCCTCATGAGGACGTCGACCGGGGACCTCGTTATCCCGTCAGTACCTAGGAGCCCTACTACCGTGGTTATACCGTAGCCTACGAGTTGGGAGAGCCTAACTGGCGGGGTCCTGAAGAGGGGGCCTCCCTCACCACCAGCCCCGGCTATGTGGACGTGCTGGTCTATAAACCCAGGGACCACGATGTACCCGGATACTTCGATCACCCTAGCGTTTAGGTAGTCCAGGAGCTCCGACGGTATACCGTTACTCAGGGAGACTATCTTCTCACCAACTACGAGGATATCCTTCCTACCTAGGTACTCCGGTGAGTACACCTCACCCCCGACTAAGGCTAGGACCTCCACAGTCCCACCTAACCCAGGGCTCTCCCGGCGAGAGGGCGCGGTTCCGGAAATAAGCCTAGGGTAGCCTATGTAGTGAAGCTAAACTAGTTGAACTTGGGGACCTGGACTAGAACCCCTCCAGCCTACCTACTACTTCAATGCTCCTAAGCTTGAGTAGAGCGTTGAAGTAGTACCCAACAACGTTTGAGACCGGCCTAAGGCTCCCCAACTCGTCGTTAACCCCTCCCACTACATCTACCTCACCCACCCCCTGCCAGGCCTCCACCCTTACATCGCCTCGGACCTCCAGTAACTCGTTAACCGTGGCCGTACCCGGGGCTATACCGGCGAAGTACCTAGCTAGTAGGAAGGGGTACTCGGTGATTAGGGGTAGGGTACCGGTACTCTCATCGCTCTCCAGGGTTACCCTAACCCTGTAGAGGGTTGAGCCAGCCCTAGCTACGTAGCCTCCCAGTCTAAGACCCCTCCTAGGTTTCTCGAAGTCCGGTAGTAGGGGGTGGAGCTTCGTTAGGGCCACCCTAGCCAGCTTCTTAGGCCAGCCGACGAGCAGGCCCCGCAGTAGGGATATGTCTGAGTCAACCCACATGAAGGGGCAGTACGCGTAGGTCCTACCCCCGTACTCGACCTTAACGAAGAACGCCCCCTCGTGATAGTACAGCAGGTCCGGCACCTCAACCGCTAGCTCCGATGCGTGGGGGCTCTGACCTCCTCTCCGCCTTAAAAGGCGAGGGTTCCCGCTAGTGCGGGGAGGTTTGGGGTTACATCCCCTCTCCCCGAGGGTTCAACCCCGGGCCGGGTCTCCGGCCCATTACCCCTATCCCTCTCGGGACTCGGGGTTATGAGTATGTTGTATGCTCCCACTAAGTCTGCGTTGAATACTTTATTCACTCTTGTGCACTTGAATAGTCCACGTCTAACTCTACTGCCACATCTCTCGCCGTGAACCGGGCACTTAGATGACGTGTGTGCCTCGTTCACGTAGACCACCGCTATCCCGTATTCCTCTGCAACCTCGTAAATTCTCCTCAGCAAGTAGTCGTATGTCCATACGTGGACGTTGTTGAAAGTCCCCATTCTCCTGTGCAATATTCTTAGGGTAACCGACCTTTATAATAGAGACTCCCACATTATAAAGCCACTCAATAGCCTGTCTAACTCTTGAATCAATATATGACTTTATCTGACCCCTCCACTTGGAGTACATAGTTCTAAGCCTTCTAGAAGTCTTCAGACCGTATTTATTCAGCATAGACTGATACTCGGCGATTCTCGATCTCCAGTAGTGAGATATAGCTTTTAGTGGCCTGCCATTAACGAGCTTCGCCAAACCGTTCTCGACGTATATAGCCATCAAGTTGTTAATACCAATATCAATACCCGCCACCAGGTCTCCTCTCGGCTTCTTCGGAACACTAGTCCACACTCCTCTAGTAGCCTTCTCGCTTACAACTGAAAGCCTCGCCCTTTAGGGCGGGGAGGAGGTCAGTTCAAATGATATATGAGCATACCATTTCTTCCTGTCTTGGTCGTAGTGTATCTCAAGCCTGCCCTGCTCCCCCCTCAAGTGTATTAGGCCCTCGTACTTCAGCTCTATTTTTTCCAACGGCTCCCAATCCCTTGAAGACTATTCTATTCCCCTCTATCCTGTACTGGTCTCTTCTTAGAACAGTCCATAGAGTCCTCTTATTACTTTTCTTCTTGTAGCCTTTCGTAGCTGTTTCTAGTTTCACATAGGTTTATATGGTTTGATGCTACTCCTCTACTGTTATCACTACGTGGTTAGAAAAGCTTATAAGCCTTGAAAGCATATCCCCGAAGCAGTGGGTTGCCCTGTGATGCTCTGAGGGCAGCTCCAAGGGACACCCAAGATGTGGGGTCCCCGGGGTGGCCCCGAACGCCCCCGAGCTCGATGAGGTCCCGAGCGGGATGCGGGGGAATGGATATGAGGCGATGACCATAAAACCATACGAACCTATATAAGAGCTGAACCCCTGGCGGGTTAACCCTCGTAATGAATGGTGGCAGTCTACCCTCTTTCTTAAGCTTTAGTAGTTTGAAGAAGCTCCTCCAAGCCTCATCATTCTTATTCAAAACTTGCTGTGCTGTGGCAGAACCTATGAGTGTTTTATACTTTTCGTAGAACTCCTTGTACGTTGCTTTGAGGTCTACTCCCCTCTTCTCGAAGAACATCCTCCTCCTAGCGTAGTTAACCTCGTTCCACAGTTTAGATGATAAACTGCAGAGTAGCTTCAGCTTCTCCTCAGAGCTTTTATCAACTACAAGCTCTACTATGCTTGTCCTCTTCATTTCTCTTTCTCCCACTGCTCCTCAACGTACTTCTTAACGATGTCGGCTGTCACTTTTCCAACTGTTACTACGAAGTAGCTCCTACTCCACAACTTCCCGCGGGGTGCCCTCGTCCTCAGCTCTGGAAACCTCTGTAGTATCCTCCTAGCACTCTTACCCTTAAGGTAGTTCACAATATAGGCTGGAGAGTGCCTTGGAGGGCATAGAGCAAACACGTGGACATGATCAGGCATGACCTCCAAGGCTAGCGGTTCGCACCCAAGCTCTCTAAGTATATCACTCAAGATCTCTCTAGTGTACTCGACAACGCCCCCCACAAGAATATCCCTACGATACTTAGGGATCCAAACAAAGTGATAGCCACACCAGTATTTAGCATGTCTAGTGCTTCTAAGCCTCATCCACTCTAGAGATTCGCCCTCCAAGGCACTCTCCAGAATACATTAGAGGATACGTGTTTTATAAACTTTTTCCCCTCCATCCCCGCCCTAAAGGGCGAGGCTTTCAGTTGTAAACGAACACTGGGGTTCTCCGGGGATTACTTGCAGTCGATCACCTACGTCAGTACTCGCGGGGACCTCACCTCCGCTAAGTACTGCACCAGCACAACCTTCTGAGGTAGACTACTCTACCCTGACCGCGAAACTCCCTCGGTCTCAGGGGACCTCCCGACGCTTACGAAGCTTTTTATCTAAGGTCTTAGTTG
>JAJHQJ010000010.1 GCA_020833415.1 Desulfurococcaceae archaeon | reverse complement strand
GCACCAGCACCAGTGGGGCCCGTCATCGAGAGACCGCCAACGGTTAAGGTCGAGATCCCCGGGATACCACCGGTGGAGGTAGTACCACCACCAACAATATCACTAGCGGCACCTAAGGTTGAGGTAGCGACACCGAGGGTAGACATAGCGTCGACAGACGCGGCAACAAAGGCCGTTGAGGCAGTTAAGGGAGCTGCAGTACCGACGGCATCCTACGCAGCAGTAGCACTAGGGGTAGTAGCACTGGGAGTAGCGGTAGCGGTAAGGAGGAAGTAAGACCTTTTAACCTATAATCCCTATTTTCCTTAGTTCCCTTTCCTAAAGATTTATTAAGTTTAGCACCCAGTCCTTTAGGGCAGTCCTGTGGGTGCTGGCACGTTCATAGCTAAGACGGGGGTTAGACTACTGGTAACGTACCTAGTGGTTCTAATGTCGTACTTCATAGTAGTTAGGGTACTGCCGGTAGTGGCTGCGGGGGGTAACGTAGCTGCAGACCCCCTACTGGCAGCACTTAGGAGGACCGCTGAGGACCCTAGGTTTAGTCTGTGGATAGATGAGACTATAAAGAGGTTCGGCCTGCTGAGACCCCTAATACCGGACCAGCTACTCCTCTACCTAGGTAACGTACTTACCTTCAACTACGGTATCTCCATATACACCCAGAAGCCGGTCATAAATGAGATAGCCGTTAGACTACCCTACACCCTCTCCTTCTACACGATCACTACGATAGTACCTATCGTAATAGGCTTCTACCTAGGTATAATAGCCGCTAAGAACAGGGGTAAGTCTCTGGATACAGCAATAATCCAGACAGCCATATTTTTCAACATGCTACCCGGGTGGCTAGTACTCCTAATAGTCTACTACACACTAGCCTACCTACCTAAGGTGCTGTGGAACACATACGTGTTTCCACTACCTATCAGACCCCCGGAGATCGGTATTAGGGATTGGGAGCAGTTTAGGTACCTACTCTGGTACATGTCCCCGATGCTCCTGGCAGCGCTGATCGCATGGTCTGGTGGTTGGGTATACTACATAAGGCAGCTCGTCGTATCTGAGATGGGTCAGGACTACTACATGACAGCACTAGCCAAGGGGCTGGATGAGAGGGTAGCGTTGAGTAAGCACGTAATACCGAACGTAAGGCCTCCGCTAGTAATGTCGCTAGCCTACGCAATACCCGGGATCTTCGGTGGTGCGATAATCTTTGAGATAATATCGAACTGGCCCGGTGTAGCGTACTTCAGCTACCAGGCACTACTAAACTGGGACTTCCCGGTGATGTCGGCGTTCTTCTCCATCTCAGCCCTACTCACCGTGGTATCCCTATTCATAGCAGAGGTGGTCCTAGTAGCTATAGACCCGAGGGTTAGGACGGGTGGTTAGCCATGGCCCGCACACCCAGGGGTAACAGATCTGGGGAGGCTACCGCTAGAGCTAGGACGCGCCTAACACCGAGGCTCCTGACACTCAGCGAGACCCTGAAGCTAGTGTTTAGGAAGAGGACGGCGGTAGTAGGTATATCCCTCATAATACTACTGGCAGTACTGGGGGGTCTAGCACCGGTTCTAACACCCTACAGCCCTAGGATGAGGGATGTAGTCGCCGGGGACTTCGCCACGCCGGACTGGGCGGCGCCACCAGACGTAGCGAGGAACGTGATCAAGACCCTGACCAGCTTTAGGGTACAGGATCGTAGGGTCTCGGGGGATGTGAAGGTAGACCTCCAACCACTACCTGAGGGAGGGTTCCGGGTGGTAATTACCGGTACGGGTACGGCGAGCGTACTGGTGGTAAGTGATGAGATGGTAGAGTACCCGTATAGACCGGCCAGGTCCCTGGACGTCAGGATAGCGTTTAACACGAGCTACCTCGAGGGTAGGGGGCAGGCCTGGTACAACGTAGATACCCTAATGATCAACAAGGACCTGGTGGAGAGGGGTGAGAAGCTCGTCCTAGAGGTCCCAGGTCCCAACGGGAGTGTGCTAAAGTACGAGGTACCTAGGGGGTTCTACTCCCTCTACGACATAGTTACGACAAGGGTCGGGTGGGTGTTCGACTACTACAGGGGAGCTATACAGGTATCGGCACCCGCGGTACTACCGAACTCCATGAGGAACTTCCAGCAACCCTACATACGTAGCATAAGGGATCCGGAGACTAGGAACAGGGTAGCCGAGGAGTTCGGGAAGGTGAACGCTGCTAGAGAGCTACTGCTGGAGAGGGGTACGAGGCTGTACATAGCCGTTAACATAACCTACTACTGCAACCCGGCGGACTTCATGATGAACTGTAGGGACGGTTCCCTAGTAGTTAGCTACGCACCGGTTAGGGTATTCATAAAGGGCGACGCCTTCGGGATCCTCGGGACTACCGCCTACGGTAACTGCGTGTGGACTCAGTGGCTCTACGGAGCTAGGACAGCTATAGCTCTAGGACTGGGTGTAGCTGCTGTAACAACCCTAGTGGCCCTAATAGTAGGGCTAGCAGCTGGCTACAGAGCAGGTAGTACTACCGACATGGCCCTAACGTTCCTAACCGACGTAATGTACTTCATACCACTAATACCCTTGGTGATGGTTGTAGGACTGGTCTTCGGTAGGACCCTCTTCAATATCTACGCGGTAATAATAGCCCTCTCGTGGCAGGGGGGTGCTAGGATAATAAGGCAGTGGACCATAACGTTAAGGTCCAGCCTCTACGTAGAGGCAGCTAAGGCCCTAGGAGCTAGTGAGTGGAGGATAATGATGAAGCACATAGCCCCGCAGCTAGTACCCTACCTAGTCTACAGGATCGTCATGACGGTACCGGGTATGGTGTTCCTAGAGGCAGGTATACAGCTACTAGGCTTCGGAGACCCCGAGGCCCCTACCTGGGGTAGGATGATAAACGAGATGTTCTACCAGGGCGCGTTCATCATGAACGCCTGGTGGTGGATAATACCGCCGATAGCCGGTCTCATAATGCTAGCAGCGGGCTTCATACTGTTCGGTATGGCTCTGGACGAGATAGTTAACCCGAGGCTTAGAAGGTGAGGACGTCTTTTCAATACCTACCCCTAAACCACACCTCAGCTAACCCCTCGGGTGTAGCTTAGTGCAGGACATCATAGTACTAGTAGCTATAGTAGCTGCAGCCCTAGTGGTAGCCTACCTATATGAGGTACTCAGACCCCTCGTAATCGGGCTACTCCTAGCCTACCTAGCCTTCCCCATATACTGGCTCATAGCTAGTCTAGATATAGACCCCCTACTGAGGATATTCCTCCAGATACTGGTCTTCACAGCTATGTACAGTCTCGTACTCTACATGGTCGTAACCTACCTGTACAAACACAGGGTGAGGGCCCGTGCGGTTAAGGGATAGAGCGGTGGTACTAGCCACCTGCTCCACGGTCCTAGCCCTAGCAACCATACTGATAAGCCACGTAATCGAGGAGAGGGTCTACGCACCCGCCTACGCGGGGGCCCTAACAGGGCTCCTACTAACCTACATGGTGGTTAAGCTAGGCGGGGGCTTCGTAGATCTAGCTACCCTAGGCTCCCTAGCCTCAGTCGTAGGCTCAGCTGCGTACACCACGGTATACTACCTCGCCGTAGGCCTCCAGTGGGAGACTCTAGGGCACTACACGGCTGTGGAGTACCTAGCTATGATGGTGAGGTCCGGAGTGTTCCTCATCACGTTCATCACGAGCCTGGTAATGAGTATCGCGGCACTACTAACGGTGTCAGCACTACTCGCAGCGCTCTTCATAGGTGAGTAGCTACCGGGCCTAGCCCCAGACCCCTAGGTCGACCCCACACTCCTCCCTCGGGATAGGCTTCGTGGAGCCGTCTGGGAGTAGGGTGGTGCAGGGCGGTACGTCCTCGTAAACCGACACTCCTGGGAAGACCCTGGAGTAGGCCCCCACCTTAACCCCCGGGTTTACCGAGACATTTACACCGAGCCTAGCGTAACCTCCTATAAAGCCCCCGAGCTTCCTCCTACCGGTGGGTACCCTAACCCCCTTAACACCCACCCTAACCTCCCTACCGTCTAGCCTCAGGTTAGCTAGTACTGTCCCAGCACCTAGGTTAGCGTACTCGCAGACTACCGAGTCCCCTATGTACGCTAGGTGGGCCGCCGCAGCCCCCTCCATCACAACGCTCTCCTTAACCTCAACCGAGAAGCCGATCCTAACCCCATCTAGTAGTACGGTACCCGGTCTTAGGTAGGCGTTAGGACCTACAACAGCGTTCCTACCTATGTAGACCGGGCCGGCTATGTATGTCCCGGAGAGGACCTCAGCACCCTCACCTACGTAGATAGGCCCCCTAATGCTAACCCCCGGCTCAACCCTACCCAGGACGGTAGCCCCCCTAACCTCAGCCCTGAGTAACTCCTGGCAGAACTCCAGGTACCTCCAGACCCTACCGAGGTCGCGCCAGTAGCTAAGCTCGTAGACGTAAACGGGTGTACCACCCGAGGCCGCGGCCCTCAGGGCGTCGGTAAGCTCGTACTCACCCCTAGGGCTAAGCTCCACCCTCTCCAGGTACCTAGCTATGGAGTGGTCCAGGACGTAGATACCCGCGTTAACTAGGTTTGAGGGGGGTGAGGCAGGCTTCTCAACGAGGTCCCTCAGGGTGTTATCGGGGCCTACCACCAGGACGCCGTAGTCCCGCGGGTCCTCCACCCGGTATGCCGCAACTACGAACCTACTGGGAGACTCAGCAAGCCTAGCTAGGTCCTCGGTGGAGTAGGCTGAGTCTACGTAGAGTACCAGTAGGGGACCGCCGGAGGAGGCCTCGAGGCCCTTAAGTAGGGCGTGGGCAGTACCCAGAGGCCTACCCTGGTCGACGACGACTAGGTCGAAGGGGTACCTACCCCCAACCCTCCTAACCAGCTCCCTAACCCTATCGATTAGGTAGTTCGCTACGACCACAACCCTGGAGAGACCCCTAACCACCCTAAGGTTATCTAGGTGGTACTCCAGTAGGGTCCTACCGGGGAGTGGTAGGAGGGGCTTAGGCCTTGTGTGGGTTACGGGTTCCAGACCCCTACCAAAGCCCGCGGCCAGTATGATAGCTTCCAAACCCCGACCCGCGGGAGTCTTACGTGGGGGTATTTAAGGCCCAACTAGCTAAGCATAGTTCTAAGAGCTATGAACACCAGGAGAGCCGCGAAGCCCCTCCTCAGGGTAAGCGATCTGAGTCTCTTAGCTGTAGCTGCACCGAGCTGAGCACCCACCACCAGGGTCGGGGCTAGTAGGGCAAGTAGCTGGAGGTCTACGTTACCTATGGTGTAGTGGGTTACGGCTGATGACGTGGAGGTAACCGCTATAGCTAGTGTCGAGGTAGCTACAGCGTTGTGCATGGGTACCCCGAGGAAGGTGAGTAGGGGTACGTTAACGACACCACCCCCAACACCCAGTAGACCTGCGACGAGCCCTGCTAGCAGCCCACCGGAGGCGACGGCGAGGTAGGTCCCAGGGGTCCACGCGAGTCTGTAGTTCTCCACACCCCTATCACCGCCCCCCCTAGCCAGGGCTACCCTAACCGCAACGTAGATTAGGACTATACCGAAGAGTACCTTAAGTACCCGTACATCTACGATACGTGTAAGCCTAGCACCTAGGTAGGCTGTAGCTACGGATACCACCGATATTATGAGGCCTGCCCTGTAGACTACGTACCTGTACCTAGAGTAGGCTACTACAGCCGATACGGCGTTAAAGAGGATCGCTGCTGAGGATGTACCTATGGCTACCCTCATGTCGGTACCGGCCATGGTGAGTAGGGGGACCATTAGGAAGCCACCGCCGAGGCCGAACATAGCCCCCAGAAACCCAGCTACCAGACCTACTAAGGGGGCTAGGACAGCTAGCTCCACGGTCACCACCCCGCAGTTAGTAGGGGTCTGCACAGACCCCTAACACTACGTAGTCCCGGAACCCCCACCACCGAGTTCACCACGGCCTCAAGCTTATAAGTTCAGGTACCTAGCTAGCCTACCTACGTCCTCAACTACCGTGAAGATCTCGAGGTCCTCCACCTCCCTGTAGACCCTGGAGAACCTCCTAGCTAGTGCTACCAGGTCCCCCTCCCCAGCCTCACCGTAGAGGAGCTTAACTACCTCAGCCGAGGTTAGGGCGAAGACGGGTCTGTAGCCTAGGTTCCTCAGGGAGTTCGCCACTAGGCGGCTGGCCACCAGGTCCACGTCGGACTCCGGCTCACCTACGTAGGCAACCGTACACCTACCGGGGAGTAGCTCCGTAGCTAGCTTAAGGGATAGCCACAGGGCTGTCCTGTAGGCTAGGCTCTCCCCAGATACCTCGGGCGGCCACTCAACCATTGAGAGGGCCTCGGCGAGGTTAGCCAGGTCCTCAGCCCTCCGGAGCTTTACGTACGTTAGCCCAGCTACCCTACCCGGGTAGACCACCGCCACCAGGACCTCAGCACCGTACCTAAGCAGCTCAGCGGCTAGGTCTAGGACCCCCTCGAATAGCCTCGGGAGCGGGGGCCTAGCACCGCGGAAGAACCCGTAGTTTAGGGCTACCACTAGGGCTACGCACCTGAAGACCTCGCGCTCGAAGAGCTTCACCACCAGCCTACCGAGTCTTGAGGAGGCCTTCCAGTCGACGTACCTAAGCTCATCACCAGGTCTGTACTCGCGGGTACCGTAGAACGTCGTACCGGTACCCGGCCTCCCAATACTCCTCAACCCTATATCGTACGGTGCCCCACCCCTAGCTACAGCTACCCTACTACCGACCCTGGGGACCACCCTAACCGTAGTAGCCACCGGGACGGTTACGGAGGCTGCGAAAGGTGCTGGGAGTAGCCTGAGCTCTACGGTAACCCCCCTAACTACGTGGGTACCCGCTAAGGCCTCGAGGAGGGCGTCTACAGCTATAGCCGATAGCCCCTCCCGCCGTACCCTAAACGATGAGACCCTGAGCCCGCAGTCTCCGTGGATAGATAGTGAGCTAACCCTGGACAACGCTAGGAGCCAGGAGCTTAGCCTCAGGGATAGCTCGACCGCCTCACCCTCTACGGTAACTACCTCACCTCCGCTAACCTCGTAGAGTACGTAGACCCTCCCAACGGACCTCTGCAGGGCTAGCGCTAGGGAGGTGTAGGGTAGGAGGGCGGCTAGGGCGTACCTAGCCTCAGGTAGCTCGGTCAGGGCTAGGGTAGCTGCTAGTACTAGTGTAGCTACCGTAGCTAGCCAGACCCACCCACCTACGACCCTAGCTACAGCCCTGGTATACCCTAGGGCCGTGGTACCTCAACCCTCTCGAGTACCTCCCTAACCACTGTCTCCCTCCTGTACAGCCCCTCGGCTAGGAACTCCGGCTTGAGTACTATACGGTGGGGTACTACGTATAGGGAGGCCAGCTTAACGTCGTCCGGGATGACGTAGTCCCTACCCTCAGCTAGGGCCAGGGCCTTGGAGAAGAGGAGTAGCATCGAAGCACCCCTAGGTGATAGACCCAGCCTCACAGCTCTGTGGCTGTTGAAGGCCTCGGTAAGCCTTATGATGTAGTCTATTATGGAGTCATCCACCCAGACCCTACCGAGCTCCTCCCTAGCCTCCAGTAGCTCACCACGCTGTACTACGGGCTTGAGGCTCTCGAACCTCTCCTCAATAAACCTCGGGTCGACTTTGAGGAACCTCCTCATACCCTCCCTACTCAGCCCTCCCATGGGGAGCTTAACCATGAACCTATCCAGCTGAGCCTCCGGGAGTGGGAAGACCCCCTCAACCTCCACCGGGTTCATCGTAGCTACGACTACGAAGGGCTCCGGCAGCTTGAAGACCTCGCCCTCTATAGTTACCTGCCTCTCCTGCATAGCCTCGAGCAGGGCCGACTGGGTCCTGGGGGAGGCCCTGTTGATCTCATCTACGAGGACTAGGTTAGCGTGTATAGGGCCTAGGACTACCCTAAAGTCCCCGAGCTTCTGGTCGTACACCCTACTACCGACTATATCGGCCGGTAGTAGGTCCGGGGTCATCTGGATCCTGCTGAACCTCAGGTCCATAGCCCTAGCCACGGCCTTAGCTGTAAGAGTCTTAGCAACCCCGGGGACCCCCTCAACGAGTACGTGACCCCCGACAACCGTTGCTAGGGTAAGCACCTTCACGTGCTCCTCGCGCTCGAATAGAAACTCGCTGCAGACCCCGACAACCCTCTTAACTAGGCTCTCAACCCTACCCATACTCCCGTAGAATAGGGTGGAAATACCTATTATAGACTGTCGGGTACTAGCGTACTAGGGGCTCAGCTCGGAGGGCCGGGTCTGTAGGAGAGGTAGCCCAGCCTCCTGTCCCCAGGACCTACGTGACCTAGCTCTGTCTGAACTATGACCGTTCTCAAACCTCTCTCCTCGAGAACCCTCTTCACCTCGAGCATCTCGCTGAGCGAGGGCCTCCTCAACCACCTCCTCCTGAACGTAGGGAAGTAGTCAAGTACTGTGACCTGGATGTTCGGGTCTATGGAGGCGATCCTATCACCGGCCTCAGCGATCTCCTCCATAGATACCAGTGCCCTGTTATACACTAGCCCTACACCGAGGTATACCCTATCCCTGTAGTTTCCGTACACGTACTCGACAGCCCTCCACGCCGTACTGAGGTAGTTCTCAGCTAGCTCCCTATCGCGTATACCGGTAATCCTCATGTAGGTCTCAACGCGTACGCACTTAGGTTCGATACCCATGTTATTACAGCCGGCCTCCACCAACTCATCCACGTAGTCAGGGGTTAGTAGGGTTCCGTTACTATCGAGGTGCCTCCTAACACCCCTCCCCACAAACCTAGTGACGTGGCTGAAGAACTCCACGAGCCACCTACGGTTTAGGGTGGGCTCCCCACCGCTGATGGCTATACCCCTGGTGCTGTACCTCCTCTGGTAGTACGCTACGAGTTTAGCAGCCTCCTCCGGGGTTAGAGGTGCTGAGGTGTTATCGTAGGTTACGTGGTAGTTCTGACACTGAGGGCAGCGGAGGTTGCAGCCGGCAACCCATATAGCTGCCTCAACGTAGTCTACGTAGTTAACCTCCCACCAGGGAGTCCCCTTACCCCCAACCAGGTGGGGCTCGGGTCCGTGGACTACCCTGAGCGGTCTATACATACCGGTGTCAAGCTCTATCCTCATACCGTCCCTGACAGGCGTTATGCAGGACCTCTCCAACCTCCCGTCAACTACTACCGCACAGGCCCAGCAACCACCGGTACCGCAGGCGAGGCTGACGCCCCTCGAACCGGGAGGGCTGAACCTGAACCCTAGGTACTCCAAGGCCTTAGCCACCGTCACGCTACCCGGTACCCTAAGGGGTTTCCCATCAACGTAGACCGTCACCTGCCCGCCCTCGTCGGGCCAGGCCTCAACAAGTTCCCTAGCCTCGTACGGGCAGGCCCAGTAGCACGAGAGGCAGCCTACGCACCTACCGGGCGAGTGACAAGTGTTCACAGTTAGGCAGAACCCGCAACCTACGCACTTCCCGTAGCTAACTACGACCCTGTAGGACCTAGAGCCTCCCAGCTAGGTACCCCGTAGTACGGGTTGCACAGGAGGTTTAGAGTTAGTTTAGTAGCCACCACGTAGTTAGACCCGGTAGCAGAAGCCGGTACCGGAGCTCCCGGTGTAGGGACTTGGAGAGGCTCGAGGAGGCCAGGAGGTGGCTTAGCCAGGCCCTCAGAGACCTGGGGGCGTCGCTGAGTAGTTTGAGGAGTGGCTACTTTGAGTGGAGCTGTTTTCAGGCTCAGCAGGCGGCTGAGAAGGCTGTTAAGGCCCTGCTGTACGCGTACGGTAGAAGCACCTGGGGGCACAGCGTAGTTGAGCTACTGGACTACCTGAGGGATGTGGTGGACGTACCTGAGGAGCTCTACACCTACGCTAGAGAGCTGGATAGGCACTACATACCCTCAAGGTACCCGAACGCGTTTGAGTCGGGGTATCCGGGGATGTACTACGATAGGGCGGTGGCTGGAAGAGCTATTAGTTCAGCTGAGGCCCTGATTAACTGGGTGAGAGAGCGGTTGAGGTCCCTTGGGCTAGACGTGTAGAGAGGGTGCTGAGTAGACTCGGGGAGAGGATTAGGGTGGAGGCGGCGATAGTCTTCGGCTCCTGGGCTAGGGGTGGTGGAGGGGAGTGGAGCGATGTAGACCTACTAGTAGTGTCTAGCGACGTAGCTAGCCTAGGTGTACTAGATAGGTTCTCCATATCGGTGGAGTACGCGAGGGAGGGGGTAGACCTATTCATCTACACCATTGAGGAACTCGAGAGCATGGTTAGAAGGGGGAACCCCCTAGCGCTCTCAGCGCTAGTGGAGGGTGTACCGGTAGTTACCTGCGAACGTGTGGAGAGGCTGAGGCTCGAGGCATCGAGTATGTACAGGAGACTCGGGCGGGCGTGGGTTAGGGTGGGGTGAGTCTTTGAAGAATTAGCTTGGGCTGTTATTACCTACCCAGTACCATGCTGTAGGGTATGGGGGTCTGCGGCTAGGGGTCTACGTACCGCTGGTCCTGGTTGCACTAACCCTAGCCTCCGTACCTAGCTACGGGAGGCACGTACAGCAGGTCCCAGAGGACCTACTCGGGGTTGCACTAGCCCTAGACTCCCTAGTTAACTGGGTCGCTAGGTGCTCCCCCAACGCCTCGGTACCTGACGTAGGTGTGGAACCAAGCTGGAGGGTCCTGGAGTGGGTTAGGGACCTACGTAGGGCCGTCCTGGAGGGTGGGGGTAGCCCGCTACCCCTAGTACTTGGTGGGGCCCAGCTTAAGGCACTTAATTTAGTCCTCGAGGGGCGCGGTACGGTTGTGGAGGGTGATGTGAGGTCTGTCCTAGAGGCCTCGGCTAGGGCCCTAGGCTACCTAGGTGTACCGGTGGCCCTAGTCGAGGGGGCCCTATCAGGTAGCTCCTACAGGGACGTCCTACTACTCGCACTATCCCTAGACCCCAGGCGCGGCGGTCCCTGCGTTAGGGAGCTGCAGACTAGGGTAGCCCTATTCGCTCTGTACCTAGAGAGGGGGGACTACCCCAGGGCCGGTAAGCTAGCTGAGGAGGTGCTGGCCGCTAACTCAATACTCCTCGGACTAGCCATGCTAAGGCTCGTTGAGGCACCCGTAGCCTACGTGGTAGCTCAGAGGCCGGGGCCGGCTGTGGAGGTTAGCCAGGAGCTAGTCGAGGAGCTCGTGGAGAGGCTTAGGGAGCTTAACGTAGACCTACGGGAGGTGCTGTCTAGGTACAGCCTCCAGGAGCTAGTCGAGCTCTACGAGGAGCTTAAGAGGTACTCACCCGAGGTCGTACTAGCAGCCCTCAGGTACGGTAACCTAACGCTACCCCCGGTCTACGCGGGGCCCCGGGAACTCGGTGGGGACCTCGAGGAGGATGTAGTTAGACCCGGCGTGTACTACGGGCAGGGGGAGCGTGGAGGTAGCCCCACCACCCCCGGCTCCACGCAGAGTACAGCGGTAGACTACGCAGACATAAGCCTAGCCATAGGTAGGCTACCGGGTAGGCTGATCTCCAGGGTAGCTGAGGTAGCTAGTAGCGTAAGCCTAGCCCACTACTCTAGGGCCTCCGGTAGGGTCCCCGAGGAGGTCCCGCGGAGGGTTGAGGTAGCGGTACCCGGGAGCCGCCCAGCCATCCAGGTAGCTGTAGTTGCTGCAGTAGCTTCGGTAGCTATACCGGTAGCCTTGGTAGCCCTCAGGAGGACCTCCAGAACCCCTGAGACACTGCGGAGGTGGGTACCCGCAGTCCCGCACTACCCCAGCACTACCTACCGGAACGTAGTAGTTGAGGTGTTCTGGAGGGTTATCGATGTAGTTGGAAGGAGGGTTAGGGTCCGTATAGGGCCCTCAGATACCCACAGGGAGATCGTCAGCAGGATGTCCAGTAGCCTGGGTAGCGCGGAGGCTGAGGCCCTGAGAGAGCTTGGGAGACTCTACGAACTAGCTAGGTTCTCGGCTAGACAGCTAGACCCCGGGGATGTGGGTAGGGTGGGTGAGCTAGCCAGGAGACTCGGGGTTAGGGACCTTGAGGTTGGGTAGAGCGTTACCACTAGTAGTGGCCCTACTACTCTTCGCAACCTTGGTAGCGGTATCTGTAGCAGCGGCCCCGGAACCCTCTAGGGCCCTCCTAAGGGCTGCGGTAGGGTTCGTAGCGACCCTCGGGTACTGGGAGGTCCTACTACACCTCACCGGCTACCTACCCAGGGTCGAGCCCCCGGTAGTCGTGAGGCTGGGGCTGAGACTAGGAACCCCCGCGGTCTACCTTAAGGCCCTGGCCTCGTTCACCTCGGGAGCCTCGGCGTACAGGGTAGCTGAGGCCCTGGCTAACGCTTCCGGGGTACTGCCCCTAGTAGCGGCACTGCTAGTAGCCTACGTAGTTAAGAGGGTACTCGACAGTGCAGGGAGGGGTGTCCGCGGAGGGGTTGTACTGCTAGTAGTAGCTGTAGCCACCTCAGTACTAGCACTAACAGCTCTCGCGGATGGGGACCTAGAGTACATCGAGTCCGCAGCTAAGCTAGTTGAGGAGGTGGTCCGCCGCGCGGTCTAGGACCCTGGAGGTACTGGAGGTCTTCGCCCTAGCCTCCTTCACAGCCTCGGTAGCCCTAGCCTTCTTCGAGCGGTACGTAGCTGCTGTGGTAGCCCTACTCGCAGGTATCGCGGTACTCTCCTACATCTCTACGGTGGGGGGTCGTAGTGAGGGTTAGGAGGTGGGCTGTGTACCTACTTACCACAGCCCTCCTAGCGACACTCCTAGTCGAGAAGGTCCCCATTACCTACAGGACCGTGGGGGCCTCACCCCTTAACCCAGGTCCCGAGGGTACCTCAACCCTAGTAGAGGTACTGAGGTCCCTAGGGTACGAGGTTACCGTCGTGGAGAGCTGGTCTGCCGCTAAGTTGGGTAGGGTACCCTGCCTCATCCTAGTAACCTCCCCGGAGCTACCGTACGGTAGTAGCGATGTGGAGGCCGTAGCCAGCCTCGTAGAGCTGGGCGCCAACCTAGTAGTAGCTGACGAGGGGGTCTACTCGAACGAGCTGCTCAGGAGGTTGGGGCTACCCGTGAGGATCTCCGGGAACCCGGTTAGGGCAGGGGGTGGCTACGTCTTCAAGGCCGCGGTCTCGCTGGGTAACCGTAGCTTTGACCTGGTCTACGCGTACGCCTCGGGTCTAGTGGTCGAGGGGTCTGCGGAGGTCCTCTCCGAGGTGGGTGGGGTACCTCTGGCGGTCAGCTACAGGAGGGGGAACTCGACGGTGGTAGTCCTAGGGGATGGGACGCCCCTCACGAA
Source organism: Desulfurococcaceae archaeon (assembly GCA_020833415.1). Classification (GTDB taxonomy): domain Archaea; phylum Thermoproteota; class Thermoprotei_A; order Sulfolobales; family NBVN01; genus DRZP01. The sequence goes on along the minus strand of JAJHQJ010000010.1, from coordinate 25,579 downwards.
CGCGCTACTCAACCCCCGGAACGTACTCAACCCTAACTACGCCTTCGTAACAAGCCTAGTGGGGTCCCTCTGTAGAGGTGGGGTCGTAGCTGTTGAAGCCTCTAGGTACAGGACGGAGCCCCAGCCGGCGGTAGCCTGGGGTGGGGTAGCCGGGGCCTACCTAGTAGCCGCTGTTAGGGTGGCCAGCCTAGCTCTAGTAGTTGTAGTAGCCCTATCCCTGAGGGCAACCTCCCCCACTAGGTCGCCGCCTACCCTGCGCAGCCCTGGGGGGCTCCCGGGGTCCTACGAGGTCGCCAGGGCACTGTGTAGGGATGTAGAGCTAGCCGAGGTACTTAGGCGGAGCTGCGCCAGGTTCTCGAGGGGTGGTAAACCCGAGGAGGTACTCAGGGATGCTGTGGCTAGAATCCGTGAGAGTAGGGAGTTGGGTAGGGCGGTCCTAAGGGCCCTACTGAGGAGGTCCTAGGATAGGAGGGACCTCCTAACGTAGTACGCCTCCAGAGCTGTTACAGCTGTAGCTACGGCGGACACCACTAGTGCTACAACCCTATCCGGGTTCAGGTCTCCGCTTGTTAGCGTGATACCCGCCAGCCCTAGGAGGACTCCGGTGAAGAATGCTGAGTAGAAGGCTAGTCTAGGTACGACCCTCCTACCTAGGTACACGAACCCCTCAAGCCTAACCCTCCTAGATACTACGAGACCCTCCGGAACCTCCCTAACTAACCCCAGCTCCCTAAGCTTCCTAACGTGGTAGTGTACCGTGCTAACAGGTAGCCCCAGCTCCCTAGACAGCTCCCTAATACCCTTGGGCGAGTCGGACTCCAGTAGGTGTAGGTAGATCCTCAGCGAGGTGCCCCTCAGCTCGCTGGACTCCACTGAAAGCCCTACGGCGATCCGCGGGGGCGCTATTTAGTTCAGTTAACTGAACGGAGGTGCTCAAGCGCTAGATCTAAAAGCTACCTAGGTAGGCTAACCTGCGGTGAAGGTACGTGGGCAGGGCGAGGACTCTGGTACTCGTAGTCGTAGCCCTAGTACTGGGCTCGCTAGTACCGCTAGTACCACACTACTACATACAGCCCCAGCAGCACGAGGTCGGTGGTGTAACCCTAGTAACTACGTACCAGGGAGCTGAGGACAGTAGGTACGTTAGGTTACAGCTAGTGGGGGTCCCAACGTTCAGGAGCTACGGGGAGCTCTTGGAGTACGTCCAGAGGGCTCTAAGGATGTACACGTCAGTAGCATCAGGGCTCACCCCCACCTACGGGCTAGTGGTGGAGCTAGTGGGGGAGGTGGCTACCCTACGTGCGGTTGCTACGGTTGTACCGGTAGCCACCCCAGCCCCGACCTACGCTAAGTCTGAGGTCAGGTACTCCAGGACCAACGTCCAGGTCGAGGGTGTCGACGAGCTGGATGTAGTTAAGACCGACGGTAGGTTGATAGCTGTAGCATCCGGTAGGGTAGTCTACCTAGTGGACGCCTCCTCCAAGGAGGTTGTAGGGAGGCTGGAGTTCAGCGGGGGCGTGGTGGGGCTCTTCCTCAGCGGGGGGAGGCTTGCTGTAGTGGTTCAGGATGTCTACCCACCGCTGAGGCTTGTCCTACCCGAGCTCGTAGCTGTACCCATACCAGCGGGTACCCCGAATACCACCGTGGTGGTTGTTGACGTAGGTAACGCATCTAAGCCGGAGGTACTACTAAGGGTCCAGGTAACCGGGGGCCTAGTAGGCTCTAGACTCCTCAACGGCTACGTCTACCTAGTCCTATCCCAGCCCCTGACCGGCGGTACGCTACCGGTAGTAAACGGGAACCCCGTAGCTGTGGAGAGTGTTGGCGTAGTTGAGGAGGTACCGGAGAGCTACACGAACATCTTAGTGGTCGACCTGAGTACCCTGAGGTACACCGTCTACTCGTTCCTAACGGGCTCCGGTAGCTGGGTCTACATGTCCCCCAGTAGGCTCTACGTAGCCCACACATCGAGGCTATCCATCTACAGAGCCTACGTGAAGTTCCTGGAGGTGGTCTCGAAGTACGTACCAGCTGAGGTAGCTAGTGAGGTGGGGAGGTACCTATCCGTAGGTGATGTAGCTAAGGCGATGGAGTCCCTGAGGGGGTACCTCAGTAGCCTAGACGAGAACTCCCTGGAGAACCTAGTAGCTAGGGTTAACGAGGAGCTATCTAAGCAGGTAGCGGTGGATGAGACGACGTTCTACGTATTCGGGGTTAGCGGGCTTAGCCTGGAGTTCCTGAGGAGCTTTAAGGTCCCCGGGACCGTACTAGACCAGTTCTCCATGGAGGAGCTCGGTAGGTACTTCGTAGTCTCCACAACGGTAACCCCCCTAGTAGTTAAGGCATACTTAGTTAGGGTCTTGCCAGCTACACCACCTAGGGGCGGTGGGGCTATAACCGTAGTCAACTACTACAGAGGTACTACAACAACCGTAACCGTAGCCCCGGGAACCGGGGGTGGGACCGGGGAGGTAGCCCCGTGGGTAGGTGTCGGTGTGGAGCCAGCCGGTGAGACGGAGAACTGCGTCTTCACCGTAGACCTGGACTCAGGTAGGGTCGCGGGCTCCCTGAGGGGGTTAGCTACGGGTGAGAGGATCTACGCTGCGAGGCTTATCGGTAACACACTATACCTAGTTACCTTCAGGCAGGTCGACCCCCTCTTCGCCATAGACCTAAGAAACCCCGAGGAGCCTAGGGTACTCGGCTTCCTAAAGGTACTGGGCTTCAGCGAATACCTACACCCAGTAGCACCCGGTAGGCTACTCGGAGTAGGGGTGGAGGGTGGCTACCTAAAGGTATCCCTATACGACGTGGAGGACCCGGGGAGGATGGAGGAGGTCTCCAAGGTACTCATAAGCTGCTCCCACTCCCCAGTACTAGCGGACCACAAGGCCATTACCGTAGACCGCGAGTACAGCTACGTGTACCTACCGATCACCAGCTACTGTACCTACCCACCCGCAGGTGGGCTGGCAGTCCTCAAGTTCGGGAGGGACCGCTTAGAGTTTGTAAGGTTACTGGAGCACCCCAACGCCATCAGGTCCCTCTACATAGGTAGAGAGCTCTACAGTATCTCAGCTAGTGAGGTTAGGGTGTACACACTACCGGAGCTAGAGTACCTGACCTCCATAAAGCTCAGCTAGGAGTAGTTGTAGAAGACCTAAAAAGCTTTTACTTCACGACCTCCTCCCCTAGGGGAGGGCTTATAGGTGAAAAAGCTGGTTAAGCTTAATCTACCCGAAGACCATACCCGAGACCAGTAGGAAGCCGGGGATTAGGAGAGTCGCGAAGCAGCACACCAGGCACCAGTACTTTGCTGCGGTAGAGTATACGGGTCTACCCGTGAGTAGGGCTAGTACGAAGAGTAGGTATATCAGGAACCACGCCCAGCAGAACGTTGAGAATACGTATAGCCCTACGATAGCGAAGTACTCTGCGTAGATAGCGTCGGCAATACCTAGGTAGAGTAGGAAGTAGGCGAGGGTCTTAGGGTCGAGACCCCTGATGCTCCAGTACCCGGCCACCATGAACGTCACAGCGAAGACTATAACGAGTGTTCCCGGAAGTGCTAGCCCTAGGGCGATGTAGGTGAAGAGCCCCATTACCAGCCCTACGAACCCTCCGGCGAATACTACGTAGCCTGCTGCCTTAGCGTCGACCTTACCGAAGAGCTGCCACGAAAACATAAACAGTACTAGCCCGTGCTGTACCTACTGGTTCTAGCTGTAGAGCGGGCAAATCACCATCCGGGATTAGGTGCGTTTAGGTAGTTAATAAACTTTATACACGTACTACACTCCTAGGTTGAGGATATTTAGCGTTGGACTCAGCTAGCCTTGGTGGAACCGGCTGAACCCCCTTAAGGCGCCTCCAGGTACTAGGATGGCCTTGATGGGTAACGAGGCTATAGCTAGGGGCTTTGTTGAGGCGGGGGTCTCGGTGGTCTCGGGATACCCGGGTACCCCCTCTAGTGAGGTGATAGTGACCCTCCACGAGTTTGGTGCCGGCTCTGAGATATACGTTGAGTGGGCTGTAAACGAGAGGGTGGCCTTCGAGATAGCCTACGGTGCTGCCATATCGGGTGCTAGGGCCGCGGTGACCATGAAGGCACCCGGGGCCTCCGTAGCCCTCGACCCCCTGATCTCCTCGGCGTACGGAGGTGTTGAGGGTGGGTTGGTGGTCCTAGTCGCCGACGACCCCGGCCCGCACACGACCCAGACCGAGCAGGACAACAGGTGGTTGGGGCCCCTAGCTAAGCTCCCCGTACTATCCCCGTCCAGCCCCCAGGAGGCTAAGGACCTAGCTGTAGCTGCCTTCGACCTAAGTGAGGAGCTTAAGCTCCCGGTAATCCTGAGGACTACGACTAGGGTTAACCACGCGGTCGGTGACGTAGTGCTGGGGCCGGTAAGACCTCCTCAGAGGTTTAGGGAGTTTAGGAAGGACATCCCCCGCTTCGTTAGGGCGGGTATGCTGTTTAACCTGGAGAGGCATAGGTGGCTCAGCAGCCGGCTGGAGCTTACCGAGGGGGTACTCACCAAGCTGTACCCGGGTGCTAACAGGGTTGAGGGCTCCGGCGAGCTCTGCGTAGTAACTGAGGGGGCCGCCTACAACTACGTTAGGGAGGTACTGGAGGACCTGGGGGTCGGGGCCTCCGTAGTTAAACTCTCCCTACTCTACCCACCGCCCACCGAGTTCCTCGAGGATGCCCTTAGGGGCTGTAGGGAGGTACTGGTAGTCGAGGAGCTGGACCCCTACCTAGAGACCGTGGTTAAGAGGGTACTCTACGAGCTCGGCGCTAGGGCCCCGGTCTACGGTAAGGAGAGCGGTCACCTACCTAGGGAGGGTGAGCTGAGTAGGAGGTTGGTAGCGGAGGCCCTGGTATCGGTAGGCTGGGTACCTAAGACCGCGGTTAGCCCACCCGCGGGGACCTACCCGAGCCCCCCACCCAGGCCCCCACCGATGTGCCCCGGGTGCCCCCATAGGAACACCTACCTAGCCCTACTCCTAGCTATAGCCAGGGCCGGGTACAGGAGGGATGAGGTACCTATATTCGGTGACATAGGTTGCTACGCACTGAGCTTCCAGCCGCCCTTCGAGGCTATATGGACTGAGCACTCGATGGGGGCCTCGATATCCATGGCCATGGGGCTGAAGGTGGCTGGCTACGGCGGGCCCGTGGTAGCTACTATAGGGGACTCGACACTATTCCACGCAGGCCTCCAACCCCTACTCGAGGCTGTGCATAAGAGGGTCGACGTACTCGTAGTAGTACTCGACAACTCCGTAGTAGCCATGACCGGCCACCAGTCGACCCCAGCCTGGGGGACTACGGAGTCCGGTAGGAGGGCTAAGCCGATTAGTATAGAGGAAGTAGTTAGGGCCCTGGGTGCTGACAGGGTCTACGTAGTCGACCCCTACGACCTAGACCTAACCGTGGAGGTGCTTACGAGGGCCCTTAGGGAACCAGGTGTGAGGGTGGTAGTAGCTAGACACCCCTGTGCACTGATGGAGGTTAGAGCGCGGGGGGTTACTAGGAGGTACAGGGTTGTGGAGGATAGGTGTACGGGGTGCCTAGCGTGTGTGAGGACTACCGGCTGTCCAGCCCTCTACTACAGCAACGGTAGGGTGCGGGTCTCTGAGGGGGACTGCGTCGGCTGCGGGCTGTGCGCCAGGTTCTGCCCGTACAAGGCCTTCGAGGTGGTTGAGGTTGGGTAGGAGGGTGGTTAACGTAGCTATAGCCTCTGTAGGGGGTCAGGGCGGTCTAACCCTCTCCAGGGTATTGGCTGTTGCTGCGGTCTACGACGGGTTCTCGGTGAGGACTGGTGAGACCCTGGGGATGGCCCAGAGGTTCGGCTCTGTTGTTAGCTACGTTAGGTTCGGCGACTCGGTCCTATCACCCACGTTCTCCGAGGGTGAGGCCGACTACCTCATAGGGCTTGAGCTGGTCGAGGCCCTCAGGGCCCTAAGGCTACTCAAACCCGGGGGTCTAGCCCTAGTAGCTAGCGTAGTTAAGCCACCGCTATCGGCTAGCCTAAGGAGGGAGGAGCTACCAGCCGAGGCCCTCCTGGAGGAGATCTCGAGGTACGCTAGGACCGTTAGGGTACCGGCGGTCGAGCTGGCGCTCAGGGTTGGGAACCCGAGGGCTGTTAACATGGTCATGCTCGGGGTCTTCGCAGCTACCTCGGGGACCCCCTCTGATAGCTCTATAAGGAGGGCGATAGCCGAGGTAGTACCGGCTAGGTGGGTCGAGAGCTCGGTGAGGGCCTACGAACTAGGCCGAAGCTTCGTACTTAGCGGTAGCTAGAGTCCTCGAGCGCCCCCTACACCCTGTACTTCCTCTCCCTAGCTACAGTCCCACCGCGTAGGTACCAGCCTAGGTCGAAGATAACCCTAGCTACGACGTCCTCAGCTCTAAGCCTCTCCAGCTCTGAGCAGCTGTCGACCTCGGAGAGCCCCAGGGCGTAGACCCTCCCGTCTGTACCTACTACCGATACGACCTCACCTTTCTCAATGGGTTCGAAGCACCTGAGTGTAGATAACCTGAGTATGTCCCTCCCGTAGAGGACTACCCTAACCCCCTGCTCGGATGCCTCGAGGGCCCTTACGTACCTACCTAGAGCCTCGTAGACCCTCTCCACGAGTAGGTGGGAGGGTATGAACCTAGGTCTGGACCTCCTAAGCCTACCGGCGTAGAGGCCCGCTGAGTAGGGTACCCTACCGCTACTGAGTACCCTGTCGACCGCCTCCAGGAGCTCCTCCCTGAGTAGGTAGACCTCGGTGAAGGAGCTCCAGCAGTACATGGGGACGTAGCCCGCGAGGGCCCTGAGGGCCCCGGCTCCGAATAGCCTGGCGACCTCCTCCCCAAGCTCTCCGCCGCCGACCCTACACCTCACAGTACCCTTAGGAGGCATAGGAAGAACCCCTCCATCCCGTGCTTATGCGGGTATACCCGCCTACACCTCCTAACGCCGTCCGGGAGCCCCACACCGAAGTACTCGCCCAGCCCCGGCATTAGGTCGAGCTCCAGGGGTATGTCGACCACCTCGACCCGGTCGGAGGACTCGAGTACCTCGGCGACCGTGAACTCGTCCTCCTCGGGAGCTATGGAGCACGTAGAGTACAGTACGAGACCCCCGGGGACCACGGACTCCACGGTAGCCCTCAGGAGCTCCACCTGGAGCCTGTGGGCCCTAACCAGGTCCTCGAAGGACGTCTTAACCTTCCTCGACCTATCAAGCTGTATGATCCCCTCACCAGTACACGGCGCGTCGAGTAGTGCCTTGGTGAAGAACCTCCCGAATACCTTCGGGACGAGCCTACTGTCCATCCTCAGGGCAACTACGTTCTCAACACCCATCCTCTCCAGGTTGGTCCTGAGGGCCCTAAACCTCTCCCTATCTACATCTACCGCAACTATAAGCCCCCTGCCACCCATTAGCTGGGCCATGTGAGTAGTCTTACCCCCGGGGGCTGCGGCAGCGTCTAGTACCCTATCGCTACCCGTCGGGTTCAGAGCTACTGGGGGTAGGAGGGACGCCAACCCCCTGTAGAGGTAGTAGCCACCGAGGAGGAACTCGTGGGTAGCCCCTAGGGGTACCCTCCCAGGCTTAACCACGGTGTAGGAGTACCTCTCCCAGGGTACCGGGGTGAGGGCGTAGCCCAGGACCTGCAACCTCTCGACAACCTCCCCTGGGTTCCTAAACCTCAGAGTGTTCACCCTTATGGACCTAGGTAGCTCCCTCTCGAAGGCGTTGAGTAGCTCCAGGACGTCCTCCCAGCTACTGAGGATCTCCAGGTACCTAGCGACCATGTAGCTTAGGTAGCCGTAGGTCGACGCCACCTCCTCGACCCTACTACTGATGGAGCTCCTAATCCTGTCCCACACGGTACTCAGGGCCTCGGTGTAGCCCGGCAACCCCCGCCCAGCTCTTTTAGCTTAGACTACCTTAAGAGTTGAGGTGAGCCTGCGGGTGGGCTCTAGGGAGTTTGAGGTTAAGGTGAGCCTGGAGGGCGTCGACCTGGGGAGGGTGTCGGAGGTGCTCGAGGGGCTGGGCTTCAGGTACCTGGGCGAGGTCTACGAGGAGGACCACTACGTAGACCTAAGGAGCTGCAGTAGCTACAGATACGGGACGGTCCTCAGGTTCAGGAGGTCCGAGACCCCCTCGGGTACTGAGTTCAGGCTCACCTACAAGGGGGTCGTCGAGCCCTCCAGGGTTAAGGCTAGGGAGGAGGTCGAGATACCTCTACCCGATGGGCGGCTACTCGAGGTCTTCAGGAAGCTGGGCTTCCAGGCCATCAGGGTCGCTAAGCGTAGGAGGGTCTACACTAGGGGGGAGCTCAGGGTATTCCTAGACGTAGTCGAGGGGTTGGGTAGCTTCGCCGAGTTCGAGATGGTTAACCCGGAGTCGGAGGAGGTACTACTCAGGGAGGTTAGAGCCGTACTCAGGGACCTTGGTCTGGAGGGTAGACCCCTCATCGTGGAGTCCTACCTAGAGCTAGTACTGAGGAGTACGCAGCGCGGCTAGGGTCGGGCTAGGCGTCTACCCGCCAGCTTATTTGCTATCAACGGTACTCGACCAGGGGCTATGGTCTGGAGCGATGTAGTTAGGGCCGTGTACCCGGGTAGGTTCCAGCCGGTACACCTAGGTCACGTCGAGGTGATTAGGTGGGCCCTCGAGAGGGTTGACGAGCTTGTGGTAGCTATAGGTACTGCCCAGGAGTCCCACACCATCGTCAACCCGTTTACAGCTGGTGAGAGGGTTGTAATGCTTAGGCTAGCCATGGAGGAGTTCGGTATAGACCTTAGGAGGGTCTACATAATCCCCGTCCCGGATGTACTGATGAACGCTGTGTGGGTTAACTACCTGCAGCTCTACGTACCCAAGTTCAGGTACGGGGTGGCTAGGAACCCCCTAGTCGTTAGGCTGTTCAAGGAGGCCGGCTACGAGGTCCTCGTACCACCACCTTACGAGAGGGGTAGGTACTCCTCGACTAGGATTAGGAGGCTCATGGCCGCGGGGGATGGTAGCTGGAGGGAGCTCGTACCCAGGTCGGTGACTAGGTTCATAGATGAGATAGGGGGTGTTGAGAGGATTAGGGAGGTCCTGGGGTTGGACTGAGATGCTAGTTATAGACGGCTCCTACGGTGAGGGCGGGGGGCAGATACTCAGGACGGCGGTAGCCCTCTCAGCTATAGCGGGGGTCGACGTAAGGGTCGTCAACATAAGGGCTAAGAGGTCTGAGCCGGGGTTGAAGAGGCAGCACCTAACCGGTATACTAGCCGCGGCGGAGGTCTGCAGGGCCAGTGTTGAAGGGGCCTACGTAGGGTCTACCGAGGTGGTCTTCAGGCCGGGCTCGATCAGGGGTGGTAGCTACGTATTCGACGTAGGTACAGCCGGCTCCGTAACCCTGGTACTCCAGACCCTACTACCTATAGTAGCCTTCGCGGACTCGCCGGTGCAGCTGGAGATCAGGGGCGGTACCGACGTACCGTGGTCACCACCGATCGACTACCTGAGGTTCGTGGTCAGACCCCACCTAGCCAGGCTGGGGTACTCGTTCGATGTGGAGCTCGTTAGGAGGGGGCACTACCCGAGGGGAGGCGGTGTCGTGAGGGTCAGGGTCGAGAGGCCCCCGAGGGGCTTCAACCCGGTAGACCTAGTCGAGGCCGGCAGGGCCCTCTCCGTGAGGGGGCTGTCGCACTGCGTCAGGCTACCGAGGCACGTAGCCGAGAGGCAGGCCAGGGCGGCTACCGAGGAGCTTAGGAGGCTCGGGGTACCGGTCACCGTCGACGTCGAGTGGTACGAGGAGGGTAGGGACCCGCACCTAGGGCCCGGCTCCGGGGTGGTGCTCTGGGCCGAGACGGAGAGGAGCGTACTCGGGGGGGACGCTCTAGGCGAGAGGGGTAAGCCGGCGGAGGTCGTAGGCAGGGAGGCGGCCGCCAAGCTCCTCGAGGACCTGGGGACGGGGATGGCCTACGACAGGCACATGGGGGACATGGTAGTACCCTACCTAGCCCTAGCCGACGGGGAGAGCGTAGCTGGGTTGGCGAGGCTCACCATGCACGCCTACACGAACATATGGCTAGTCCAGAGGGTCCTCGGGGTGGAGGTAGACTACAGGGGGGAGCTAGACCGACCGGTGGTACTAAGGATACGGGGGAGACCGCCTAGGTAGAGGTTTTAAGCTCCGCCACGAAGACTGAGTAGGGGCCCGTGGCCTAGCCAGGATAGGGTGCCGGCCTTCTAAGCCGGTGGTCCCGGGTTCAAATCCCGGCGGGCCCGCCACACGATTGGGGCCCCCATTCTAAATACCTTAGCCTAGTACCGGTTCACAGCGTTTCCCAGGGTCGTGAACCCCCGGTTGAGCTCATGGGAGAGTCGAATTTCCTGATAGACCCTGGTATGAAAATGAATGCCAAGGCTTTTGGTGATTATGTTAGAGGGGAGGTTCTCGAGAAGGTTGGGAGGAAGCTTCTCGACGCGGTCCTTACCGGCTCTCACCGTTTCGACTTATCTAAACGCCCACATCACTAATTCGGACCTCGAATGCTCCAATACAGGCTTTTAGCATTTGCTGGCGCTCCCGTAAGTAGAACGTTCGCCTCCCCTACCTCTCCCCGAAAAATTCAGCTTCTTGGCATCTTCTCTTAAATCAACTATGCCCGATTTGACGGGTTACACCCTGGGAGATTTCTTACTCTAGCAACTTCGTCAGGCCATAGAGGCTCATCTTCCCTAAACCGACCAGGAGGAGCTCTACATACGTCAACAGCCTCGCACAAGTCTTTTAGAGCCCTTCTTGACGGTATAGAAAAACAGTATTACTTTCTTTTTCGATGAACTTTGGTGGAACCCGCCCCTGGGAGCCCCGTAGATATTCTCCCCCTTAATAACCCCCTGACTAACCTCTCCATAGGTCAACAGCATCATCTTCTCTTAAGCAGTTGATCCGTTTATAATTCCCCAAAGGGTGGAGGTTTTAGAGGAGAGAATGCGAGAGGTGTAGCTGTACGGCCTGGAGTAAGGATGAGGCGTTGAGAGCGCTTAGTGAAAAGCGGTATATGGGTAGTATAGATAGACTACCGCCACCCGAGGGGGTGAGGAACGAGCTGGATGCAAAGCTTGGAGTCTGCAGAGATAGGTCCCCCGGACTCATCCTAGTTGAGGAGATCGACGACCACGTGGTATTAATAGCCGTGCCTGACGGTAAAACCGAACGCGATTTTGGGGTCTGGAGGTCCTCCCCCGATCTCAAACCCCGAGCAAAAATACCTACGCACGATGACCTAGGTAAAACGTTCGCGGAATTGAAGGGGAAATACGGTGTTATAGATGAACGCCTTATTAATGCGATACTCAAGACTTTAAGAGATAGATGGAGCGTTGACAGCGTAATCGACCACCACTTCAGCGCGTTGAGTAACGATTTAAAAACTGAAGTTAGGAGGTTCCTCGCAACGCTTAAGTGGGTAGGTCTTCAGGAGGCGCCAACTACCCACCCCCGAAGTACCTGGGCTCTAAAATGACTCTAGCCGTCTACGCTCTTCCTGAGGCCGGGTCCACACCTTCTGATGCGAGGCGCGTCATGAGGTTTAGAGCATGAGGGAGGTCCCCGTAGAGGAGTACCTAGACTTCGTCTCCAAGCATAAAGCTATAGCTATCGAGGACCAGGTAATCCCCCTCGAACCTATAGAGGTTAGGAGGCTCGAGCCCTTACCTGGAGAACTCACAGATATCTCTGCAACCGTTTGGAGCTTCCCTGAGAGAGGTTCTTGGGCTACCCACAGGGGCGACTACAGGGGTAACTGGGCCCCCCAGATACCCCGCGCCTTGATACTGAGGTACACCAACCCTGGTGAAACCGTTCTAGACCCTATGGTAGGCTCTGGAACGACCTGTATAGAGGCCTTGCTACTGAACAGGAACTGCATAGCTGTGGACATAAACTACAACGCCGTCATCTTAACCCATCACAGGCTCTACTACCTTGTGAAGGCTCTACACGAGAGAAAGCCCAAGAGGCTGGTCGATTACGTTAAGGACGGTAACACCGCGGGTAGCGCCTATAGCGCTTGGTACAAGGTCTACCACGGCGATGCCAGGAAACTCGATAAGGTACCGGATAACTCCATAGACTTGGTGGCTACCCACCCGCCGTACTTTAACATCATCGAGTACGGTGAGCAGGGAACCGAAGGAGATCTGTCCAGGACTACGAGCCTAGAGGAGTACCTAACTCTCTTTAGGCAGGTAGCGAGAGAGATCTACAGAGTGCTAAAGCCTGGTGGAGTACTGGGCATACTAATTGGGGATACGAGGGTCAAGAGGCACTACGTACCAATAACTCACTACGCGTTGATGATACTCCTCGACGTAGGCTTCGTCTTAAAGGAGGAGGTGATAAAAGTTCAGCACAGGATGAAGACAACTAGAGAGGTCTGGAGCAAGCTGAGGGACAGGGACTTCCTACTAATATACCACGAGAAGCTATTCATACTGGAAAAACCAAGGCATAGAGACCAGGAACTAAGGTATAGCATGAAGCCCTGGTTCATAGAACTCAAGGTCTAAACAACACATCAGCCTATCTCGATGTCGATCACTTAAAAATTCGTCAATAACTACGTAGTCACTTCATAGTAGCTTCAACAAATAAAGGAAGAGGTGAAGGGTTTCCCGACGGACCTGAGCATGTGGATCCCGTGAGCCGATACCTTATGAACAGATACCTCAACGTCAGCGGAAAGCGGTTAGATGGGGGTTGTTTCGTAGTTGATGGCTAGGGGTTAGACCTAAATCTATAAGCTCTTTCTATCTATTATTGCTGGTATAAGCTATTCCAGAGTCTTCGGAGAGGTTGCCGAGGCCCAAGGAGGTCTGCCAAAGGCTTGACACTTGGTAAAAACCCTGCTAAAGAAATGATCAACCACATCGGGGACGATCAGCTCAGGCACAGGGTATACCAGGCGTCCTTCAAGGGAGTCCAGAGAGCTATCGAGGAGAAGGCTAGGGAGCACGGCGTCCCAGTAATCTATGTAAACCCAAGGAACACCTCTAGGGTGTGTCCAATACATAACGCCCCAATCGCTTACAGGAACGGCGGTAGAGTTGGTAGGTGCTCCAAGGGCGGGGAGCTATGGCATAGAGATGTTGTAGCGAGCTACAACCTGCTCCTCAGGGCCCGCCTAGGCTCGGGGCATTGCCCCCATCGCCTAGGCGGGTCTACGCTAGATGGGGGCCCCGTGCCGTTGGGCTCGACGGCCGCCCATGACCCCACGCTGATCGCCCGTGAAGCATGGGCGAGGTGGAAGTCCCTGGATGCGATGAATAAACATGGACTAGTAAGGATGGGCATCTAGGGACGAACGGTCGTATGGGCTACTCCTCGGATTTCTCTACGTCCTTCAGCCACCGCTTTTCCCTAAGTAGTTCGAGCATCTTCCTCCCTTTCTCTGTGAGGGCTACGATCCCGCTCGATACTTCCACCAGTCCGGACTCAGCGAGCCTTGAAATAGCTTCACCTACGTACTCCCTGCTGTCTGGTAGCTGGCTTAGCAGGTCCTGTATATCGACCGCCTCAGCTCTACTCAGGTACCTAAGTACTTCAACCTCGTACTTCTCCACTAGTGCCGGCACACGCCTAGGGCCCGCCTCCTCCTCGATGTCTTGCCCCCCACCTCTCTCGGGGGGTCTGGAGCTCTCGGTAGGTCTCGATAGTGTAGTGAGGGAGATAGCAACTATAGCTACAGCTATGAGGATGGCCACCGCAATCAGCACCTGCAGTAGACCGATGAGTTGGGTAGAGCCAGGGGGTTCTGTGGCTTGGAGGGCTATCATCTCCTCCTACCGATGAGTAGGAGTACCCCACCTACCGCGGCAGCGGCGGCTACCAGTGCGTAGAGGTACTCCTGCGCGATGACCGTCTGCGGGGAGACCTGTAGGGTTACCACGTTACTCTCGACCTGCATAGCCTCGACCCTAGCTTTAACGCTGTACGTACCCGCATCGGCGGGGGCCTGGAACCTAACCACACCCTCCCCACCCGATAGGATGAGTCCGTAGGCCAGCGGGCTCCACCTACCGTTAGCCTGGATCAGCAGGATTACCTGCACCGGGCTCGCCGGTGGTGGGTGCAGGGTTACCCTAGCGACTACCGTAGCTGAGGGGGGTACGGACTTGTTGAGGATCTCCAAGCTGATGGACCTGACTACCTCTATGACGTTGAGGGTCGCCGATGCCGATAGACCCGTTCCCGGTATCTCGACTGTAACGGAGTACCTACCGGCTCTCGGCGGGGCGCTAACCGTGAGCCTAGCCACTCCGGTGCCGTCGGTCTCGACGCTGTAGGAGTTAACTACGGTGGAGTCCTGCAGTACTGAAACCCTGAGCGGGTAGGTCTGCCCCGGGGATACCGCTACGGTAAAGCTGACCGACGCGCCGGTCTCCGCAGTTACTGAGGGTGGGGATATGGATATGGAGGGCCTAAGTACCTTCACCAGGGTCGCGTTACATACGGTAGTACCGTAGGCTGAGGCGCAGACCGTGATGTTCAGTACACCTACCGCGCTCACTCTCCCAAGGCTTACGGTGGCGTAGCCCCCTACTATGGAGATGTTTGAGCTGAACCACCTGGAGCCGTTAATCGTGACGCCCAGCCACCCGTGGGCAGCCCCGTCGGGTACTGGGCTTAGCACCACCCTAACCTCCAGGGACTCCCCGTAGAAGAGGGGGCTCTTAGCCTCCAACACCAGCCTAGGTGTTGCTACTACGGTGAGGACCCTGGGTAAGCTCTCGACGCTACCCGACCTTGAGTATACCAAGGCCTTAACCGGGTACCTCCCGGGGGGTAGCTCTATAGTTACCTCACCCACTCCCTCGCCCCCGCATACCACTACCTCACCTAGCTCAGCCCACTCGTAGAGCTCCGGGACCCTGTAGACCAGCTTAATGGGTATGCATACGGGTAACTGCGGACGTAGCCTTACGTAGAACGACGCCTTCAGCCCCCTAGCTACGGTATCCGGTACTATGCTTAGAGAGATGTCCGCAATGAACCTCACCACCATCCTGGATGAGAAGACCTGCACAGATACGGTCGGGCTGTAGAGACTAGCTACACCGCCTACCAGGGATACCGGAACCCTGACCCTGAAGGTGTGTACTACGTAGTCGAGGTCGGGGGGTACGTCCTCGGCTACCCACCGGAACCTAAAGAAGCCCCCGGGGTCTACAGTGGCAGTGCCTATACCTACCCACACGCCGCCGACGAGCTTCTCGAGAACTACCTGACCACCCCTAGGTGCGGGTGAGACCACGCCTGAGAAGGTCAGTTGCGTACCTTCAACAGCCACCGACCTATCGACGTTCAGCACAACGCTCGAGCCGGTGATTACCTCCAGCAGGCCGATAGCGCTAGCCTCCTCCACCACCCCCTCCTGGAGGTAGTAGCTCGCGACCGCCCGGATGTAGTAGACCCCCGGTCTAAAGTAGTTGAGTAGCGTGGTGGTGACCTCCCGCGTTTCTAGGGGCCCGACCCTACCGATTGAGATCCTATCGGCTAGAGTGTTGTTCACGTATATCATTAGGAGCGCGCCGTCTACGTACGATTCGGCAGTATTCCGTAGCAGTACGCTTATATTAACCCGAGCTATGGACTCGACCATGTAGTTGTAGTCGGGTCTCCCGTTGATCCCCACGCTGATACTTAGCCTAGACCGGGGCGATGAGATCAGCACCGGGAAGTCCGCCGTGGCGTTATACTTTCTACTGTCGGAGTACCCCTCTAGAACCACCCTTAGGTTCACCTTGGAGATCTCCCCGGCGCGGGTACTGAAGTAGAGTGGGGAGACGACCAGCTGTAGGTCTCCGCATACCCTCTGGGACTCCCCCGAGAGAGTCCCCAAGAACTTGGAGGCTAGCTCAGTACCACCTGGACCTACCAACCGGAGAACTAGGCTGAGGCTCCTACCCGGTGGTGCCACCCCGAGGGTTACCGTAACTGAGACGTTAGCTAGGCCACCCACATACCACGGCATGGGCGAGCTCAGGGCGACGTCGAGTATCCACAGTAACCCACCGTCCGACCACGTTACGGACCTCCTGACTACCTGCGGTGGGAACGTCGGGGGGCTCTGCGAGAGTACCTGGGTAGAGCTGTTGAGAACTACTAGGGCTACAAGTACGTAGAGGAGTAGCCTAGAGCGAGGCCCCGATATGGCCCCCACCGAGAACTCCATGTACTTAGACCTAATAAGAACGCGCGTTGACTGGGGGACCTACCCTGGGACTAGGGCCGGAGGTACGAGTAGGCTACCGAAGATCGCCTCCACCATGAACCTCATCCCAACTACAGCACCGCTGGTAACGACGAGTAGGATGGATACCTGCTGCCAGAAGGCCTCCGGAATTCCCCCGCAGGCTACCTTGATAGCTATGGCGTTCATTACCGTCAGTAGGGCTAGGAAGACCATCGTGATGTTGGTCATGATAGCTACGGTCTCCGGGGTTAAGGCCATCATCGGTAGCTCGTAGAACGCCACGGTTCCCACGCCGATCGCGAGGACCCTGACGTAGTCCGAGAACAGTCTCACTATGTTTATGATCGCCACAGCTATAGCCGAGACCAGGGCCTGCATCATGTAGGTGGTCACCTCAAAAGTCCTCGCAACCCTCTCCCTGAGGCTCCTGAGGTCGCTTATCCTGGTGCAGAGGTCGCTTAGGAGGGTCCCGGCGAGCCTGGTGCTACCCCCCGCGTCGACCGTATCGGCGAACACGTTCGTAGACCTAGCTATTAGGTCGCTCCACGTATCGTAGATGAAGTACCTCCAGGCTATCCTCGGGTCTATCCCATTACTCACCCGGGAGTAGGCGCGGGATAGAGGCCCCATCAGGGGCCCGAAGTCGCTCATAAGTAGGGAGCTGAAGGCCTTCTGGTAGTTCGGGATTATGGCGTACGTCATGCCGAGGCTACGTACGAAGATCGTGTAGAAGGACTCCAGCTTCTTCACCCTACTCTCTATACTCCTAGCGGCCAGCCCGGGTACTAGCATAACCCCGCCGACCGCCATCAGGGACCACTCGGCACCGCCCAGCTCTCTGTACGCTAGGTAGCCGAGGACCGCCGCTAGGGGTAGGCTTACTGCTAGCGCTATGTTGTACCTCCTATAGATCCGAGCTGGCTTCGGCCTAGCCCTAGGGGTTATCCACTCCTTGGGTACCGCTACGTATATCACTGCGGTGAACATAGCTACGAGGGTGGTGGAGCTCACGAAGGTAACGAAGTACACGCTTACATCGCCACCGATGAACATCAGGA
This sequence comes from Desulfurococcaceae archaeon, assembly GCA_020833415.1. Classification (GTDB taxonomy): domain Archaea; phylum Thermoproteota; class Thermoprotei_A; order Sulfolobales; family NBVN01; genus DRZP01. The sequence continues at coordinate 8,263 of JAJHQJ010000010.1, read as the reverse complement.
GGACGCTCATGACGGTCAGTATGAAGGCGGCAGCACTCATAACCGTGGTGTGTAGGCCCAGTACGATCCTCAGGATATCCACGGTCCTGTAGTACTGGGACTGGTAGTTCCTCCTAGCAGCCGCGAACTCCGTCTCGAGGAACAGAGTCGGGTCCTCCCCAGTCCTCAGTACCTCGCTGAACCTTAGGAGGAAGTCGCTCAGCGCCCTATTCCTAACCTCCCTAGCTACGTACCTAGTGGCAGCGACGAACCCGTAACCCCAGTCCACAGCTAGACCGGCTATCCTGTTTAGGGCCCTGCCGTACTCCCCGTAGTCCCCCACGATGCAGTTCAGCTGGAAGAGCCTCTTACGCGGGGGCTTGCCCGTGGAGACGGAGTACATGTGGAGGAGTAGGAAGAGGAGGTCTAGGTCTACTGCGGAGACCCTCAGCTTACTCCTGAGCAGGGGTAGCCCTATGCGTACTAGACCGACGGCTGCCGGTATTAGGAGTAGCGGTGCGTAGGTAGGCTCCCTAAAGTAGGCTACGATAGCCACCGCTACAGCTAGTGCGGCTAGGAAGTAGGGGTCTGCTAACCTCCTCGGCACAGCCATCACTGGGTCGGGCTACTTTACCAGCTCGCCCCGGCGTATCCTGGCGAGGGCCTCCTCGAGGGCCTTAATTATGGCGTAGGGGGTCTCCTCCTTGGGCGAGGCCTTGGCCTTCGCGTCAACCATGCTGTAGACCCTCGCTATGACTCTGAACAGGTCGTAGTAGTTGAAGACCCTCCTCTCGACTAGGCTCTTAAGTATCTTAGCTCTCAGATTGAGCTCATCGTATATGAGCCCCATCTCCCTCCTAGGTATGCCCCTGGCTACGGCTATCTTCTCCTCGAGTAGGTAGCTCGTACCCCTACCTCTAAACGTGAACCTATCCCTAGCCGGGTCCCACGTGTATATAGGTATGTAGATCACCGACTTAGCCTTAGGGTCGTAGCCCACTATCTCGTTCACGCTTATCACCCTTCTCATGAGCACACCCTCCCTGTACACAGCGCTCTGGATTACCACGAAGTTCAGGTTGTCTATGTGTGTTATGGGTACGTTTATCGGTGGCGACGTCAGCCTCTGGACGAGCCTCTCAACACTTGCGGCGTGGAATGTGGATAGAACTGGGTGACCCGTCTGCATGGCTTGGAAGGCTACGTTACCCTCGGCCCCCCTGATCTCACCGACTATTATGTAGTTAGGTCTCTGCCTCAGAGCTGCCTTGAGGAGGTCGAACATGGTGACGCTGGTCTCAACGCTGCCCGTGTCCCGGGTAAGCTCGCGCAGCCAGTTCTCGTGGGGTAGCTGGATCTCGGCCGTGTCCTCGATCGAGACTATCTTAGCCGTAGGTCTTATGAACGCCGTTATGGCGTTGAGGGTGGTGGTCTTCCCCGACGCCGTCTCACCGCTTATGAACCCGCTCATCCCCTCTAGGAGGAGTATCCACAGGTAGGCAGCCACGTACTCATCCATGGTCCCAAGGCTTATCAGCTCGGTCACGCTCATGGGGATCTTGCTGAACTTCCTGATGGTGAAGCTACTCCCCCTCAGGCTGACGTCGCTACCGAAGACTATGTTTATCCTACTACCGTCCGGTAGGGTCGCGTCGACTATGGGTCTCGCGTGGCTCACCGGCTTACCGACTCTCTCACTCAGCTCTATGATGAACCTGTCGAGCTCCTCCTGGGTACTGAAGTGTAGGCTCGTCTCGAGGGGTCCGAAGACCTTGTGGACTATGAAGACGTAGCCGACCCCGTTGCAGTAGATGTCCTCTATGTACCTATCCTTAAGTAGGGGCTCTAGAACCCCTAGACCGGCCTTATCCCTCACCAAGTGGTACAGTAGGTTCTGGTAGTCCGCGGAGTACACCGGGATCCTCCTGAGCTTACCCAGTCCCCCACTCAGTAAGTCCCTGTAGTTCACCGGGGTATCTACAACCTCGATCACCCTCCCAAGAGCCCTCATCAGCACCTCCCTCCTCTCGGTAAGGCTAGAGGCGGCGTCCCTCTCCGTGAGTACGGCCGCTAGCTTCTCCTCTACAGCCCTCAGCAGCTCAGGTGGAGGCTTCGGCGGCTCCACCACAACGTACTTCCTGTAGCCCGACTCGGTACCGCGTGGAGGCGTGTAGACGTGTATGAAGACCCCGTCGTCGACTGTGTACACCACGTTGACCTTGACCGCCTTCTTCAGGTCGCCCGGCACGTCCTGCCCGAGGAACTGGGGTACCCCGACCTCGGTAGCTACCTGCTGGATGTACCTAGCTAGGTACGGGTACCTCCTGAGGTATGTGGAGAGGTCGGTAGCACCCCGAGCCGCTACCTGGTACCGCTTCACCTGGGCCAGCTACTCCCACCTCATACCTTAGCTAGGGCTAGTGGGACTACCTTGATACCGAAGGCCGGGTCTACGTCGAACGCTATGCTCGTCTCAGCTAGGGTTGGGGCCCCCCGTATCTTAACTACGTTGATCACCTTCACCAGCCTACCCCCGATCTCACCGAGGGTCAGCCTCATGTAGACGTCGGAGGCTGCTGCGAACTCCCTCACCACGCTCTCCCCGACCACCCCTGGGTGTAGGGTGACTATCACGGTAGTACCCCTCCTAACCACGCCCCTCAGGCTGGTTAGTAGGGTGTGGATCTCCCCATCCCCGAGGTAGTGGAGGATCTGGCTCATGGAGTCTATGATGAGGGCGCTGTACCTGGCTACACCGGACTCGGCGAACTTTATGAGGGCTTCGGCGGCCGCCCTAGCCCTATCCCTATCCCACCTAGCCCCCCGGATGTTGGACGATAGGACCGTTAGCTGACCCTTTAGGAAGTAGTCCGTTAGGTCTATACTTATGTTACGCGCCTGCTCTAGGAAGTGCCTAACGGTGTTCTCGGTAGTTACGTAGACCACCCTCATCCCATCCATGAGGTACCCCTTGGTGAACTGGGCGCATAGGGCCGTCTTCCCGGTACCGTTGTCACCCTCCATGAGTACTAGGGACGGGTGGGGGATACCCCCTCCTAGCCTCATGTCCAGCTCCTCGTTACCAGTGCTCACCGTCGTTAGTCTAGGTAGCTGCGAAGACATACTCAACCCTCGAGCCCCACCTATCTACTAGTACTAGGATCACAGTACTACCCGGGGCTATACCACCACCTACTGTAGCAACAACGCGGGCCGTGGCCCCGGGCTTCACCTCTACGGCGGCCCCGGGAGCTACGGGGTAGGTCGAGCCCCCGACTACTAGGGCCTCTACGTACCAGGATGTACCGTAGCTGAGTAGCTCAGTAACACGCCCCGAGCCGTCTCCAGCTTGGTAGTCGAGTAGGAGGGTGGTCGAGGAGTCTACGATTACGGACTCCGGACCCTGGTTCGTTACGTTGAAGACCACGCGGCCCCCGCCCACAACGCGGGCTCCGCCGATTAGTAGCGTAGGCCTCCTGTAGTACCTCGAGAGCTCCAGCAACCTACCCGCCGTGGCTACGTAGGTAACCACGAAGTTGGCCAGCACGGCGAGTAGGATCACCATCGCTAAACCCATGACCGCTGCGGAGGCTACTACCGAGGTTGACATGGCGCCACCTACCAGTAGACGGTGAACGTAGCCTCGACCGCCGTCCCCCTGGCGGTCACCAGCTTGAAGCGGTACGGCGGGGTTACGCTGGTCGAGTTGTACACGTATACGGCTACGGTCTCAGCGGGGTCTAGGGTGTTGTTGACTACCCCGAGCTCCACCACCCTCCAGCAGCCGACCCTCTGGCTACTGCAGTAGGGTAGGTACTGCAGGCCTTCCGCACCACCGAAGAGAACTGTGGATGCGTTGAGCTGGTAGATCGGGTAGCTACCTACGTTCTTTAGGTACACCACGAACGCGCCCTCGGAGGGACTGTACGTAGCGTAGACGTACGCGAGCCTCTCAACCACCGACTGGGCTAGCTCCGAGACAACGTTCGAGAACCTACTCTGAACGATGGATACCCTGGAGACCACTGCCGACAGTAGGGCTGCAGCTAGGGATACCCCAACGACCAGCAGTAGGGCCTCAGCTACTACGTTGGAGACCCCCCTACCCAAGTCTCCCACGCTTGAGTAGTTCCCTCAGTACGTAATCGTCGAGGTCCCGGTCGCCCACGTTAAGGGCTTTGAGTATGGCGTAGGTGTAGGGGAGTTGCTTCTCTACAGAGAGCCCGCTCCTCCTCATAGCATCAGCTAGCTCGACCATCTTAGCCAGGGCCTCCCCCACCTCCCTATCCACTACCCCGGCATCTACGTACCCCCTAACCAGCAGCAGCGCCTGCTCCTTACCAACCTCCTCGAGCATGCTGTAGAGGACCTTCAGGATGCTTAGGAACGTAGTTGGCTGGAGCCTCCTCGAGCCTCTCCCGCTCCCACCCCCGTCCTTATGCTCGCCACCGTTGGTGGGGCCCCTCAGTACGTTGAACGGGTTACCCAGCTCCGCCACAGCCTCCCTAAGCTCTACCGCCAGGGTCGTCAGGCTATCGCGGAGGGCGTTGAGCTCCCTATGTAGGGTACTCACCTCCCTCTCAAGACTCTCAAACTTCTCAACGAACTCCTCCGGTAGTCTAACCTCAAGGGGTCCCCCCTCTACCCCCCTCTCCACCGGAGGCGGGGAGGGTTGCGGGGCTACCGGGGGGTTTAAGACCTCGTAGGGCGTTCGGGGTGGCTCCGAGGCCGGCGGCTCCTCAACTACCTCCGGGGCGACCCGCTCGCGGACCTCTGCTGTAGCTGCTAGCCTACGTAGTACGGGGTGGACCAGCGCTCGACACAGCGGGCAGTCGCAGGACCACCTCAGTAAGTCGCACCCCCCTTCTAAACATATAGTAGGAGCTATTTAATAACGCTTTCTAAACCTAGTATAGGAGTTTGCAGTCCCCGCGCCCAGCGTCGGAGAGGGCGCAGGTCGTTGGGCGTAGTAGTATTGGGGACCCGAATTGATGGTAGGGCTAGAGCCATAATAGCCCGCCTAGGTCCTGCAGTCCGCCGGGGTCGTGTCGTTGGTGGCCAGCTACTTACTCCTTAAGCTAGCTAGACCGGCTATGGCTATGTGCGTACCGATTGCCAGGAGTGCGAGGCCTAGCGCTATTACCGCGACCCTGGCGACCGGGTTGGTGAGCGATGGTACCGCCCCGGCGTTGGATAGCCACGCGGTTAGGGCGCCGACGGCGGATAGGGTTGCCCCGAGGACTGTGTAGAGTACCACAACGGTTCTGAACCTCTTGGACGTAGTGCTCACCTTAGCGGCACCACTACGGCCCCGGTCACGCCCCCCACGCTGGGTACCGCTACGGTAGCCTCGGCTACGGTGCTTGAGGCTACCGCTACCCTGATCCCCAGCCTAGAGCCCTCCGGGACAACGCACCTCGGGATAATAACCGAGGCGTAGAGACCTGCGGAACCCTCGACCGCGCTCACCACCAGGGTAGGGGTCCTCAGGCTGGTGAGGAGCTCTGGAACCGGGATGAGGTAGCGTAGACCCCCACCAACTACCTCGACCGAGGCACCGGGCTTCGAGGCGGACGCCAGGACCGTTAGGTACTCTAGGGGTAGTACCTCGCCCTTAGTAGCGGTTAGCACCACCTCCGACCCCAGGTCCAGGGGGACCTGGGCACCGACCCCCTGGGAGAACCTCAGGAGGGTGGAGTCATCCATAACCCCATCCGAGTCGTCGTCTACGACTACGTTAAGCCTACCCAGAGGGTCTACGAACACGAAGAGGTCTAGGGGGACCCCCTCCCCACCTCCGTAAACTACGGCCACGACCCTCCCCGAGGTCAGTAACCCAGCTACAGAGCCGTAGAAGACCCTACCACCAGCGGAGAACCTAGTCGTGGAGGCGTTCAAGCTCGCGGAGTAGCCGCCCACCGACAGCTGGATAACCACCTGGGTCGGGTCTACGGGGCCCCCGCTCACCGAGATAGGTACGTCGACCCTCCACACACAGCCACCGTAGTAGAGGAGGTAGGCTGAGTGAGCCGAGAACTGAGCGGGGGGCTGAGCGCGGAAGAAAGACGTGTACGAGTAGAGGACGAAGCCGTAGGTCGCGGCCGTAGCTACGAAGGCTAGGACGACTACCGCAACCTCCTTACTCACACCTAGGGAGAGGGGAGTGGAGTAAAAAACCCGGCTCATCTCACACCCCTACTAGGGTTGGGTAAGCCCTTATAAGGGCTTACCCACCTATGTCTAGGTCTACGTAGGTACTGTCTATCTTAGGCGGCACTACCCTCTCAACGGTTATTGAAGCACCCTGAGGAGGCTTAATCTCTACTATGATCCTACTGTAGGGGCCTGTGCCAGTAGGTGCCTTGAAGACCAGCAGCACTATCTCTCCAGGCTCCAGTAGGTTATCACCTGTAGTGGCATCTTCGTCGGTCCTCACGTAGACGAAGGTAGCCTCCAGCTCATTCAAGCCTGTTATATCACTGCCGAAGTCTTTGATTTTAGAGAACGTCTTTTCATCTATATACCTGTAGCCGTTGTCCGTGTGCTGAGCTGAGCCATCCGGGTTTATAACGGTTATCGCTACTGCCGTCTTGTTTAGGTCTACTGCTCTAGAGCCCGCCGTCAGTTTTATGGGTATTGCTACTAGGTCTACACTACCATCAGAGGTCTTAGCTACCACGTTCCCAGCTATGTCTATAGCCCTCGTCGCCTCCTCGTAAGCCCTAGCTATCACCTCCTTGGTCTTCTGCGTTGTGAACATGCCCATGTTTAGTACTACGAATGCTAGGGCGCTTGCCACTAGCACGAACGCTATTAGGACTATGGCTGCCTCGATACCTACTATACCCCTCCTAGCCCTCCTGAGCTTGGGCCTCACCTGCACGCACCTCACGTTTTGATCCGCGGTAGCCCTACTTAACATTTGGGGTCCGTTTCGACCGCTGGTCGACGGGTGGGTAGCTGGGGGTGGGTTGCCGCCGGTCTCCTGTTCTTATTTACTGCGTTACCGTAGTTAACTTGCCGGCTATGGGTAGCGGCCTACCGGACCTACTGAACTCGGTATCAGCTCTTAGGGAGGTCGATGCTGTTGTAGACTTCGCCAGAGGCTGGCTACAGCTTAGGATACTGCTCACCGTGGGGTACCTAGGTAGGTGCTCCGTGGATAGGCTTGTGGAGGTCCTGGGTGAGAGGAGGAAGGCCGTCCTGGACTCGCTGCGTAAGATGAGGGCTAAGGGCCTAGTCGAGGGCGAGGGGGAGCTGGTCCTCACGGAGAAGGGTAGGAGGGTGTTCAGCACCCTAGTAACGGTCTTGGAGGGTGGTAGGGGGGCGGCGGGTACCGGGGGACCTGCGGCCGCGGTCCAGGACATGCCCAGGGATATCATCAGGTTCTCCTACCTCTACGACGTCCTGGTGGCCCTGGGGTCGTCTAGGGGCTACGAGCTACCCCTCAGTACGCTGGCCTCGGTGACTAGGCTGAGCCCGGCGACCCTCGAGGACTACCTAAGACCCTACGTAGAGGAGGAGCCGAGGCTCTTCAAGAGGGTGGTGAGGTCGGGTAGGTTGGGTGGTAGGAGGGTTTTCTACAGGTTAACCGATAGCGGTCTGAAGGTCTACCACAGGCTACCCGAGTACGTTAGGTACAGGGGTAGCTTAGCCGCCGCGGTACTTAGGGTCCTAGCGCGCAGCGGCCACCCCAGGATAACCCTCAAGAGGATCGCCCTAGCACTAGCCCTCGGCTCAGCCACAGCATCGGCTCTAGTAGCTACCCTACCGCCGCCCCCGTCCCTACTGGTAGCACTAACGTGGATACTCGTAGTCAGCCTCCTAGCCCTACTGGTGGAGATAACGTACTAGCGGGGTGCGTAACTTATATACGGGGTCCTCTACCCACCACTGGCAGGCCCTGCGGTAGTGGTAACTAGGTAGGCGGTGGCCGCCGTGGTGGTCCTGGCGGGTTACGTCGACTCGCATATACACCTACACGAGTACGGCGACTCCTGGACAGCCTACTGCGGTAGGTACACGATGCTGGCCGTATCAGACGATATCCAGTCGAGCGCTAGGACCGTTGAGCTAGCTAGGCGGTGCCCCACGGTGGTCCCGGCCGTCGGTGTACACCCGTGGGGTATTGGCGGGGGTACCGACGTAGTCGGGCTAGTTAGGGAGCTGGAGGGGCTCATCGAGGGAGGCGGCGTCAGGTTCCTGGGTGAGGTGGGCCTAGATAGGGTCTTCACCCCCGGTACCTTCAGCTACCAGCTGAGGGTGTTCGAGGCCGTGCTAGACC
>JAJHQJ010000009.1 GCA_020833415.1 Desulfurococcaceae archaeon | reverse complement strand
ATACCGCTAGCGACGGTTACGTTACCTACGGACACCTCGGAGCACCTCTCCCCGGTGGTGTCCTCGACGATGTTGTACCACCTGGTTAGGGCGTTGAGGAGCTGGGCCACCCTACTACCCTCGACGGCGACCCTGAGAGTAACCCCCTCCACCGGCGGTATGTAGAGGAGCTCTACGAACTGCCTACTCATGTTGACTAGGAATAGGTTGGCGAGTACGTGTAGGAAGACGGGGTCGTCCGACGTGAAGGAGTACGTAACGTTATCCGCCAGGGCGCTCACCGCGTAGTGGGTGGTGTTGAGCCTCTCGATGAGTATGTGGAGGAGGTAGGATGCCCTAGCCTCCCCACTAGCCGCCCGACCAACTACCCTAACTACGTAGCTTACCTCGTAGAGTAGGTAGGCCCTATCCCCCCCAAAGCTCCTCAGCGCCGCCCAGGCGCTAGCTACGGGGGCGGCTGCGGTGAGTAATGCGAGGGCAACCAGTACCGCGGCCGCGCACCTCAACTTATTTACCCCGACACCCCGCTAGCCTGGGTATATAAGGTAGGTGATGAAGCACGAGCGGGATGAGGTGTGATTAGTAGCAAACCGGCTGAGGCTATTCTAGACCACGACCACCTGGAGGACGTAGACGGGGCGATCTACGTAGCCGTCGGGAACCGCCACCTACCTAACGCAGCCGTAGCCTACCTCAAGTACGTACCCACCGCTAGGAGGACCCTGTGGTGTAGGGGTGGTACCTGCTTCGAGAGGGTGGTTAGGAGGTACGGGGCGAGCTACGTCCTAGGTGCCGTTAGGGGGCTCCAGGAGGAGGTCTACGACCCGAGCCTGGGGGTTACGGTACCGATCGTTAGGTTCAGCAGGGTTAGGACCGTATACAGACCTAGGGAGAGGTTAGCCGAGGTACTCAGGAGGCCCAGGGACCCGGTCGAGCTCGACGTAGCCGAGGCCTACGCGGTCCTGAGGAGCTGTAGCGGGGTCTCACCGGGTAGCGTCGGGGTGGACGGGTCGGTGCTGGTCGGTATACACAACCCGGAGGTATCCGACGTAGACCTGGTCGTATACGGCTGTAGGGACTCTGTTGAGGTAGCCACCACGGCCCACCAGGCCTTCGGTAGGCTACCGGCGGAGGTCGAGGTGAGGAGGCTGAGGGCCATGTCCGAGGTCTACGGACTACCCCCCGAGGTGATGGCGACCATATCCCCACCGTACAAGAGGCTCTACCTAGCTGGGAGGAGGGAGGTTAACATAATGTTCTCCGCGGACACCCCGGGGAGATACGGTGAGAGGGTTCTAGTACCCCTAGCCGTAGCCGAGGCGCTGATCGAGGTGGAGGGGGGTGACTGCAGGTCCCTCTACTACCCGGGTGAGGCGCGCGTCTCGAAAACGATCGACCTGAGGGTTGAGAGGTCCCTAGCTCAGGTAGCACCGCCTCCGGGCGGCGTCGGGCTGGTGCTCAACTACGAGTCCCTTTACTCCTACGTACTCTTCAGGGGAGGTACCGTTAGGGCTAGGGGCGTCCTAGCCCTTGATAGGACCTCGGACACCCTGGTACTCGTAGTAGGTACTAGGGAGGCTTGGAGCTACGTAGTACCTAAGGACCTGACCGAGCCCTCCTAGGAGCTAGGAGTACGGCTACGACTATGGCTAGGCCCGTAGCTGAGATAGCTAGAGCTAGTAGGGCCAGCTGCTGAGCTCGGTCTACGTAGGACTCGAGCCTAGCCTCGAAGCTTCTAAGACCCGCGAGTGAGCCCTCCAGTGAGCTAACCCTACTCCTAAGCTCCCTAAGTTCGGCACCTACCGTAGCGTTAACCCTAGCTAAACTAACGACTAGCTCGAGCCTCACGCCCCCTAGTAGTGACTCGAGGTTCTCCACCCGTCTTAGTAGCTCCGAGACCTGGGTGAGGGCCTCCCCAGCTCTACCTGATGCCTCAGCTACGGACGCGTTCAGGTACGCCAGCCGCGCTAGGGCCTCCCTCAGCTCATCCTCAACTCTCCGCAGAGCCCTCTCCAGCTTAGATACCTCCCCCAGCGCTCTCTCGGCTGGGTCCTCGGGGACTACGTAGAGAGGTGCTACGGAGCTTACGCAGTAGGTCTCGGAGCAGGCGCTCACCTCGAGGTAGGCGTACCCCCCGGGTGGGTAGGCCGTTACGTTTACGTAGAGCATGGCCAGCCTACCGGTACGCTCGACCTTAACGAGTGAGACCACCGGGTCGCCGGGGTGGAGCTGCCTAACCCTAACGCTAAGCCCCTCCTCAGGCATGTAGACGCCGACCGTCCCAACCCTACCCACTACGTAGTACCTCTCCACAGCTACACCGAGCTGCCTCACGACCTCCACTGTGACCGGGGCGGTCGGCGGCGGGGCTACTGCGATACCCGCTGTGAGGGTTAGCCCGGGTACCGATAGGTCCTCAACCCTGAGCTCTAGGTAGGTCTGCCTAGCTACGTAGGGTACTACCAGCCTGGCCGTCAGGGAGCCCCTGAGGTTGGTGTTATCTAGGAGTAGAAGGGTGTCGGCTAGGTACACAGCTAGGGTGTCCCCGAAGCCCAGCCCGGATACCTGTAGCGTCAGTAGGGTACCCGAGGTGGTGTTCCTATCCACCCTCAGTACGGGCCTTACGTAGAGTAGAGCCTCACCGAAGGCCCTACCACCGTCGGCTAGCACAACTACGGTGTTACCGTCCATGTGCGTATCGGGTACCCTAACGACTACCCCACCGGCTGAGTACTCACCGGAGAACACCCTAACCCCAGAGAGGAGCACCTCAACAAGCTGACCTGGGTAGACACCGGCTACCACCCTAACGCTATCACCGGGCTTAGCTGTAGAGGGGCTGATGCTTACAGGTAACACCTTCACGTCGAGATCCACGGCCTTAGCCACGGCTCCGTAGGCTACCACCCTCCCGTAGCCGGACCCAGCGTCCTCTAACCTCCTAGCTGTAGATGTTACTGTATCGTAGACAGCCTCGACCAGTTGGGGACCTCTAAGACCCCTCCTAGATAGCTCCGCGGAGACCAGTGCCGCGATACCGGCAACTAAGGGTGTTGCAGCACTGGTACCGCTACCTATAGCTAGTAGGTTACCTGGGTAGGCCCCCGCTACCTCAACCCCCGGGGCTACTACATCCGGCTTGGAGTACCTCCTGGGGTAGGTACCCTTGAAGGGCCAGCTATCGGGTGGTGTAGGCCACTCCACCTCCTCGAAGCTACTGAAGCGGGCCACCCTATCGTTTACATCGGTAGCTCCAACACCTATAACACCCCAGATGTTACCGGGGTTCGCCGTGACGTAGGGCCCTCCGTTACCTATAGCAGCTACCGGGACTACCCCCAGCTCAATGAGCCTCCTAATAGCTGGTAGGAAGACGTTGCTGTAGTTACCCAGGGCCCCCAGGCTCATCGAGACCACCGCAGGTCTCGGGATGTTCAGGTACCTCCTTAGGCAGTCGTAGGGTGCTGCAACCCACTCCAGCCCTGCCAGTACCTGCGCAGCCGTACCGTAACCTCCCTGGAGTACTGCCGCGACCATAAGCCTAGCCTGGGGTGCTACACCGAATAAGTAGTTCGAGGTGTCCCCACCTACCAGTATACTACTTACCCAGGTACCGTGGCCGTGGGTATCCCTAGGGGTAGTACAGACCGGGCGGCCCCTCCTATCGAACTCTATCCAGCCCCCGGGGTACCTCGGGTCCTTCGGGTCCACCGTGAGTAGCTTACCGTCTAGTAGGGGGTGGGTAGGGTCTACACCCGTATCGAGTATAGCTACGACAACCCCCTCACCCGACCTGTTCAGGTAGCCCCAGACGAGGTCGGCACCGACCCTGGATACAGCCCACGACCACGCCGTTGTGTAGCTGTAGCCGGGCTGGGCCAAGGACCTGAGGGGGCCTAGGACCCTCAGCTCACCTAGAGCTACGGATACCTCGAAGTTGGGGGTCAGCCTGTAGGCCCTGGCAATAGCTTCCGGACACTCAACTAGGGCTACCCCGAATAGAGGGAAGTCCCTAACTACGGTGCAACCGTAGGACCTTAGGTAGGCTACTACACCCGGGTCTCCGGAGTAGTCTGCCAGGTACTCACCGACGGGGCCGGCGAGTACTAGCCAGGTACTGTGGGGGAGTACCACCAGGGCTATAGCTAGTATGACTATCGAAACCGCGTACCTAGACCTAGGGTGCACGGACTACACCCACTACCGGAGCTGGAAGTAGCTAAAAACCTCAGCTACCGAATAAAGTCAGACGGCTGTCTAGAGTAGCTGTAGGCGTATGACGTAACTTATTAACCCCAGCCCACGGCATATCTGGAGGGACCCTCAGTGGAGTCTGATGAGGAGCTCTACGAGCTCTACGGGGAGTACGTATCCCTGAGGGAGCTCGGTATATGCACAGCCGTTTCGACAGCCCTAGCCATGCTGTTCTTCTACATAGCCCCGAGCGTCGCTGGGCTACTTAACGTAGCTGCCAGCGGGCTGTCGATCACCCTAGGTGCCGTAGGTGCTACAGTAGGCTTCGCGATCTCCCTATTTCTAGCTAGGGTTAAGAGGGAGGTTAGGGAGGTGTAGGTCTTGGACCCGGTTACCGTAGCCCTAGCGGTACTCCTCTCAGCCCTCTCCTGCCTACTCTACATATTCATCGGGATACTACCCGGTACCGACGAGACCGCGACCATGGCTCCGATAGCCCTCACCCTACTACTAGCCGGGGTAGACCCCCTACTGGTCCTAGTGTGGTTCGTGGCCAGTATAGCGGCCTTCAAGATGGCCGACAGCATACCGGTAGCTCTCGCCGGGATCCCCGGGGGCGTTATGGCCGTACCGCAGGTTCCTGATGCCCTGGTAGCTAAGGAGCACGGGCTAGCCGATACGGTACTAAGGAAGGGTATAGCCTCGAGCGCGGTCGGCCAGTTCGTAGCCCTGGTCGTAGCCCTAGCCCTCTCCTACCAGCTGATGCCTGCGGGTGAGTGGCTGAGGACTGCGGACACGGTCCTCGGTGTTAAGGTAGCCCGCTGGTTCTGGCTAGTACTAGCCGGGGTGGTCGTACTAGCCCTAACCTCTAGGAGTAGGTGGGTAGCACTACTATCGGTACCCTCCTTCGCCCTGCTGATCCAGGGGCTTAGGTCAGTCTACGGGAGGCCTATATACATAAGCTTCTTCCTGGGGATAACCATAGGTCCCCTAATGTTCGACCTCCTCTCAATGCTCCACAGAGAGCTCAGGAGGTCCTACACCAGGAGGGGGTTTAAGGAGGTTAGGCTGGTTAGGGTGGGTAGGATAAGCCTGAACCCACTTAGGATACTGACTAAGGAGGAGCTAGCCCACAGTACACTGTGGTCGGCTATTACCTCAGTCCTAGCTACGGTGATGTCCCCCGTAGGGCTCACCATACTGATAGGCGACCTACTGAGGGAGGGTAGTAGGGATAGGGTTAAGGGGGCCGTCCTAGCATACACCGTTAGGGACGCCATAAAGAACGCTACCTACGTAGGCGGTACCCTAATACCGCTACTAGTGATAGGCCAGCCCACCGGGCCCATGGCTGCGGGGCCTGCCATGCCGTTCTTCACCAAGCTGGATAGCCTGGGTATGACACCTAGGGACTACATAGTCTCCAGGTACGACTATGTAACTATAGTTATATCCCTCCTCCTAGCCTCGGCCATAGCCTTCCTAATAGCCTATCCACTACTCGTGAGGTACTCCAGGAGTATAACTTTGGCGGTGTTCAGGAGGGTCCCCGCGGAGGCCCTGTACGGACTCTTCATAGCTATAGTCATCATGCTGGCCTACTACGACGCTAAGGTAGCCGGGGTCTTCGGAACCCTAGTAGTTAGCCTAGTATCCGGAGCACTCTGGAGACTCGGAGTCTCACTCGGGGTCCTCTTCATGACCCTAGTAGCAGCACCTACCTTAGTAGCCCTACTAACAGCACTACCCCTGTAGCTGAGTACTTTTTCACTCTCCCGCTACCGATCTTTTATAAACCGCTGGTCTAGAGCTTACCACGGAGCTAGGTTAGGTAGGGTATGGGTGGGGGTAGGGTTAGGCTTAGGTTCGACTTCGTAGACTTCGGCTCGATATGCAGTAACTGCACCGAGAACTGCTGTAGAAGGTTCTACGCAGTCCTACTACCTGAGGAGGAGGGGGAGTTCTCCTCAAGTAGCTTCGAGGTCCCCACAGAGCTTGGGTGTGTTAGAGCTATAGGAGCTAGGAATGGGAGGCCCTGCCCATACCTAGACGAGGCAGGTAGGTGTAGGATATACCGCGATAGACCCCTAGACTGTAGGCTGTGGCCCGTCATGGTCTATTACGACTTCAGAACCGGTGAGAGGGTTGTGCACCTAGACCTAGACTGCCCAGCTGTTGCTGAGGGCCGCATACCTAGGGAGCTGGTGGATAGGATCGTCGAGGAGATTAGGAAGCTGGAGATCGATGAGGAGTGGTTGAAGAGGTATACCCTAGCACCGTGGCCTAACCACCTAGTAGAGCTCTGCAGGTTTAAGCCCCAACCCGCCGAGTACCCCAAAACCTAGACCAGGTTCTTTTACTCAAGCCCCTACACTAGTCTGGGGGCTCTAGCCCTAGCCACTACACTGGAGACCACCCTACCGACTGTCGAGGCTATGAATACCGCGTTCATAGGCTGAAGACCTAGGGAGGCTATCGACGCCCCTAGCCGCGAGGTTACCGATGCTACGGCGTTAGAAGCTAGGTTCAGTAGGGCTATGAAGTACACTCTGGACTCCCTCCTAGGTAGGTAGAGGGTGTAGATGTTGTTAGCTAGGTTGTAGGCAGCCCATACGAAGCCCGAGTACACCTCGACCGCTAGCTGGGACCACAGTGTGGGGGCTAGGATGAACGCTACGGGGATGGGGGATGTGAGGGCTATACCTACGTAGAGACCCCTCCTGGTACCCACCCTCCTGAGGATCTCACCCCACAGTCTGTACCCAACGGCCTGGCTTAGGTTAGCGGTTACAGCCTTAAGGGTTATCCAGCTCTCGCTACCCCTGAAGACCGTTAGTAGGTAGTAGTTCCAGAGGGCCCCCGGTAGGTTGACGACGGCTGCAAATAGCGCTACCAGCCCTACGTAGCTGGAGCAGTCCGAGTCCCTCGAGACCCTGGCGAACTCCCTCAGAGTCTCGGTAACCCCGGTCGAGGAGCTGGGCGGGTTCAGGTCCTCGAGCGTGGCTAGTAGGGCTGTTGAGGTTATCGAGGAGGCGAGCGCGGTACCGTAGGCTACGGTGTAGGCCTCCGTAGCTGAGTGTACCGGTACTATGTAGAAGAGGGCTGTAGCTGTAGCTAGCCCTAGACAGTTAGCTAGGAGGGCTATGGAGTTTAGGGAGCTGTAGAACCTAACCGCCCTCTCCCTACTGACCAGGTCGGCCCCGACATCCCCCGCTGCTATCCCGGCTACGGACCCGGCGAACTGGGCTGTAGCTACTGAGGCCAGTAGGTAGCCCACCCTAACCCTCTCCGGTAGTAGGTGGCTGAACCCTACCGTAGCCCAGAGTACCCTGTTCAACGCCCCGGGGACCTTCCAGAGGAGAATGCGCCTCTTCCTAAGGGTAGCTACGAGTACGGAGCCGACTAGGTAGCCCAGGCTTACCGAACCTATCTGCAGGAACACGAGGAGCCCTAGGAGGTCTACGTCGAAGTGTAGGACCCTTATAGCGTAGGCCTGGACTAGGGTAGTCGATATACTCGTGGAGAACTGGTACGTCGCTGCCTCAGCCCTCCAGAGCTTGAGTACCCTGGCTAGGCGGTCCTCGGGCAACGCCGGCACCTTAGGCTAGCTAGAACACTACGTCTAGACCCGGCTCGCGGGACTTAAGCTCTAGGAAGACCCTCTCGAAGACGTCCCCGACCTTGCTAACGTTCATTACGTCCAGCACTACGTCGAATACGTAGAAGGACTCGGTAGACCCCCTCAGGGTTACCGAGGGCTCGGCTATCAGGTCCTCCCTAACGGTCTGGAGGGTGGAGGCTATCAGCTCCCTAGCTCTACTGACGTCGTAGGTCTTAGGTACCCTAACCTCGAGTCTGAGGGATACCCCGTAGACCCCCGACCTGTTAACTACCTTAGTGTGGGCTAGCCTCGTGTAGGGTATGAAGACCCTCTCCCTCCTCAGGGTCTCGACTACAACCCCTAGGGAGGTCATGGAGGAGACCCTACCCTGGACCCCGTCGACCTCTATCCAGTCCCCGATCCTGAAGGCCTTGGAGCTCCTAACGAAGAGCTCGGACCCGAGGTTCCTCAGTACGTCGGAGAACATGACGACCACGGCTATACCGACGGCTAGTAGCATGACGGCGAACACCACGGGCTCTGTGGAGAGGAAGCTGATAGCCGTTAGGGCCGCTATAGCGTACACAACGGCCTTGAGGAACATCAGGAACCTCTCCAGGTACTCGTGCTCCTCTATCTTAACGAAGTAGGCTACGAGTCTGTCGAGGTACTTAACGACTAGGTAGGCTACTGCGATAGCTATAGCTGCCTGGACCACCCTCACCAGGTAGTTCAGTATAGGCTCTAACCACTCCGGCATCCATCACCCACCCGGAGGCCTCCTCGACTCCAGCGCTGTGTACACCCTCTCGGCAAGGGTAAAAAGCCTATTGACCCTCTCTACGCAGGCTACCGCAGACCTTTCCGTAGGTGCTACCACCACCAGTAGGTCCCCCTCCTCCAGCCTACGGGTTGGGGAGGTTACGTACGCGCCGCACCTATCGTACACGAACAGAGCTCCCCCGCAACCCCTCGTAGCATCCACGAGCTCCTGGAGGGTTATACCGAGCCTAGCCCTCCTGAATACCCTGTACACCCTAGCGTAGGCGTTGGCGAACCCCCCGATCGGTATGTCGACCCAAGTATCGAAACCCACCAAGCTCCCCAGAGCACTCTCGACGTAGAGGCCGGCCGCTACCACGGCGTCGAAGCCGCAGCCCCCTCTACTAAGGGCTTCACCAGTCGAAGCCGAGAGCCCCACCACCATCGGGACGCCGGCTGAGCGTAGCTGCCTACCCAGCTCACAGGTCTCCGCATCCGAGCAGGCCCAGACTAGGGCTACGTCGACCTCCCCGAGGTCGGCTGTACCCAGGGAGTCGCGCCCGATGAGCAGGTTGCTGAGCCCCAGGGACCTCCCCTCCTCGGCGGCTACCTCGTCGAGGGCTACCAGGGTTATCGATGAGCCCGCGTCGTACCTCCTAACGGACTCCACCACCAGCCGGACGTACCTACCGCAGACTACCGTCAGGTACCTCAGCTCCAGGCCCCAGGATTTAGGTAGCTAGCTATATATCTCCTCCGCCTCCGGCCCCGCCCGAGCTCTTAACGCTAGGCCCGCAGTCTAGTCGGTGGGGAGCGTGGGTAGGTTCGGGCTCGGGGGGTTTAGGGTACTGGTGACAGCCTCCACGAGGGGTATCGGTAGGGGTATCGCGGAGGTACTACTGGAGGAGGGGGCCCGGGTCGCCGTAAGTGGTAGGTCCCGGGAGTCCGTTGAGAGGGCTGTTGAGGAGCTATCCAAGCTGGGCGAGGTCTACGGGTTCGCCGCCGACCTAACATCTAGGGAGGACTGCGAGAGGCTCGTCGACAGCGCCGCCAGGGCTCTAGGGGGGCTGGACGGCCTGGTCTACGTCACCGGCCCCCCGAGGACCGGGAGGTTCCTCGAGCTGGGTCCCGACGACTGGGACTACGGGGTTAGACTCCTAGTGCTTAGTGCCGTGTGGCTAACTAGGAGGGCCCTACCCTACCTGGAGAGCTCCGGTAGGGGCTCGGTAGTCTACCTCACCAGTACGTCAGTTAGGGAGCCCATACCAAACATAGCCCTCTCGAACGTACTCAGGCCGGCCATCCACGGGCTAGCTAAGACCCTATCCAGGGAGCTGGCACCCAGGGGGGTTAGGGTGAACGTCGTAGTACCCGGTAGGATAGCTACGGAGAGGACCATCCAGGTCGTTAAGGACGCGGCCTCCAGGTCCGGTAGGAGCTTCGAGGAGGTACTCAGGGAGTACGTAGCCGAGGTACCCCTAGGGAGGCTCGGGACCCCGAGGGAGGTCGGGTACGTGGTGGCCTTCCTCCTAAGCCCCCTAGCCTCCTATGTGAGTGGGGCCGTAGTCCCAGTAGACGGGGGCCTTCTAAGGTCCTACTGAGGTGCTCGGCTACGGGCCCCCGGAGGAGGTACGAGAGGCTGTTCAGGACCTCGAGCTCCGTCGAGCTAGCTAGGAGGGTCCTCCTAGCCGATGGGCTGACCTCCCTGGAGGCCGAGTACGGGTGTAGAGTCGGTGGGCTGGCTGCGGGTGGGGATGCCCTCGTCTACTACTCGGGCTGTGCCCTGGGCCCCGAGAGGTTCGAGCTCGGGGAGCTCGAGGAGCTTGGGGTTAGGGTGAGGTACGTGGAGGGCCTGGGGGGCGAACCTCCCGGGAGGATCCTAGAGGGGGCCTTCCAGTACCTAGTCGACGTACTAGGGGAGCTCAAGCCCCTAGCCTACGTAACCCTCTCCACGGGTGTTGAGTACGCCCTCTACTTACTCAGAGACGGGGAGGTCTACGTAGCTGAGGGGGGTCTAGGTAGGGTGGTACTGCCCTACGTAGCTGGCGTTATAGTGGAGGCCCATACCCACCCAGCTAGCTGCCTCCCGTCGGGTAGGGACGTGGATACGGCCCTGGCTAGGTATATGGAGGGCCTCTACTCATCATCCATAGTGAGCCCCAGCTGCACTCTAATCACCTACAGGGTGGCCCCAGTAGCTGAGGAGGAGCTCGAGGAGCTTAAGCGCGGGCTGTCATCACTGGACCCGGCTAGGGGAGGTGGGGCCCTAACCCGCTCGGTTAGGGCCGTGTTCATAGAGTAGGTGGGAGCCGTGGCCCCGCGGAGGCGCTACGCCCTAATGGCGGTACTACTAGCCGCCTACAGCCTAGCCTACTTCCACAGAGCTATGACGGGGGTTATGGAGAGGGAGATCAGCGAGCTAGCTAGGGGGTCCGGCTGGGACCCCCAGGTGCTACTGTCAGTACTATCGTCCCTCTACTTCTACACCTACGCACTATCCCAGTTCGCCGTCGGGTCGCTACTCGACTACCTCGGGATCGGCAGGGTCGTAGCACCGCTACTAGCCCTAATGGGTTTTGCAACGGTACTCATCGCCGTCCCCTCACCACCCCTACTCATACTGAGTAGGGCCCTCGTGGGGTTCTCCGCGACGGTCGCCTTCCTCTCGTACCAGAGGTCCCTCTCGCTCTACTTCAGGAGGGATGAGCAGGTCTGGGCCACGTCCCTAGCCCTCGTCGTCGGTAACGTCAGCGCCATGCTGGCTACCTACCCCCTCAGGCTGGCACTAGACAGCCTGGGCCTGGCCTACACCTCCGCACTACTCTCAGCTGTAACCCTAGCTACAGCCCTGGCCGCAGCCTACGTAGGGCTCCGCGTACTCGTAGACCGGGGCTCCGGTGGGGGCTACCTATCGAGGACGGTCAGGAACCTGGGGGACGTCCTTAAGGACCCCCACAGCTGGGGTGTTAGCGTAGGTGCTCTAGCTACCTACGGGACAGCCCTATCCCTCCAGTCCTCCTGGGGTCAGCTACTGCTGTCCAGGTGCTTTAACCTGGATAGGGTTACTGTAAGCTACTACCTAATGGTACTCGTAGCAGTCTTCGTGGCTACCTCACCTATAGTTGGCTACGTAAGCGATAGGGTGATCAGGAGGAGGAAGCCCCTCCTACTGCTATCGGCTACATCCATGGCCGTCTCCTGGGCCCTGCTATACACCTCCTACGTACTCAGAAGCCCTACCGCAGCAGTACTATCTCTAGCAGTACTCGGGGCCTCGCTAGGTCCGCACATAGTGGTCTCCCCGATGGTGAGGGAGGTGCGGGGGCCGGAGGCCGCCGCGACGTCTGTAGCCTTCATGAACACCGTGCTGTTCCTAGGTACGGCCCTACTGAACACCGTACTACCCCTACTAAGCCCACCGCAGGCAGTCCTAGTAAGCCTAGCTATTACCTCAGCCGGGGCCGTAGTAGTGAAGGTCCTCACCAGAGAGACCGCGGCCCCTAGGTAGACTCCTTAACGAATACGTCCTCGCACCACCTCCACCCAGCCTTCGAGAGGAGTTCGGCAACCATCCTAACGGCCTCCGAGACTCTACTCCTCTCAACCCCCGGGACCCCGGCCCCGAGTACGAACACCTTCGTGGTCCTCTCGGTTATCGCTGTCTCAACGCTATCCCTATGTGGGTAGATGTGGAGTACCCTACCGCTGGAGTCCTTCAGTACCGGTACCCCAGCCGGTAATACCTCCTCACCACCACCTATGGGTCTGAAGACCTCGCCCCCCGATGTCAGGGTTAGGACGTAGGGTGGTGACGACCTGTCGAGGTCGTAGAGCCCTATCGGGACGCCGGTGTAGGCTGAGGCTATGTTACCTACGTCAACGACCAGCCCTATCCTAGGGAAGGACCCCCTCAGGCATCTCCTAACTAGTGCCTCGCTCGAGGGTCTAACCTTAGTCGGGTCGATCCCTACCCTCCAGAAGAAGTCCCTGTAGGCCCTGAAGACCGGTACGTCCTTGAGACCCTCCAGGGTATAGGTGGACCTAACGTACCTGACCAACCTCTCCACCTCAGCATCGAGGTCCAGACCCGGGCCCCCACCACCTGCGGACCAGGTGACGGTGTAGGCTACGTAGACCCCCAGGGGGGCTACGGACCTGTCGACCTCGAGTAGCGTACCCAGCCTCCTGCAGTACTCCTCGCACACAGCCCAACGACCAGCGGGCTATCCGGCGGTGGGCTATAAAGCTGAGCCGCAGAGACCCCGCGGTCTCCCGACGGCCCGTAGTCCGCGGTAGCTACGCCAACCCGGGCTGGGGTTTAAAGAGGTTCGTGAGGACCGCTAGGAGCTCCCCCAGCTTATCCTCGACCCGGTACTCGCGGCACAGCTCCTCCAGGTACCCGCGGTCGAGCCTATCCAGCCACGTAGCTAGGAGCCACAGGGCCTTGTCCCTATCCTCAGTCGACCCCCAGAACTTCCAGCCAGCTAGGTAGGTCGCTACGAGGTCCTCAACGGGGTCTAGGTAGACCCTAAGCCCATCGACCTCCAGTACTGTGGGCTCCCTCCTCCTCGTGTAGACCGAGGAGACTACGTCCACAGACTTCAGCGATAGGACCTCGTAGCTGGGTAGGAAGCCCCTACCGATCCTCTCCGAGAACCTCCCCAGGAACCTCTCTAGGAACTCAGCGGCCCTCCCCTCAGCAACTACGTCTACGTCCATAGTCCTGTAGACCCTAGCCGTGTAGACCTCGACGGCGAACCCACCCGTTACGACAACCCTACCCAACCCGCGGCTCTCTACGAACGAGCTGAGCCAGGCTATGAAGTAGAGGAACCTCCTAGTCTCCTCAGCTACCAGCTGGAGTCTGGGTAGGACACGCTCTGAGAACTCCCTAAAAGCCTCCTCGACTAGGACCTCAACCTCAGAACCCTTCTCTCCCCCCACTCAACCACCTCTAGGTAGACCTGGGCGAGCTCCCTAGCTAGGGAGGCTAGCTTGAGTGAGTCCTCTAAGCTCCTCCGCACTACCCTATACCTACCCCTAGTTAGGTAGGTATACCTGAATAGCTCCCTAAAGCTGTACGTAGACCCCGACCCCCACCACAAGCTCTCCGCAGGAGCACCTTAAAAGTTACGTAAAACCCCAACCCGATTCCTCACAGCTCCTCCGCTAATTCTCGCGTTAGGGAAGAGATCTTAGGAAATCCTCGTTACTTATATCATTAAAGTCATTGAATATTCCGTAAGTAATTGTAAGTAGAAAAGCTTTAAATTAGCAGAGAGCCTTTGGACTCGGGTGTTACTCGGTATGGGTCAGGTAAAGAAGGACTGGTTCGCTATTGCTGAAAAACTTCATAAGTACTACGGTGGTAAGATAGAGGTCGCACCGAAGTGTCCTATCACTAGTCTGGACGACTTCTCCATATGGTATACCCCCGGTGTTGCCGAGCCTTGTAGGAGGATTAAGGCTGGTGGTGAGGACCTGTCATTCGACTACACCTGGAGGTGGAACTCCGCGGCAGTAATTAGCGACGGTACGAGAGTACTCGGTCTAGGTAAGATAGGTCCTGCTGCCGGTCTACCGGTAATGGAGGGTAAGGCCCTCCTGTTCAAGTACCTCGGTGGGGTCGACGCGGTTCCACTTGTAGTGAGGGAGACGGATCCGGATAAGTTCATATACATAGTTAAGGCTGTTGAACCTACCTACGGAGCTATAAACCTCGAGGATATAGAGTCCCCTAAGTGCTTCTACATACTCGAGAAGCTCCAGGAGATACTAGATATACCGGTATGGCATGACGACCAGCAGGGGACAGCCCTCGTAACCATAGCAGCACTAGTAAACGCACTTAAGCTCACCGGTAGGAAGATCGAGCATACGAGAATAGCCCTAATAGGTGCCGGGGCAGCAAACGTCTGCACCTACAGGTACCTCAAGGTGTTCAACGCTAGGCCAGAGAACATGGTCGTCGTAGACTCCAAAGGTATACTACATAGGGAGAGGGAGGATATTGAGGAGATGAGGAAGAGCAACCCGTGGAAGTACCAGATAGCAGTAGAGAGTAACCCTGAGTGCGTGAAGGGAGGTATTAGAGAGGCTCTTAAGGGTGCTGATGTAGTTATAGCTGCCTCGACGCCGGGTCCCGGAGTTATTAAGAAGGAGTGGGTTGCGGAGATGAATAAGGACCCGATAGTATTCGCTGAAGCGAACCCGATCCCGGAGATATGGCCGTGGGAGGCTAAGGAGGCTGGTGCTAGGATTGTAGCAACAGGTAGGAGTGACTTCCCCAACCAGATTAACAACAGCTTAGGGTTCCCAGCTGTATTCCGCGGGGTCCTAACCGTTAGAGCTAGGAAGATGGTTGACGAGATGTTCTACGCAGCCGCGGTAGCTATAGCTAAGTACACTGAGGAGACGGGTATGCATGAGGAGAGGATCATAGGGACTATGGAGGAGACGGAGCTCTACGTTAGGGAGGCTATGGCCGTAGCTGAGAAGGCCATGGAGCTCGGTCTAGCAAGGAGGAGGCTATCTAGAAGTGAACTGGAGTACGAGATTAGGGAGCTTATAGAGAGACCTAAGAAGCAGATGAGGGCTCTACTAGGTAGTGGCCTGATCGCGCCGATGCCACCGGTGTAGTGGTAATGGTGAACCTCAGGGAGGTTATAGTTAAGGCCGTTGTTGAGGGGCTTAGAGTAGCCTCAATACTCCTACCACCGGACGTTAAGGAGGCTCTACGGAGGGTCTACGAGGAGGAGGTAAGCCCTGCTGCGAAGGCTCAGCTCGAGGCTGTACTCAGGAACGTAGAGCTAGCGGAGAGGCTTAGAGCCCCGATATGTCAGGATACCGGCCTCATAACCTACTACGTTAGGGCTGGGGCTAGGTTCCCCGCACTAGATGTCGTAGAGGAGGCCCTGGTAGAGGCTACGCGCATAGCTACTAAGGAGATCCCCCTTAGACCCAACAGTGTAGACCCGATAACAGGGCGTAACCCCGGCGATAACACCGGTAGGTACACCCCAGTAGTGGTCTGGGACTCCATCGACCCCAAGGGGGACTACCTAGAGGTAACTATAGTCCCTAAAGGTGGGGGTTCGGAGTACGTAGCTGTTTTCACCATGGTACCCCCGGGTAGGGGACTTGAGGGTGTTAAGGAGGTGGTACTCGACGCCGTCGTTAAGGCCGGCGCTATGCCCTGCCCACCAACGATAATCGGTGTCGGTATTGCTGGTACGGTAGATATGGCTGTACACCTAGCTAAGAAGTGTGCTGTTATAAGGAAGGTGGGGTCGAGGCACCCAGAGCCAGCGGTAGCTGAACTAGAGAGGAAGCTCCTGGAGATGGTTAACGAGCTAGGTATAGGTACTATGGGTATGGGCGGTAGGACTACTGCGCTGGCGGTTCACATCGACTACGCCTACAGACACCCAGCAACCTACGCAGTAGCTGTTGTGTTCCAGTGCTGGGCTGCTAGGAGAGCTACCGTCACTATTAAGCCTACGGGTGAGTACTCCATAACGCAGTAGGAGGGTGGACCTATGGTGGAGTACAGGCTTAGGACCCCCATATCTGAGGAGGATGTGAGGAAGCTACGTGTAGGGGATATACTGTACGTAACCGGGGTAATCTACACCGCGCGGGATGCTGCCCATAGACGTATCATCGACTACCTAAAGGAGGGTAAACCCCTACCCTTCGACCTTAGGGGTGGTGTGGTATACCACTGTGGACCGGTAGTAGCTAAGAGGGACGGTCAGTGGGTTGTAATCGCGGGAGGGCCTACGACTAGTGCTAGGATGGAGCTCTACGAGTATGAGGTTATAGAGAAACTCGGTGTTAGGATAGTTATCGGTAAGGGTGGTATGGGTAGGAGGACTGCTGAGGCCTGTGCTAAGTACGGTGCTGTCTACGCTACATACACAGGAGGTGCTGCTGTTCTAGCTGCACAGTCCATTAAGCGTGTTGTAGATGTACACTGGCTAGACCTCGGCATACCTGAGGCTGTCTGGGTCCTCGAGGTAGAGGACTTCGGACCCCTGGTCGTAGCTATAGACAGTACCGGTAGGAACCTAATAGAGGAGGTCCTCGAGAGGAGCGTTAAGAAGAAGGAA
The DNA here is from genome assembly GCA_020833415.1 of Desulfurococcaceae archaeon. Lineage (GTDB taxonomy): Archaea > Thermoproteota > Thermoprotei_A > Sulfolobales > NBVN01 > DRZP01. The sequence continues at coordinate 22,630 of JAJHQJ010000009.1, read as the reverse complement.
GAGCTCCTGAAGAGACCCCTCTAGCTACCCGAGGTCAAACCCTATGTCTTTTTAACTCTATCCTCGTACAACACCTGTGGGTCGGCTAAGATGCGTATAGGGGTTTTCATATGCCACTGCGGTGTTAACATAGCCGGAGTAGTCAATGTTAAGAAGGTTGTTGAGGCGGTTAGAAAGCTCCCCGGGGTAGTCTACGCGGAGGACTACGTCTTCATGTGCTCCGAGCCTGGGCAGGAGCTCATAGCTAGGGCTATTAGGGAGTACGGGTTAGACGGTGTAGTCGTAGCCGCCTGCACACCATCGCTACACCTCGAGACCTTCGCGAGGGTAGTTGAGAGGGCGGGTCTGAACAGGTATAGGCTTGAGATGGCCTCCATCAGGGAACTCGATAGCTGGGTCCACCTAGACAAGGACATAGCTACGGAGAAGGCTGTGAGGATTATTGCGGGAGCTGTTGCTAAGCTACTCGGTAACAAGCCCTACGAGCCGGTTAAGGTTAGTGCAGTGAAGAAGGCTCTTGTTGTAGGTGGGGGTATAGCTGGGATAACGGCAGCCCTCACGTTAGCTAAGATGGGTATACCGGTAGTACTGGTCGAGAAGTCACCAACTATAGGGGGTAAGATGGCGATGCTACACGAGACCTTCCCTACACTGGATTGTGCGCAGTGTATACTAACCCCGCTTATGGCTGAGGTAGCGAGACATCCACTAGTTAGGATATACACCCTAGCTGAGGTTGAGAGCGTTGAGGGCTACGTAGGAAACTTCAAGGTGAGGATAAGGGTTGGACCTAGGGGTGTTAAGGTGGGTACGTGCACTCTCTGCGGTTTCTGTGAGAGGGTATGCCCGGTTGAGGTCCCCAGCGAGTTTAACAGGGGACTCAGCAGGAGGAAGGCTATCTACATACCCTTCGCCCAGGCAGTACCCTCAGCCTACGTAGTAGACTTCGAGCACTGCACTAAGTGCGGTCGCTGCGTTAAGGTATGTCCGGCTAAGGCTGTAGACCTAGAGCAGCGGAGTGAGGTTGTAGAGGAGGTTGTAGGGGCTATAGTAGTAGCTACAGGGTACGAGCTCTACCCAGCTGAGAAGATACCCGAGTACAGCTACGGAGCTGCGAATGACGTTATAGACTCCCTACAGTTCGAGAGGATACTGGACGTCCAGGGACCTACACGTGGGGAGATTAGAAGACCGAGCGACGGTAGACCCGTGAGGAGGGTTGTCTTCGTACAGTGCGTTGGCTCACGCGATGTTAACCACCTACCGTACTGCTCAAAGATATGCTGTATGTACACGGCTAAGCACGCCCTACTATTCCTCGAGAGGGTACCTGAGGGTGAGGCCTACGTAATCTACATCGATGTGAGAGCCGGTGGTAAGGGCTTTGAGGAGTTCGTCAAGAGAGCCCAGGAACATGGGGCTGTGTACATTAAGGGTAGGGTATCGAGAGTGTATAGAGATGCAGCGACGGGTGACGTAGTAGTTGAGGGGTTCGACCTCCTAGACAACCGCGAGTTCACTGTTAGGGCCGACCTAGTCGTCCTAGCACCAGGTATGGTATCAGCTCTCGATAGGAGACTCGCTGAGATGCTGAAGATACCCGTAGACCAGTTCATGTTCGTTAGCGAGGTACACCCTAAGTTAAGACCTGTTGAGACCCCTACTGCGGGTGTGCTGGTAGCCGGTACCGCGCAGGGACCTAAGGACATACCCGAGTCCATAGCTCAGGCTGCGAGTGCCGCTGCTAAGGCTGCCGAGCTACTCCTGAAGGGCTACATCGAGAAGGAGCCTATCGTTGCTGAGGTAGATAGGGATAAGTGTAATGGGTGTAGAGTCTGCGTAACCGTATGCCCGTACGGTGCTGTCGAGATCGTCGAGGGTAGGGCCCGCGTTAACGAGGTACTCTGCGAGGGCTGTGGTGCGTGCACGGCTTCGTGTCCTGTTGGAGCTATACAGCTAAGGAACTACCGCGATGAGCAGGCCCTAGCAGTAGTTAGAGCTGTACTGGGGGTGGTGTAGGGTGTCCTGGAGACCTAGGGTGGTCGCGTTCTTCTGTAGGTGGTGTGCTGGTGCAGCAGCTGAAACCGCGGGTGTTATGAGGTTACGCTACGATCCGGGCGTTATCCCGGTGATAGTTCCGTGTACCGGCAGGATCTCCCCCGCGATGATAGTCGACGCCTTCCTAAACGGTGCTGACGGCGTTCTCGTAGGCGGTTGTCACACACCCAATGACTGTCACTACGTATCCGGGAACTTTAAGGCGTTTAAGAGGGTGCACCTCGTTAGGAAACTGCTGGAGCAGGTCGGTATAGAACCTGAGAGACTTAGGTTGGAGTGGATTAGTGCTACTGAGGCTCCTAAGCTGGCTAGGGTAGTTAACGATTTTGTTGAGGAGGTTAGGAAGCTCGGTCCTCTAGGTGGTAGACGTGCTTAGACTGGCCGTAGTTCCCGGGGCTGTCTGCGGGGGTTGCGACGTAGCTCTAGCGAGTCTAGGTGAGAAGCTCGCTAAGCTTCTAGAGTACTACGAGGTGGTCTACTGGCCTACAGCTGTAGATAGGAAGCTCTCCGAGTTCCTGAAGCTCGATAGCGTCGACGTACTGATACACATGGGTGGTATATCCACAGAGGAGGACGCTAGGCTAGCGAGGGAGGTCTCTGCTAAGGCTCGCGTTAAGGTGTCCTTCGGGACCTGCAGCGTCTACGGTGATATACCCGGTCTAAACTCTATCTACAGCCCCGCAGAGATCCGTGAGTCTATAGCCTCGCAGGTGGATGTAAGGGTTGAGGGGGACGCCTTAAGCCTCCCACAGCCCGTGAACTACGCAGCATACACAGACCTGGTCGAACCTGACATACTAGCCCCCGGTTGCCCCCCGGACGATAAGGTACTAGACCAGCTCCTCGAACTACTGATACGCTATGCGGAAACCGGGAAGCTCGAGGCTAGACCCGTCCTGCTAGGGGACCCCGAGTCTCTGTGCAGTAGGTGCCCTAGGAACCCTAAGACGACTAAGATAGTGATGCCAGGTATTAGGAGGCTCTACGAGGTCAGACCTGAGGAGGGTAGGTGCTTCCTAGAGCAGGGGATCCTCTGCATGGGGCCAGCTACGAGGGCTATCTGCGACCACAGCTGTATTAAGGTGAACTACCCCTGTACAGGGTGCGGGGGTCCTGTAGAGTACGGCTCCGATAGCGGTCTCTCGATGATCTCCACCCTAGCCTCGGTACTCTTGGTCGACTCCGAGAAGGTGGCCCTGGAGAGGGGTCTAGCTAGGGAGCTGGATAAGATTAGGGATGTAGTGGGGTCGTTCTACAGGTACACTTTGAGGAAGTCGTCGGCCTACAGGTTGAGGGTACTACGTAGAGGGGGGTAGGGTATGGCTGGGTACAGACCCATAATAGCCCTAGACCCGGTCACCCTAGTTGAGGGTGTAGCTAGGGTAGTGGTAGTCACCGACGGTAGGGACGTTAGAGCACTCTACCAGATAATGGAGTTCAGAGGGTTCGAGAAGTTAGCTGTAGGCCGTCACGTGGAGGATCTTCCGAAGGTGATGTCTGCTATATGCGGATTCTGTAGCTGGTCCCACCACCTAGTCTCAGGTAAGGCTGTCGACTCCCTCTTAGGGCGTAGACCACCTGTAAGGGCTAGGCTTACTAGAACCCTGCTAAACTACATCCAGGTCCTAGATAGCCACCTACTGCACCTCACCTTCATAGGGCTCCCCGACCTGGTCCTCTGGGGTGAGGACCGTAGGGACATAGTTAAGCTAATGTCTAAGAACCCCGGGGTCGCATCAATAGCTCTAAGAACACGTAGCCTACTCAAGAAGGCGGAGAAGAGGTTTGTGGGTAAGATCCAGCACGGATCCCTAGTCCTACCGGGTGGTGTATGTAGGGGGCTTACCGAGGAGGATCTAGCGGAGCTTAGGAGTACTCTAGCGGAGGTGGGTAAGGCCGTTGAGGAGCTCCGCAGGTTCTTCGAGGAGAGGATTGCCAGGAGCGGGCAGTTCAGGAGGCTCCTAGCGAGGGAGGACTTCAGCATGAGGTGCTACAGTATGGGGCTCGTTAGAGGCGACTCTCTAGAGCTCTACGACGGGACCCTGCGGGTGGTAGACTCGAAGGGTAGGGTCGTAGAGGAGGTCGAGGACCCGGCAGCGTACACTAATGTAGTAGGTGAGGCCCTAGTTAGCTGGAATAACGCGACCCTCCCGTACTATAAGCCGGCCGGACCGAAGTTCTTTAGTGAGGAGTCGACACTGATGGTAGGTCCTCTCGCTAGGCTGAACGTAGCTAAGGAGGTTCCCGGTGAGAGGGCTAGCGAGGAGTACGGGAAGCTTATTGATGCAGCTGGGGGGAAGCCCCTCTCCAATGTAGTGCTCTACCACTGGGCTAGGCTGGTTGAGGTTCTGCACTGCCTAGAGATGATCGAAAGACTCACCGAATCCAGGGAGTTACTCGAGGGGGAGTTGGTGGACCTCGCGGGTAGCCCTAGGAGTAGGGGTGTAGGTATCGTCGAGGCCCCCAGGGGGACCCTTATACACGACTACAGCATGGACGATAGGATGGTCGCTACCAGAGCTAGGGTAATCACACCGACAACGATAAATAACACAGCTATAAACATTAGCCTAGGTAAGGCTTCAGCACGGCTAGTGGAGGAGGTGAGGTCTGAGGGTAGGCCGAGTCCTGAGACCGTAGCTACGTTTGAGAGTATAATCAGGTCCTACGACCCCTGCAACAGTTGTGCAACGCACTGCGTAAGGGTAGGTAGTAGGGAGCTCTCGGTCTCGTTTAGGATAGTCGTCCTCAATGAGAGGGGTGAGGTCCTGTGGCAGGGTTGAGGCTTACCCCGAGAGAGCTTAGGGAACTCATCAGGGAGTACACCGGGAGGGAGGTAACCGCCTGTATGCAGTGCGGTCTATGTACAGCTGTATGCCCTGTTGCCAGCTTCATGGACCTACACCCAGCAGCTCTAGTTAGAGCCGTACAGCTAGGTGGTGTTGAGCTACCTAAGCTGAGGTCCATATGGATATGCGTGTCCTGTATGACCTGTGTAGATAAGTGTCCACGTGATGTGGCTCCAGGCCTCGTAGTCGAGACCCTAAGGCAGTTAGCCCTTAAGAACGGTGTTGAGCCTAGGGCATATAGTCAGCTACCTATCGATGAGACTACCCCCTCAATACTACTCGTTACCTACTCCCGTAAGTCGACGGGGTGATGGCCTACGCAGACCCTACTCTACTACCCCGGCTGCTCCGTGAAGAGGGACTTCAGCGAGGTTGAGAGGTCCTCCCTAGCACTACTCGCAGCTCTCGGCTATAGGGTCGTCGAGATCTCGAGTTGGTACTGCTGCGGAGGCTTCCCCGGTGCTACAGCCCTGGAGCACGTAAAGTACGTATCCTCCCTCAGAACTCTTTCAGTAGCCTACAGACAGTCGCGTGAACTAGGAGCGGACTCCGTAGTCACCTCCTGCCCCTTCTGCTACAATACCCTGAGGCAGGCTGAGCAACTACCTGTGAGTAGACCGGGTGAGTACGTAAGGGTAGCCGACTACCTGAGAGACGAGCTCGAACCGTACCGCGGGGGGCTTAGGGTACTTCACCTAGTCGAGGTAATCTCAGCTAGGCTTAGCGATGTAGCTAAGCTAGCGGAGGGTAGGTTGAGGGGGGTTAGGGTAGCGGCCTACTACGGCTGTATGCTACTAAGACCGAGGGCCGTAGCTGTAGATAACCCCGACAATCCGCAGGTAATCGAGAGAATTGTGGAGGCCCTAGGTGCGGTACCCGTGAGGTACCCGTATAGGACGTACTGCTGCGGCTCCTTCCACGTACTCGCAGAGCCCGCTATCGTTAGAGGGAATACTGAGAGGATAGCCCGGAGTATTGCTAGTAGCGGTGCGGACATAGTTGTAACGCCTTGCCCACTATGCCTCTACAACCTAAGAAGGTACACAAACCTAAAGGTAGTCCACCTATCCGAGCTCGTAGCCTACGCAGCTAATCTACGTGAGGCGGTAAGTCCGGAAACTCTGAAGGTCGTCGCCTCCCTGAGGGGTGAGACTTAAATTGTTTACCAGGAGGTACTCTAGGTGGGGGACTTGACCTCGGGTATTGAGGGAGCTCACCAAGTAAGGGAATACCTCACCATATACTTTAACGGGGAGGCCTACAGGGTCCCCAAGGGCCTAACGATAATGAAGGCCCTGGAGTATGCTGGGTTTAGGTTTACACGTGGTGCTGGCTGTAGGGGTGGCTTCTGCGGCGCGTGTCCGGTAGTCTACAGACTCCCCGGGGACTACAAGATTAGGGTAGGTCTAGCATGCCAGACGGCCGTAGTGGACGGTATGTACATTAGTTTAGTACCCTACGTCCCCCTCGTGGAGTACGTACCTAAGAGGGGTGAGCTTAGACCAGACCCAGGTTACGTACTCAAGCTGTACCCCGAGATCTCGAGGTGTGTAAGCTGCAATGCGTGCTCTAAGGCCTGTCCACAGGGGCTTAGCCCCATGGACGCCATCCAGGCAATCCTACGGGGGGACCTTAAGAAGGCTGCGGAGCTAACCTTCGACTGCATCTCCTGCGGACTCTGTAGTCTGAGGTGTCCAGCTGAGATAAGGCACCCACCGGTGTTCAGGCTTGTAGGGAGGGTCGTAGGTCTCTACTACACACCGAGGTCGAAGTCCTTGGAGGAGAGGGTTAGGGAGATCGAGAGTGGTAAGTACGGCAAGGTCTTTGAGAAGCTACTCTCAACGCCCACTAGCGAGGTTAGGAGAGTCTACGAGGAGTTCCTGAAGACAGGTCGTTTACCTCAGTCCCTAGAGGTGGGGTAGGTGAGCGGGTACCCACCGGAGCTTAGGAAGGCTATTGAGGTAGTTGAGGAGACCCGTAGGGAGAGGCTTAGAGCACCCCCACCTCGGCGCCTGACCCTCGACGAGAGGGAGAGTATAGTAAGGGCCTGGCACCCGGACTACAAGCCTGAGCTAAAGAGGGCCCTCGGGGTCGGGCCGTGTAAGGGAATGGTGATGTACTCTACGATAGCTGACCTACTGGAGTCCTGGCCCCTTGTTAGACCCGGTGAGGTAGACCTAGACCACGTAGACTACGATGTAGATGTACTGATCGTGGGCTCGGGCGGTGCTGGACTAGCTGCTGCCTGGTGGGCTGTTGAGGAGGGTGTAGACCCTACAGGTATTCTAATAGCAACGAAGCTCAGACTCGGGGATAGCAATACCGTAAAGTACCAGAGCGGTACCCAGGCAGCTACAGGACCTGACGATAGCCCCGTAATACACTACCTAGACACCCTCGCAGGGGCTCACTTCACGAATAACCCCAGGCTCGTGAGGGTCCTCGCCGAGGAGGCTCCCCTAGTGATAAAGTGGCTTGAGGGGCTCGGCGTTAGGTGGAGCCGTGTTGGTGAAGACCTGGAGAGACTCTCAGGTGGTGGCGCGTCGAGACCTAGACTACACTGCTGCGGTGACTACACAGGTCTCGAGGTTATGAGGGTACTGAAGGATGAGGTAAGAGCCCTCGGGATCCCGGTACTGGAGTTCCACTCAGCTATAGAACTACTTACCGACCCCGAGACCGGTGCCGTAAGTGGTGCAGTACTCCTAAACCTCGATACCGGGGAGTACAGAGTTGTACGTAGTAAGGTTACCGTACTAGCTACGGGTGGTATCGGTAGGCTACACATAGCCGGCTTCCCCACAACTAACCACTACGGTGCTACAGGTGATGGCCTAGTACTAGCCTACAGGGTCGGTGCAGGCTTAGTAGACCTAGACACGCTCCAGTACCACCCAACGGGAGTTGCCTGGCCTGAGGCAATACTCGGCGAGCTCATACCTGAGAAGACTAGGAGTATTGGTGGTCAGCTCGTAAACACTAAGGGGCAGAGGTTCGTATACGAGCTCGAACCCAGAGACGTAGTGGCCTCGGCCATTATAAGGGAGTGTACCGAGGGTAGGGGCATTATAACCCCAACGGGTACCTGTGGTGTGTGGCTGGATACCCCGGTAATAGATATGTTGAAGGGTTCTGGTACGATTAGGAGGGAACTCCCAGCACTCTACAGGATGTTCCTAAGGCACGGTATAGACATAACTGTAGAGCCTATACTTACGTACCCAACCCTACACTACCAGAACGGTGGGGTACTAATCGATGAGTGGACCCACGTACTAAGACCCTCAGGCGAGCCCCTCGGCGGCCTCCTAGCAGCCGGTGAGGTTACCGGAGGTATTCACGGGAAGAACAGACTTGTAGGAAATTCTACTGCGGATATCTTCGTATTCGGTAGGAGGGCTGGTATCGAAGTATCTAGACTGGTGAAGAGATTACCTAAACCCAGGGTATCGCTTAAACACCTCGAGAGCTTTACCGAGGAGCTGAAGCTTCTAGGAGTACCTGAGTCCAGGAGAGCACCTATACTACTACCCGACTACAGGGGTGAGGCGGTACTAAGGAGGGTTATTAAGCTGTAGTGCTTTCCCACTAACAGTACTCGACAGTATCCGTGCGTACATGCGCTTCCGTTAGTGGAGTTAGGTCTTGGTGTTGGTTCCCAGCCTCACCCACACCCCCGGGCCCCGGTAGAGCCCAACGCCACGGGGCTTCCACCCGGGCTTCCGAGTCATTGCAGAGCAGATCATCTAAGAAATAAGAAAATGGGTTTACCAGGTGGTCACAGCTATCTACACCTATTTAAACCTACCGACAACCTCGTAATATCCTACCTCCCCCTTTTAAGGGTCTCACCCGGCCTCCTCAAGTACTTGGAGGTTACCTTTCGAGGACCTTCTCTAGTAGTAGAGGTACCTGAGATGGTGTCTCAGCTACTGGAATACCCGCACCCTCCAGGGCCTTCCTCTTCGATGAGTAATCTCCTAGACCCATCGATATTATTGCTCCCGCGTGACCCATCCTCTTCCCCGGCGGGGCCGTCCTCCCAGCTACGTAGGCGACTACGGGCTTCCTCTGGGCTAGCTTACTGTAGTAGCTTGCGAACCTCTCCTCAGCATCCCCACCTATCTCACCTATCAGTACAACAGCCCTCGTCTCCGGGTCCTGAAGGAACATGCTGTACACGTCTACGAAGTCTAGCCCCGTTACCGGGTCTCCCCCTATACCAACAGCTGTTGACACTCCGTAGCCTCTCTTAGTAAGCTCCCTAACGATCTCATAGGTTAGCGTCCCGCTCCTAGATACGACCCCTACGTAGCCTCTCCTGAATACGTGGCTAGGCATAATACCTAGCTTAGCCTCACCAACAGTTATAACTCCAGGGCAGTTAGGGCCTACTAGGGCCACCCCCCTACTCCTTGCGTAGTTAACGAACCTAACCTCATCGTGTAGCGGTATACCCTCAGTTATCACTACGATAACCCTCAACCCGTGGTCGATAGCCTCGTATATAGCATCCGGGGCGAACCTCGCCGGGACGAACACCACCGAGGCATCTACAGGTCCCTGCTCCCCTACAGCCTCGTAGATACTGTTATACACCGGTACTCCGTGTACGTAGGTACCTCCCTTACCGGGTGATGTACCGGCAACTATCCTCGTCCCGTACTCGAGCATTAGCTTAGTGTGGAAGCTACCCTCCCTACCTGTTATCCCCTGGACTACGACCCTCGTTAAGGAGTTTACGAGTATACCCACAGAGCACCACCCCTACCCAGCTGAGGAGATCTGCCTAGCTATCTCAATAGCTCTCCTTACAGCCTCATCCATCTCACTAAACGCCTGCATCCCGTACTCAGTGAGTATCCTCCTACCCTCCTCCTCATTAGTACCGAGCATTCTAACAACGATAGGTTTCGAGACCCCCACCTCCTTGGTAGCCTCTACAATCCCCCTAGCAACCTCATCACACCTCGTTATACCTCCGAATATGTTGACTAGTAGTACCCTAACCCTAGGGTGGGTAAGCATGAGCTTAGCAGCCTCCCTAACCCTCTCACTAGACGCCCCACCCCCGAGGTCGAGGAAGTTAGCTGGTCTACCACCGAAGTAGAGTATGGAGTCCATTGTAGCCATCGTAAGGCCGGCACCATTGCATATAACCCCTATATCCCCGTCAAGCTCAACGTAGCTAAAGCCAAGCTCCCTAGCCCTCCTCTCATAATCACTCATATCCCTCCCGTAGAGTCTCTGAAGCTCTGGACGCCTAAACAGCGCGTTATCGTCGACAATGACCTTCGCATCTAAAGCGACGAGCCTTCCATCACACGTTAGTGCTAGTGGGTTGAACTCTACAAGCTCGGCGTCGTAGTCCATCGCGATCCTGAACATAGCTCCCATGATCTTGGCAACCTCCGGTAGGAGGCTCCACGGGAGGTTAAGTACTCTAAGAGCCTCCCTAGCCATGTAGTCCGTATACCCAACTACCGGGTCAACGTATACCCTGTGGATCTTCTCCGGGTACCTCCTAGCCAGCTCCTCTATCTCAACACCACCCATCTCAGAGATGAGGTAGACCAGCCTGCGGGCAGCCCTATCCAATGTTAGGGAGAGGTAGAGCTCCCTACCTATACACACCCTCTCCTCAACGAGGAGTCTCTCCACCCTCTCACCCCGAATACTGCTAGATAGGAGATCCCTAGCGATAGCGTAGGCCTCCTCCGGACTCTCGGCAATCCTCACACCACCAGCAAGCCCCCTACCACCAACGAGTACCTGAGCCTTCAGTACTACAGCACCTAACTCCCCAGCAACCTGCTGAGCCTCGTCGGGGCTAGATGCAACACGTCCACGGGGGACTGGGATACCGTAGCGTAGTGCTATCTCCTTACTCTCGTACTCATAGAGCTTCATACAGCTACCCGAGTATCCTTAAAGCGTAGGTTAATAACTCTAGGGGAGTACCATACTAGCGTAACACACCCCCGAGGGCCGCAGGTACTTTTATCCCCCCGGAGCTCTAGTGGGGGGCTACGCACATGCCTAGCTCAGAGCTATGCTTAGACCTCTGCGGAGCCCTCGTTAAAGTCGTGTACGGAGATCCGGATAGCCTCCTCCTAGCCCTCTCATCGACCTTCTCCAGGAGGTACCTCCCCCCGGCTAGACCGGTAGGCTGTTCTGAAACCCCTCAAGCTGTTGTGGAGTGGCTTCCAGGTGAGGGCTTCGCAGTCGAGTCGGCGGTGTTTACTGATAGCCCCGCCGAGCCGGACTACTACAGGGTAAGAGGGGGGCTACCGGAGGCCTACGTAAACGAGTCCCCCGTCTTCTTCCTACTCCAGGTTACCGCTAGGGGCCTTGCTAGGAGGGGCCTCGTACTACTCACGGACTCCGTAGCTATTAGCGATGGAGAGAGGGCTGTACTACTCCTCGGGTACCCCCATACGGGTAAGAGTAGTGTAGCTGCTATAGCACTAGCCCACGGCTACTACGTACTGTCCACCGAGAACACCGTCGTAAGACCCGGGGACCGGGGCCTCGAGGTCTACGGTGGTACCAGGGTCCTCGTCTTCGATCCCAGGGTGGGGGAGCTCTACGGTGCTAGGGTCGGTTCATCCGAGGTGACCAGGCACGGCTACGGGGTTGTTGACCTGGACCTACTGAACACCCCCAAGCTCCCCCAGAGGATCGTGGGTATCTACCTACTGCACACATCCTTCTCCTCCACCGGGGCATCCCTATCCCCCGTTAAGGGGAGGAAGATAGCTAAGACCGTTTGGTACTTCGCAACAGCCCTACTGAAGGGGGTCGACTACTACGAGCCAGCACCCCTGGACACCCCGATCTCCGGGGCCGTTGCCGAGGCCCTCACAAGGCTCCTAGATACCTTCTCGAGGTACTACTCGGACGCGTTCTACGAGGCCTTCGGCTCCCCACTAGAGGTCTTCAGGGCTGTAATAGAGGTAAGCCACCTCAGAAGCATGGGGTAGAACCACCTGCTCGACCTCCTCATCCTGAAGGGCAGGGCCTTCGGCTACGACTAACTAGCCTAGAAGTGGGACCCTACCCCCGCGTCCTCCTGAATCCTTTCAGTAGTCTAGCAAGCCCCGGGACTACGTAGACCCCTAGCTAGCCCGCGGTCCCCCCTGGCTGTGCCTAGCTAGGTGTGCGTAGAGGTAGAGGGAGGTCGCCGATGCGGCTACCGCGTAGAGTAGCATGTAGAGGGGTTCCGCCAGTAGTGATGTGTATACGTAGCCCCCGATAGCCCAGGCTAACCCGAAGACCAGTCCGAAGACTCCGTACGCTAGGGGCCTCCTGGGGGGCTCTACGAGTACAGCTATTGAGGCCCTCATGATGCTCTCCTCCGAGCACATGACGATACCCCAGGGTACCGCCGAGAGGTACAGCAGCTCGCGCGGTGCGTAGGCCACCAGTACTACGAACGCGGGTACTAGGGCTGGGACTGGGAGTAGTGCCCTCAGGCCCACCCTATCGAAGAGGGCCCCCAGGGGTATAGCTACGAGCGCGTCGACGAGCATAGCTACCGCGTAGATCAGGCCTATCTCTACATCACCTACAGCACCCCGGACCTTGAGGTAGTAGGATGCTATGGACCAGTGCATGAACCCTAGGGCTAGGGCACTGGTAGCCGCGACGTAGAGCCAGAAGGAGCGGCCGTACCCCCTGAAGACGAGGGTCCTAGAACTAGCACCACCCCTGGAGGTCGACCTGAGGATTGGGTAGAGCCGCCACGCTGTGGCTACCAACAGTACGGCTACGGCACCCGGGATTAGGAGGGTGAGGTAGGCCACCCTATACCCGTAGAGGGCTAGGAGTACGCTAACCAATACCGGCCCGGCGAAGGCCCCCAGCTGGTCTAGGAGCTCGTGGACCCCGAACCCCTTACCAACACCTATACCCTCGGAGACCTCGGCCAGTATAACATCCCTCGCGGGGGCCCTCAACCCCTTACCAAGCCTATCGGCTATGTAGAGAGCTACGACGGTGTGCCAGGTAGGTGCGATAGCTATAGCCGGGATACTGACCGAGGTCAGTAGGTAGCCCAGTAGCGTCGAGCCCCAGAGTACCGTTGAGGAGTGAAATACCGTCGCAACGTAGCCCGATACGAGCCTGAAGACGAGGCCCAGGAACTCACCAACACCTATCATGGCTGCTGCTACAGCCGGGGCCCCGACCTCAGCTAGGTAGGCCCCACTAATGGACCTACCGCCCTCGTAGACCATGTCGGCGAACAGCGAGACCAGACCTAGGAGGAGGAACACTAGGACAGCCCTACGCGACGAGCCCAAGCCCTCACCCCTGGGTACTACGTAGGCCTAAGCCTAAATAAGCCCGGTAGTGAGTTCGTTAGAGAGCGGGGAACCGTGAGGGAAAGGGGGGTCTAGGCTCTAGCCCAGAACTCCCTCATCCAGTTAGGCCTGGCCAACCTGATGAGTCCGACCGTGATTAGGGTACGAAGTAGACTACGAAGAACACCCACGCCATCGTCCCGTACCCAGCTGCTACTAGGGCCACGAGACCCGCTTGAGCTGTAACTATGGATACCGCTAGTATTGCTACTGAGAGTAGGGCCTCGCCCCTCCTCCCAGGCTCCTACCGCGTAGTCTTAGCTGGGCATCCACCCTCCTAACTATGGCGTACACCATCCCCAGGGTCGTCTCTACTAGGGTGTGGAATATCCAGGTACCTAGGCGGACAGCCCCCCGAACAAACCTAGAGACAAGATCGCCAGTAACCACCTCGGGGAGTACTAGGCCCTCAACGACCCGAATCACCTCGGGGGAGGTAACCGGCTCGTAGGGCGGCGCGGGCCCAGATAGAAGCGACTTCCTAAACCCATAAACATGCGGACCATGTGCTTTTTTAAGGTTACCTCTGCGGTTATTATGTGGTGAGTTACGTGAGCTCCTCTAGCGGAGGTTCTGGGGGAGCTGAGGCCTTCGAGTTAGCTCTAAGGCCTGGGAGGAGACCACTGCTAATGCTCTTAGCTACCCTGATCGGTATTGTCGCTGGGTTAGGTATTGGCCAGCCAGTTACCGGCATCAAGTTCCTTGGCGATATATTCATCTACCTACTGAAGTTCGTTGTAGGTCCCCTAATATTCGTATCGATAGCGTGGGCTGTGACTACTGTCAGGACCTACACTAGGCTCGGTAAGATATTCAGTGGGTTCTTCACCTACTGGGCGATTATGGGTATACTATCAGCAGCTACAGGCTACACGATGGCCACGGTACTCCGCCCAGGTGTGGGCCTACAGCTAAAGCCACCTGAGGGCTGGACAGCTCCGGAGCCTGCCTCAGCTGTAGACGTCCTACTAGGGCTCATACCTAGGAACCCCGTCCAGCCGTTCCTAGAGCTTAACGCCCTCCAGATAATCGTGATGGCCCTCCTAACAGGCTTCGCGATAGCTATGATAGGCACCTTCTCACCAGATACCAAGGAGTTCCTCTCGAAGCTGCTGGCAGCGATCCTAGCGGTAATCTACAAGATAATTGACTTAATACTCTGGTACGCGCCGATAGGTGTGTTCGCCTTAATGGCTAACCTAACAGCTACCGTCGGGGCTATGGGGCTAACAGCTGTTGGGGCCATGATAGTCACACAGTGGATCAGCTACGCCATAGTACTCTTCATCTACCACCCGATAGTGCTGGCAGCGATCCTGAGGCTCAGCCCGATCCGGTTCTGGAGGAAGATATATCCAGCTATGTTAACAGCCTTCACTACCTGCAGTAGCAGCGCGACCCTACCGGTCACTATGAGGGTAACTAGGGAGCTGGGAGTACCGGCAGACGTAGCCAGCATAGTACTGCCTATAGCGGCAACAATCAACATGCAGGCAGTAGCTGCTGAGATGCCCATATACGCTGTGTGGGTATCCCAGATGTACAATGTGCCACTCGGGGGTGTGGGGACGTTCATGGCCCTGATCATGGGTCTCCTAGGCTCAGCCGCATGTGCTGGCGTACCTGGTGGTGGGATAGTGATAGCTGCGATGACTATGTCGACCCTGGGGCTACCTATGGAGCCGGTTGGCTGGATAGCCGGTGTCTACACACTAATAGACATGCCGAACACCATGCTGAACGTGACGGGCGACCCGCTGGGCTGCCTAGTAATAAGCAAGCTAGTCCTCAAGGACTTCGATGAGCAGAAGTTCAAGTCTAGGTAGGGGCCTCAACCCCCAAACCTTTTTACTTAAGCCCTAAACAGAGCTGGGGAATAGCCTCGCGTAGTGTTCTGGTAGCTGGCCACGTAGGTGTAGGACATACACACAGTCACAGCGGCTTCGTACAGGACGACTCCCTAGGGTTCTCATCAGCACTAGCACTAGTACGCAGATTCTACGACTTCGACACATCTGTTAGGAAGGTCTGGGTAAGCCACCCGAGGCGCCTCTGCGTCGAGACAGCTGATGGGGGGATAGGCTGCGCGACCCCTAGTAGAGGACTCAACAAGTTCGAGTCCGAGATTTTGAGGGGCCTCGAAGGCTTGGACTCCTCACTACCTCACCTCGCAGTCCTCAAGCTGTTCGGTAGGGTACGTGGGGGTGGGTGCGATGAGGTACCCGCAGCAGTGGAGTACGCGCTATCTGTAGCGGCTCTAGATACTGTGTCTAGGAGGGTTAAGGGCTTCGTAGTCAGCCGGCTGGAGGGAGAGGCCGACGTTATTGGGGGGCTCAGCACGGACCTCCCCGGCGGGGCACTCTCGGTACTTATAACAGTCAACGGCTCAGGTAGCGGTGTGGGGCCTGTTGAGGACCTAGAGGGCAACGTACCGCTAGGGCCTAAGCGAAGCGTTATGGAGTCGCTCGGGGCTGTAGCGGTACCTACAGTAGTCCTCGAGAGCAAGGCATTCATACCGTCCCTAGCTAGTAGGGTGAGGGGCTCGACGATCCTCCTAAGGTACAGTAAGGACTACGATAACACAGCAGTTGCTAGAGCTGTCTCAAGGGCCCTCACAAGACTCGGCATAGGCTACTTAGAGGTAGACACAGCCTTCCCGAGGTTCTCCAGATCCCTCGAGAAGGTTAGGGTGGAGCTAGCTACTAGAATAGCTGGGCTGGCTGAAGCATTGGGGAGATCAACTAAGTCCCGGGATAAGGTGGTAGCTACCGCGGAGCTAGCTAGAGTCGTCTGCGAGGACCTCGGAGGGGTGTTCTTCATGAGTGAGGAGCTGGCTGAGGTGGTTGGCTCAGCAGGTCTGGTACCGGGGACGGGGGTGGTGGTGTCCATGGCTGTAGGGGAGGACTACATGGCCCAAGCCGGCATACCCTACGCCACTAGGGATGATGCTGACACTATGGCTAAGGTAGCCCTAGCATCCGCGGAGGAGGTGCTAGCTAGCTATGAGGAGGCTTTAGAGGTACTTAGGAGTAGGTACGTAGACCCCGCTACGGTGGTGAGGTACGGATAGGGTGAGGGTCCTCATAGTAGGTGTTGGGGGCACCATAGCTAGCGTCGCAACTAGTAGGGGTGTGGCACCGGGGATGGGTGCTGCTGAGATACTTGAGAAGGCTTTGAGGGGTAAGCTCCCGGCAGGTATCGAGGTAGACATCCTCAACCTGATGATGGTCGACAGCTCCCTAATGCGCCCAGAGGACTGGGTTAAGATAGCTACCACAATCTACGAGAAGTACCGGGACTACGACTCCTTCCTAGTACTACACGGTACTGACACAATGGCGTATACGGCAGCGGCACTAGCCTTCTCACTTAGGGGGCTTAGAAAACCTGTAACCCTCACCGGGTCCATGAAGACCCTAGAGGAGAGCGGTACGGACGTACCTAAGAACCTGTGGGACTCCCTAGTCTTCTCTAGGGAAGCACCGAAGCTCGGGCTCTCAGGGGTCTACATAGTGTTCTACGGTAAGGTTATCCTGGGAGTTAGAGCTAGTAAGGTGAGTACCGCAAGCGTAGATGCCTTCACATCGGTTAACTATCCCTACATAGCCCGCGTAAGCGGTGAGGAAGTGGCTGTAGAGCACAGACCATCGAGGCGTGTGGAGGGGGAGCTGAAGCTGGAGGCATCATTCGATAGGTCCATAGCTGTCCTAAAGGCATTCCCAGGGATTAGAGCAGACCTCATAGAAGCCCTCCTATCAGCCGGGGTGAGGGGCATAGTAGTCGAGTCATTCGGGCTGGGAGGGCTCCCCGAGGAGCTGATAGCGAAGCTCTCAAAAATATCTAGTAGGGTACCGGTAGTAGTGACCTCGCAATCAACATACGGAGGGGTGAACCTCGAGGTCTACGAAGTCGGTAGGAGACTCCTAGATAGCGGGGTCATACCAGCCTACGACATGAGTAAGGAAGCAGCTACAGTTAAGCTCATGTGGGTCCTCGGCAAGCTGCCGGGGCTAGCTGGGGAGGAACTAGTACACAGAGTTAAAGATGAGATGCTGAGGAACTACGAAGATGAGATAAAAACCAGCTAACAAACATGTCCGAGGTTTTCCAGGGCCACGGGGAGTTCGACCCTCACGGGACCCTACCTAGTTTAGCGACCGGCCTCACCCCCTGAAATTATCTTAACCACGTAGTTTACTACATCCCTCAGCTCCCTGTACATGTAGTGTGTGGCTACGAGCACCGTACCCCCGCCCTCAGCCATTCTAGCTAGGTCCCTTCATACTAAGGGGTTGCGGTAGGTACTTACCTTAGGTATTTATACCTTACCGGCTACAGCTTCTCGGTGACGTACTTGAGGATAGGTATATACGGCTTCGGGGCTATAGGTAGGCTCGCGACTAAGCTAGCCCTCGACCGCGGCTACGAAATCGTCGCGGCCGTCGATATAGATGAGAGGATCCTGGGTAAGGACGTAGGTGAGCTTCTGGGTGTTGGACCTATAGGTGTCCAGGTCTCCAACGACGTCTACGAGCTCGGTGATGCTGATGTAGTTGTACACGCTACGGGGTCCTACCTGGATAGGGTGTTCGACCAGATAGCCTCGGTTGTTAGGATGGGTGTCCACGTGGTATCTACCTGCGAGACCCTGTCCTACCCGTACTACAGGTACCCGGTACTAGCTAAGAGACTCGACGAGCTGGCTAGGGCCTACGGCTCGGTGGTGATAGGTACGGGTATCAACCCCGGCTACCTCCTAGATACCCTCGTAGCTGTAATAGCAGCCTCAGTACCTAGGGTCACCAGGGTGAGGGCTGTGAGGAGCCTCGACGCAGCTAGGAGGAGGGAGCCGTTTAGGAAGAAGATAGGGGTTGGCGAGGACCCGAAGCTCGTTGAGGAGAGGCTGACTAGGGGTGAGATAACCGGTCACGTAGGCTACGCAGAGTCCGTCTACCTGGTAGCCCTAGCCGGGGACCTCAACCTAACTAAGGTAGTTGAGTGGCAGGGCGTTGTACCGGCTGAGGAGACCGTGGAGTCGGCCGGGATTAGGGTTGAGAGGGGTAGGAACAGGGGTATCTCGGGCTACGGAGCTGGGTACGTAGGGGATAGGGAGGTCATTAGGGTCGAGTTCCACGCCTACGTAGGCGCCCCGGAGTACGAGGAGGTGGAGGTTGAGGGTAGGGAGTACAGCGTTAGGTGGAGGAGTACCGGTACCCCCGGAGACCTCGGTACGGTTACCGTAGTTCTAAACGTAGCCGAGAGGGTACCGTACCTGACACCAGGACTACACCTAATGACAGACCTACTCCCGTTTAAGGTAAAGTTCTCCGTGTGACCCCCATGTCCTACGCAGACGTGGAGAGGAAACTCGAGGAGCTCTACAAGCAGCTCGAGAGGGGCTACCTAGAGAGGACTAGGAGGAGTAGGGAGCTCTACGAGAGAGCGTCTAAGGTAATGCCGGCTGGGGTTACCTACGCTATAAGGTACTTCAGACCCTACCCAGTCTTCATAGAGAGGGCCAGCGTTACTAGGGTCTGGGACGTAGATGGGAACGAGTACGTAGACTACTGGATGGGCCACGGAACCCACGTACTCGGACACTCCCCGAGGTTCGTCCTCGAGGCCGTAGCTGAGGTAGTCGGTAGGGGTACGCACCTAGGCTACGAGAACCCCTACGCAGTTGAGTACGCTGAGCTACTATCAAAGGTAGTACCCGGTCTCGAGATGGTTAGGTTCACCAACAGCGGTACCGAGGCGAACATGTACGCCCTAAGGCTCGCGAGGGCCTACACTAGGAGGAAGTACGTAGTTAAGGTTGAGGGAGGGTGGCACGGGGGCTACGACGCCCTACACGTAGCTGTCTCACCACCGTTTACAGGTCCTGAGTCAGCTGGGCTCCCAGAGGAGTACCTGGTGTACACCCTAACCGTACCCTTCAACGACGTGGAGGCTGCTGAGAGAGTTCTGAAGAGGTACCCGGTGGCGGCTATCTTCGTAGAGCCGGTACTGGGTGCCGGGGGCTGCATAGGCCCCGTAGGTAACTACCTGAAGGATCTCAGGGACCTCACCTACGCCTACGGCTCTCTACTAGTCTTCGACGAGGTTATAACAGGCTTCAGACTAGCCCCCGGTGGTGGTCAGGAGTACTTCGGGGTTAGGGCAGACCTCGTAGTACTGGGTAAGGTAGTTGGAGGGGGCTTCGCGGGGGCCGGGGCGTTCGGAGGTAGGGCTGAGGTTATGGAGCTGCTGGACCACCTGAAGTACCCGGACCCGAGGGCCAGGTCCTTCCACGGGGGGACCTTCGTGGGCAACCCGGTCAACATGGTGGCCGGTAGGGCCGTGGTCGAGTACCTAGCTAAGCACAGGGAGCTCTACGAGAAGGCCAACTCCCTGTGGGAGGCCTTCAGGAGGGACGTGGATAGGCTGTGCCAGGAGGTGGGTCTACCGTGCTGGACCACGGGTGCGGGTACTATGAGCGGCGTACACTTCACCAGGGTTAGGCCTAGGAACGCTAGGGAGGTACACGAGCTTAGGTGGAGTAGGGGCATCGAGCACGTACTCAACCTCTACGCAAGGCTCCGCGGAGTGCTGTACGTAAGTGAGAGACTCGTACACCTACTACCGTCCCTAGTACACAGCGAGGAGGAGGTCAGGCTATTCAGGACCACGCTGGAGAGCTTCCTAGCAGAGATCACGAAGAAGTAAGCCTCTGGTAACCCCATGTCTTAACTCTTTCACTCAACAACCTCACACGGTTTAAGTACCGTGTAGGCCCTCACCCTAGCCCCCCTACCGACTACAGCGCCGAGCTTTACGTACTCCCTACCCCTTCTCTCTACCCTCACGGGTCTGGAGACCTTCACCCTCTCGGGTACTACGTTTAGGGTTACGACGCCGGGCTCCACGGTACTACCCTCACCTACTACTGAGAAGCCTATGTAGGACCTGCTACCGATGGTCGCACCCCTCTGGATGGAGCTCCACACGACCTCCGCGTAGGACCCTACGACGTTGTCCCCCTCAAGCGATACGTAGTTCCTCACAAGTGTGTAGCTCCCGATGTAGCAGTTCCTACCTATGTACGCAGGCCCCTTAATCACCGCGTAGTGGTCTACCTCAGCGTCCTCATCTATGATAACAACCCCCTCTACGGTAGCTGTGTGGGCTACCCTAGCGCTACTGCTTATCACAGCCCTATCCAGCCTATCTAGGACGTAGAGGGTAGCCCTGAGTAGGTCCCACGGGTACTCTACATCTACCCACCAACCACCCCATATACATGGCCTCAGCCTGAACCTCCTGTTAACAGCGTTCAATGCATCGGTAAGGCTCCCGTACGCCCCGATGTACTCTAGGAACTCCCCCGGTAGTAGGTAGGCCCCACCGACGGCGTAGTAGCCTACCGCACCGGGTTCGACGGTTGCGGAGAACTCCTCTACGGTAGTCGGGTCCCTCAGTCTAGCTACGGTGTACTGCTCCAGCTCCTCCTCGGGGACTAGGACCACACCGTACTCACCGGCGGCCGCTAGGTCTAGGAGCTCCCTGTACATGTCCACCGGTGCTACCACGTCGCCGTAGACTAGTAGGAAGTCCCCTCCCACTACACCCCTAGCGGACTCCACAGCACCCTCAACCCCCGGCTTACCCTGCTGGACCAGCTCCAGCCTCAGCCTCCTACCGTACTTAACGGCTACGTCCTCGAAGTCCCTCGGGTTACTGACTACTACGTAGACCTCGGTAAGGCCTAGCTCAGCTACGTTATCCAGTACGTACTCCACTAGGTACCTACCGGCTAGACCGAGGAGGGCCTTCGGCCTACCCCCCGTGAGCACCCTAATCCTCTCACCAACCCCTCCAGCTAGCACCACCACGGGGATCCTGCGCATACCCACCCCACCTACTCCACGGTTACCGTCTTAGCTAGGTTCCTAGGTCTGTCCGGGTCTAGGCCCTTAGCTACGGAGGTGTAGTAGGCTAGGAGCTGGTACGGTATCGAGTAGAGCACCGCGGCTGTGTACGGTGTTAGCCTAGGCATCTCCAAGGCGAAGTCGAACCTCCTAGCTACGTCCTGGTAGCCCCTAGGTACGAGACCTACGGCAAAGGCCCTCCTAGCCCTCATCTCCTCCACGTTACCCAGGAGGAGGTCCCTGAACTCGTCGTCGAATACTGCGAAGAGTACCGGGAAGTCCTCCTCAACCAGGGCTATGGGTCCGTGCTTACTCTCACCCGCCGGGTAGGCCTCCGCGTGGATGTACGCAACCTCCTTAAGCTTCAGGGCCCCCTCCATGGATACCGGGACCCCTATACCCCTCCCCAGGTAGTACGCGCTGACCTTACCCCTCATCCTATCCGCCAGCCTCCTGATACGCGCCTCGTGTACGTGTATCACCTCCCCAGCTAGCTCCGGTAGCGAGGTCATCTCCCTACGTAGTAGGTCTAGGTAGCCGGGGTCCTCGGACCCCAGTACCCTCGCGACCTCGGTAGCTAGGTAGAGTAGGGCTACCAGCTGGGCTGTGAAGGTCTTGGTGGCCGCGACGGCTATCTCCGGCCCGGCCCTGGTGTAGATAGCCACGTCGGACTCCCTAGGGATGGCGCTGTAGAGTACGTTGGCTACCGCGATCACCCTAGCCCCGCGCTTCCTAGCCTCCCTAACCGCCATCAGAGTATCGATGGTCTCCCCGGACTGGCTTATGGCTATAAGGACGTCCCCCTCCCTAAACACCTTCCTGTACCTCAGGTACTCAGACGCTACGAACGCCGTAGCGCTCAGCCCGCAGAGGGTGTTTAGGAGGTACTCGCCCACCAGGGCTGCGTGGTAGGAGGTACCGCAGGCCGCTAGGAACACCCGGCTGGCCCTAGCTACAGTCTTAACCGCCTCACCTACCTCCGGTGGTATGCTCGCCAGGGTGTTCCCCAGGGCTGTGGGCTGCTCGTGGATCTCCTTAAGCATGAAGTGGGGGTACCCACCCTTAGCAACCATATCCGGGGTCCAGTCGACCACCCTCAGCCTCCCCCTCCAGTCCACGACCCCCTTCACGATGTTCTCTACGTACACCCCGCTCGGCGATACGTAGCCGAAGTCCCCGTCCTCCAGGACCACGACCCTCTTCGTGTACCTGAGGAAGGCCGGTATGTCGCTCGCTAGGAAGACGGCGCCCTCCAGTAAGCCTATGACTAGGGGCGATACGTTCCTAATGAAGTATATCCTATCGGGCTCACCCGAGACTACTATAGCTAGGGCGTAGGCCCCCCTCAGGGTCCTGGCCAGCTCCCTCAGGGCGTCGAGGGTCGTGTACCCCCTGCTCAGTAGCTCCTCGAGGAGGTGGGGGACTACCTCGGTATCGGTCTCACTCCTAAATA
>JAJHQJ010000008.1 GCA_020833415.1 Desulfurococcaceae archaeon | reverse complement strand
AGACCCCGTTACCGGAAGGATAGAGAAGACCGAGTACTACATGCTATACGTTTAATCGGGTCGGAAGAACCTATTAGCATCTGCACGGCTACCCACACGAGAGGAGCTCCGTAGTACGGTTCTACTAGACCGTCGATTGCCGGATCTCAGCAATAGGGTCTCCAAGCCTGATTACTCCCCTAAAGTCTATGTGTTAGTACGATAGCTATAGATGTAGTGACCCAGCGATTGTGGTCGGGGCTTGGAGGTCCTTACCGCTTAACCCTCCTAAGCCTTGCCTGGACAACCCCCTCCTCAACCCTAACCTCGGTAACCTCGTAGCCGCTTCTCGAGGCTATCATCCTGAGTACGCCGACCGGTAGGTCCTCCCTATTAGCTATGACTACCACCTCCTCGTCCTCCCCTCTGTTAACCACGTTGAGGAACCTGACCATGGGGTTGTCGGTGCAGGACGTTGAGCGGGGCCTAAGGTCTAGTACCCTCACCACCCCCACCTCTAGGTATGGTTATCCTTATGGAGTACCCCGAGTAGAGCCTCTCCAGCATCCTCTCCTCCTCCAGGGTCTGCCTCTCCTCTATAGTGAGGTCCTTGGGGAGCCAGTCGGGCTCGCGACCTAGCTTAGCGTAGTAGGACCTTATAGCCCTCTTAAGGGCTCCGACGGCCAGTATACTGCAGTGGTACTTTATCGGGGGTAAACCCCCCAGCTCGTCGGCTATGTCCTTCCAGGAGATGGCCCAGGCCTCCCTAAGGCTCTTACCGGTGACCATCTCCGTCAGTATACTTGCTGCGGCTATGTTAGCCGCACAGCCGTAGCTCTCGAAGGTGGCCCTCTCCACCACGTCCTCCCCACTCCTCCTCGATACCTTTAGGTAGAGCCTTATCATATCCCCACATGCAGGGCTACCCGCGGTCTCGACCACGTCCGCATCCTCCATGGGTCCGGCGTTCTTCGGGTTCCTGAATAGCTCCAGGACCTTAGCTGTGTATGGTAGTGGTATCCGCGTACTCACGCCCCCACCCAGTACTACTACTCGGAGCGACTAAATAAGACTTTAACTGAGTTAATGTACTGGTTAGCGGTCCCTCCTAAGGGGGCTGAGCTTCCTAAGCCTCTCGGCGGCCCCGGTTACGGTCTCTACAGCGTAGTCTATATCCTCCTCGGTGTGGTACCTCGAGGTCTTGAAGAGTATACTCCCGTGGGCCTCCTCGTGCTTCCTACCTATAGCTAGGAGTACGTGGCTAGGCTCTAGGATCCTGGATGTGCAGGCGCTGCCGCTAGATACGTAGACGCCCCTCATACTCAACTCCACGGTTAGGGCCTCCCCCTCTACGTATAGAAAGCTGAGGTTAGCGTTATCCGGAGCCCTCCTAGCTGGGTCCCTAGGTCCGTTCACCAGTACATCCGGGACCCTACTGAGTATGCCGTCCACCAGCCTATCCCTCAGGGACCTCATCCTAGATACGTTGCCCTCGAAGTCCGAGAAGGCTAGCTCCACAGCTTTCCTGAACCCAACTATGAGGGGTACGTTCTCGACCCCGGGCCACAGCCTCTCCGCACTTAGCTGACCCCTTAGGATAGGCTCCAGCCTAATACCCTCCCTAACGTAGAGAACCCCCACGCCCCTAGGTCCGTGGATCTTGTGGCTACTTAGGGTAAGCATATCCACGTTCCTAAGCCTACCTAGGTCGATCCTAAGCCTACCGAAGGCGTCGGCGGCGTCCGTGTGGAAGACCACCTCCGGGTTGACCTCCTTAACCACCTTCGAGAGCTCCTCGATGTTCTGTACGGTACCTATCTCGTGGTTTACGAACTGTATGCTGACCAGTACCGTACTCCTATCCACAAACTCCTGGAGTACCTCGGGTAGTACGAAGCCCTCGCTATCTACGGGAACCCTAACTACCTTAAAGCCGAGGAGGGACTCCGCAGCCTCAGCTGGGTGGATAACGCTCAGATGCTCTATAGCTGATACAACTATCTTCCCTCGAGTACCCCTCCTAGCTAGGGCCAGCCCGAGTACGGCTAGGTTGTTAGCCTCGGTACCGCTGTGGGTGAACGCAAACTCCTCAATACCCCCAGCCCCGAGGACCTGCCTGAGGAGCTCCTTAGTCCTGTAGATAGCCTCGTAGGCCTCCCAGCCGGGTTTGTGGGTTATAGACGGGTGGCCGTAGCCTACGGAGTTGAAGTAGGGTAGCATCTCGTTAACAACCTCAGGAGGTACGTACCCGGAGTTCTCTAGGTCGAAGTACACCTCCCTAGGTGGTCTACCGTGGAGCTCCAGTAGCTCCCTAACCGACACCCCAGGCCCCAACTACAGTTACTGGAGCTTGGATATAAACGGAGTTAAAGTTCTAGAGAGCGGGGCTTTCCTACCTAACACCTACGGAGCCCAATTTAAGTGCCTTTAAGTATAAGTAGAGCCACTTTTTAATTGCTACCCCTAACTATATTTCCGGAACCAAGGTATCGGCGATGGGCTCCGCAACCGCGGTCCTAAGGGTCCCCACTGGTAAGTACTTCATCAACGTAGTTAAGGAGAGGTGTAAGGAGTGCGGTCTCTGCGTGTTTGTCTGCCCTACTAAGGTCCTGGATAAGGGTAGTGAGAGGAATAGCCGTGGATACAGGTTCGCGGTCCCGGTGAGGCCGGAGAAGTGCATCGGCTGTAGGATGTGTGAGTACAGCTGCCCCGACTTCGCTATCTTCATAGAGGTGGGTGGGGGGTGAGGGTAGACTACGTAACCGGTAACACGGCTATAGCCCTGGGCTCTATAGCTGCCGGTCTTAGGTTCTACGCCGGCTACCCCATAACACCTACCTCGGATATCTTCGAGTTCCTAGCTAGGGAGCTACCGAAGAGGGGTGGCTACGTAGTCCAGTTCGAGGATGAGATAGCCTCCATAAACGCCGCCATAGGGGCTTCGTGGGCCTGCGCTAAGTCTATGACGGCTACCAGCGGGCCGGGCTTCTCACTCATGGTCGAGGCCCTGAGCCTGGCTGTGATAACCGAGACCCCGGTGGTCGTAGTCTACGTAATGAGGACCGGCCCCTCGACCGGTGTCCCAACGAGGTCCGGTCAGTACGACGTCCTCCAGGCTACCTACGGCTTCCACGGTGGGTTGGTAGTACCCGTACTAGCTCCGGCAACACCTCAGGAGGCCTTCGACCTAACCGTCAGGGCCTTCAACGTATCTGAGAAGCTCAGAACTCCGGTGGTACTGCTGTCCGACGCCACCATAGCCCACACCTACGGTAGGGTAGTCGTTAGGGAGCCGGGTGAGGTTGAGGTAGTTGAGAGGGCCAAGCCCTCGGTACCCCCGGAGAAGTACAGACCCTACGACCCTGGTGAGGGTCTCGTCCCACCGATGGCCTGCTTCGGCGAGGGATACAACGTGTTGGTCGAGTCCCTAACCCACGACGAGAGGGGGTACTACGCCCCCAGGTCGGATGTCCAGCGTAGGCTTATGTGGAGGCTCTACAGGAAGATCGTTGAGAGCGCTCCGGAGCTCTTCGACTACGGCGCGGCCTACCTAGACGGTTGCGACGTGGCTCTAGTATCCTACGGCTCGACATCCCTATCGACTCTGGTGGCCGCTAAGATCCTGAGGAGCGAGGGCTACAGGGCCTGCTCGATCAGGTTGAGGACCCTGTTCCCCGTCTACGAGGAGGGTATTAGGAGGCTGCTCAACGGGGTTGGGAAGGTGTTCGTAGTCGAGAACAACGTCGGGCTCTACTACAGGGAGTTGCGCGGAGTTCTAAGGGGTAGCGAGGTGGTCAGCGTACCCATAATAGACCTAGACCTACCCCAACCCAGGGAGGTTGTTGAGGTGGTGAAGCAGTGGCTGTAGCCCACCCACTAGACAGGTACCTGAGGACCGATAGGCTACCGACGATGTGGTGCCCGGGCTGCGGGCTCGGGATACTGCTGGGCTGCATACTGAGGGCCTTGGACAGGAGGATTAGGGAGGGTAGCCTGAGGAGGGAGAACGTGGGCTTTGCCGGGGGTATAGGGTGCTCGGCTAGGATGACGCTGTACCCCTACTTCGACTCAGCCCACGTAATCCACGGTAGGGCCATACCATTCGCGCTGGGGGTTAAGATAGTGAAGCCGGAGATGAAGATGATAGTGGTTGGAGGGGATGGGGATATAGCTGCGATAGGCGGTAACCACATACTACACGCGATCAGGAGGAACGCCGACCTCGTGGTGATAATGGCTAACAACATGATCTACGGCATGACCGGGGGTCAGCAGGCACCTACGACCCCCAGGGGCCTCTACACAACTACAACACCCTACGGTAACCCGGAGAGGGAGATCAACATAGTTAAGCTGGCCGCAGCCCTGGGGGCTAACTACGTCGCCCGCGGCTCGGTAACCCACACACCACTACTCGAGCAGATGATCTACAAGGCGCTCGGCAAGAGGGGCCTGGCCTTCGTCGAGGTACTCTCGACGTGTCCGGAGCTCTTCGGTAGGCACATAGGGTTCAGGAGCCCAGTAGACCTCTACAGCGAGCTTAGGAAGAGGGTTGTGGTGAAGACCAGACCCTCGGTGGAGGAGAGTGACTACAGCTGGGAGAGGGGCTTCGTAATAGGGGAGTTCGTAGATAGGGATGAGCCAGGCTTTATAGAGGTACTGCAGGAGTACACCTCGAGGGCTAGGGGTGGTGCGGGTTGAGGATCGAGGTACTCATAGCGGGTAGGGGAGGGCAGGGGATACTGCTACTAGGCCACATACTCGGGAGGGCTGTAGCTAAGTACACGAACCTCTACATACTGGGTAGCGAGATCTACGCTGCGGAGACTAGGGGAGGGGACTCGAGGGTAGACCTAGTCATAGCCGATAGGGAGGAGGAGGCGGACTTCATAAAGGTCATGGGTGCCGATATAGCTATAGTAATGCACCAGCTACAGCTCGACGCCTACAGCCACCTAATTAAGGACGGTGCCGTGGTGTTCCTAGATAGGTCCAACGTTACGAGCGTACCCCAGAGGAAGTGGAGGGTGTTCCTAGAGCCGTACACCGACATAGCTGAGAGGGAGTTCGGTACACCTAGGGTCGCTAACATGGTCGCCCTGGGGCACCTAGTGAGGCAGACCTCCCTAGTACCTCCGGAGGGTGTTGAGGAGGTAATAAGGGAGACGGTGCCCAAGGACTGGGTCGACGTAAACATAAGGGCCTTCAGGTACTTCCTAAGTAGGTAACGACCGCGGGGTACCGCACAAGCTTTAATATACTTTTTGTTACTACATCGGGGGAGGGGTACGGGTAGGCTACACCTCTACATAGTGATAGCTGTTCTAGCTGTAGCCACCTACCCCCACGTGGCGCTAGGTTCTAGCGATTTCCTCCTATACCTATACGGAGCTACGTGGTGCCCCTACTGCAGAGCCCTAAGCGACTTCTTCTCCAGGAACTTCCCCGACAACAGCTACTTCTGCAAGATAGACCTGGATGAGGGATGTAATAATGCTCTCAGATCCCTAAGTAGCTACCTAGCATCTAAGGGGGCTCCGAGTGACGTAATCGGTTACATACCCCTAACCCTGGTGGTAGTTAGAGGTAAGTACGTAGCTGCCGTGGTGGTCGGTGCCGTAACCGACACGGACTTCTGGAGGAGTCTAGCCGGTCAGGTACCTAGCGAGAGGGTGCCCGTGATGCTAGGTAGGGATAGGGTCTACGAGGTAGCCCTAACGTACGATGAGCAGGCTAAGCTGGTATCCAGCTATGTGCGGCTACCTACGGCTGCAACAGCTACCGGAACCCCCCTAACTACCTCACCCCTACACCCACCTACGGCTACGACCGAGGTTAAGCCCCAGCCTAGTGGGCTCCAGCTAGAGCCCCGGGTCCTGGTTGCCCTAGCTCTAGTACTAGCCGGTGTAGCCTTAATAGCCTACTCCCTGGTGAGGCGTAGTAGATGAGGCATGAGAGACCAGTGGTACTCTACACCCTGGCAGTACTCCTACTCCTAGCTACATCCGCTACACAGCTCTACAGCTCCTCAGGTGTTCCCGTACTCTACAGGGGGGTGGTCGTAGGCTGTGCCGAGGGGTTGGAGGACTACGTCAACACCTTAGCTAGGACTGTGGGGAGCTACACGGTCTACTTCTTCGGGATTAGGGGGTGCCTCGACTGTGCTGAGATGGAGAGGTACCTCAGCGGCCTAGCTATAGCTGAGCTAGCTTACGTAGATGTAACCGTGGATAGGGACCTCTTCGGGGAGCTGATCAGGGTACTCTCGGGTTACGTAGGTGAGGAGTACCTTAAGGAGGTCCCGGTAGTCCTAGTGGTATGCGGTGGTAGACCCGTAGTGGTATCTGTAGGTACCTATAGGAACGACACCTTCTGGAGGTCTACCCTAGGCTGTAGCTACACCCCAACCTGCGTACCGACGCCTAGGAGCCGGCCCAACACCTTAGGGCTACTAGCGTCGGCCGTAGCCCTGGGCCTGGCGTCCTCCCTCAGTCCCTGCGTACTCTACCTCTACACAGCCCTACTCCTATCGTACACGGCCTCCGAGCTCGGAGCCTCCACCCGGAGGTTACTAGTATTCGTAGCTGGCCTAGGCCTGGGCTACCTAGCTGTAGTACTCGGGCTCTCGAGGGCTATGGCATACCTGAGGCACCTCAGCTGGGTACTGATGATAGCCCTCGGGGTCTACATGGTACTCCACTCGAGGGGGGCGATCGGCTGTCTAGTGGGTGGTAGGGCGTGTAGAGAGGTCCCGGTACTGGGTGCTAACCCCCTGGCCGGGCTCGGCGGTGTGCTAACCCTGGGGCTGGGGCTACTGGCCTCCCTGAGTGCTGTCCCCTGTAGCTCAGGCTACTACGTACTACTCTACACAGCATCCGAGGGTTACGTAACTACTACCCTACTAGCAGTGTACATACTTTCATTCATCTCCCCGTACCTAGTGCTCTCCATAGCCTCCAGGAGGCTGCTCAGCGTAGTGGAGAGGGTGGCCCGGGGTGCAGCCATCGTGGAGGGTGCGGCGGGTGTAGCTATGGTAGTTCTCGGGGTCTACCAGGCCCTAGGTACCTGGTTACTTTCAACTACCTGACCGGCCGGCCCCGAGCTACGGGCTCTAAGGTGGGGGTACAACTGTTACCTAGGTTAGCTGAAGGTGAGTTCCGGGACTCGCTCTCTACGTATGTAATCTTATAAACTCAGATACCTGGAGAGTTCTGTGAAAGTATATTGAGGAGGTTGGTACACGTACTCACGTCTACGGCTACCGCTGCGTGGATCTCCGGGTTAGCTTTGCGTAGGGGCGGTACTGAGGTCCTCGGGGTAGCCTACGTAA
Source organism: Desulfurococcaceae archaeon (assembly GCA_020833415.1). Classification (GTDB taxonomy): domain Archaea; phylum Thermoproteota; class Thermoprotei_A; order Sulfolobales; family NBVN01; genus DRZP01. Next base: position 32,932 of record JAJHQJ010000008.1, on the reverse strand, counting down.
CCTCCCTATGTATTAACTGGCTCCTGGATTACCTAGGTCACAGCGGCGGTAGGAGGTCCCCCCTAACCCACGAACCGCTCAACGCCTCGGCAATCTCATTCGCCGTAGCCCTAGCCCTGAGCTCCCTCTACCTGTACGACTTAGAGCTGACCTTAGCTACCCTAGTAGCATCCGGGGTTAGCTTCCTAACCCACCTAGCGCTAGACCTACTGAGCGGCGGGATCTACGTAAGGGACGGCGGTAGCTACAGGAGGGTGCGCCTCCTAAAGCTTAGGGGGCACCTCTACTCCGTAGCCAACAGCACAGCCCTAGCCCTCTCGATAGCCTCCATAGCTGCGTACCTACTCAACCCCTACCTCAGGTAGGGGCGGTACCGCTGTACGGTATATTTCTGCTTTGGAGTAGATCGCGTGGAGTCGTAGGGTGTGCTGGGGCGTACTGGGTAAGGTGGTTAGCGTAAGCGGTCTGGAGGCCGAGGTCGAGGTTGGGGGGGCGGTAATCAAGGCCCTCGTAGCTATGGAGGGGCTTAACCCGGGTGACGTAGTCCTAGTCCACGCCGGCGTAGTACTCGAGAAGGTCGATAGGGAGGACGTGCTCAGGAACCTATCGGTCTACTACGACCTAATGAAGTACCACTACGTATTCAACGGTGTACCGGAGGAGGAGGCCTCCTCTAGAGCTAGGGAGGACCTAGTTAAGCTAGCTACGGAGCTCGGGGTACCCGCTGACGAGGTTCTCAGGTCGATCGACGAAGGCAGTGGGGTCCCGGAGGTGGGTAGCGGGGGCAGACCCCCCGAGGTACCCGACGGTGCCTTCACCATGGAGTACACCGTTCAGCTAGCCGAGACAGACTACCTCCAGGTCATGCACTACACCAACTACATGAGGGTGTGCGAGAGGGCCTTCATGGCCCTCCTCAGGGAGGTCGGGCTCAGCTACACCAGGTTAATCCACGAGTACGGGGTATTCATACCTACCGTAGAGGTCTCAGCCAAGATCAAGTCACCGGCTAGGATGGACAACGCCCTGAGGGTCTACGTATGGGTCGAGGAGATAGGTAGGAAGCACATTAAGTACAGGTGCGTGGTGGAGAACACGGCTACCGGTAGGGTATCCGCAGACGTAGTCCACGTAGCTGTGTGTACGGATACGGCTATAACATCAAGTCACGAGATACCGGAGGACGTTAGGGTAGCCCTCAGCAAGTACCTGATAACCCCTCCACAGTCCAAGGAGCAGGGCTTACGGTCCTAGGGGAGGTCTTGCGCTAGGGTCTAGTAGTTTATAAGTACCCGTAGGCAGGGATCGCGGAGGAACGCGGGGAGATGATGACTCCGCCGAAGATGACCGGTGATCCCAAGGACTCGAGCACTGATACCCTCTACAGCACCACCGTACCACGGCCCGCGGTGGGCTAGGTTATAAGTTCAGCTGTGTTTCTTCGATCCGGGTGTGGGTAGCTGATATCTAGGTATGTGGTGGAGGAGGTTAAGAGGAGGATTGCTGGGGACGTAGTCTTCAGCGACGACCCGGGTCAGGCTATTAAGAAGTGGAGGACCGTCTTCGGGCTTAGCCAGGTTGAGCTAGCTAAGTACCTGGGGGTTGCCTCGAGCGTGGTGAGCGACTACGAGAAGAATAGGCGTAGGCCGGGGATGAAGTTCCTGAAGTCCTTCATAGAGTCCCTGATTAAGTACGACGAGGCGTCCGGCTACCCGGTGACTAAGCGGCTGGCTCAGAGCATGGGGATACTAGCTACCGGGGTTATAGATGTTGTGGAGTTCAGTAGACCCGTGGGTCTGGACGAGCTCGTAGCCGCCGTCGAGGGCTACATAGTTAACTCGAGGTTCGTAGCCCTACCCATATACGGGTACACAGTACTCGATAGCTACGAGGCGATCGAGGGGTTGAGGGGGAATGAGTTCTGGAGTATTATGGGGCTATCGAGTATGAGGGCCCTCGTATTCACTAAGGTGAGCACCGGTAGGTCCCCCATGGTGGCCGTCCGGGTGGCTCCAACCAAGCCCGCAGCCGTAGTGGTACACTCCCCCAAGGTGGTGGACGTCCTAGCCATAAGGCTGGCCGATAGGGAGATGATGCCCCTGATAGTCTCCACGCACCCGACAGTCGATAGCCTAGTTAGGTCACTTAGGGAGAGGCTAGTGTCTAAGTCCAGGGCTAGGGCAATCCGCTAGCTACCTCTGGACCTCCTCTCCTGCAGTATCATTATGGCCCTAGCTACGTCCCCACCGGCCTCGGCTATGGCCTTGGCGGCCTCCTCCCTAGATACGCCGGTCTGCTCAGCGACGAACTCCACGTCCTCCTCGGCTACGGCCGGCCTAGGGACCTCCCTAGTCTCCCTCCTCACCCTCTCAAGACTTGAGCACACTATCTGTACGACCTTCTGCTGACCTAGGTTAAGGATGGCTACCTGGGGGTCCCTGATGACTATCTCGTAGTCCTCCGCCGATATGGTAACCCCCTTAACGCCCTGGAGCTCCTCAACCTCAACGCCGTACCTCTTAAGCATCCTCCTCAGCTCCCTGAGGTTAACGGGAAGCACCTAGAGCACCTGAGCTTAATACTCCGAGGAGCTAATAAGGGTGAGGATAGGGTGTGCCCAAGCTAGAGATAAGGGTACTGGGCGGAGGCCTCGAAGTAGGTAGGACAGCCATAGCTGTCAGTAGCGGGGGTAGGACGGTACTCCTAGACTACGGTGTGAACTTCTCCGAGAGCGACGCCCCCCAGCTCCCCGAGCACGTAAGGCCGTCGGAGTTGTCCCTAGTTGCTGTAACTCACGCACACCTAGACCACGTGGGGGCCGTCCCACTACTCTACACCTCCAGGGCCCAGCCGGTACTCATTATGAACAGGCCCACGAAGGCGTTCTCCGAGGTACTGATAAAGGACTTCATAAAGGTCTCCGGGTACTACCTACCGTTCGATGAGGTGGATTGGTATAGGGCTGTGGAGTTCGTTAGGTACGTCGAGACAGGGGAGGAGGTGGAGGTAGAGGGGGTGACCCTGAGGACCTTCAACGCAGGCCACATACCGGGTAGCCAGGCCTACCTACTAGACCTAGGGGACTTTAGGGTAGCGTACACCGGGGACGTCAACACCGTAGATACCAGGCTAGTTAGGGGCTACGATAGCTACGGACTCAAGGCCGACGTACTCATTATCGAGGGTACGTATGCTGACGTAGACCACCCGGATAGGGAGGAAGTTGAGAGGGACTTCATAGAATCCGTTAGGGAGGTCGTGGAGTCCGGGGGGAACGTCCTCGTACCGTCCTTCAGCCTGGGGAGGGCTCAGGAGGTACTCACCCTCCTCTACGAGAGGTTTAGCGGTGGTACGGTATACTACGACGGTATGGTTAGGACCATAAACAGCATCCTAGTAAGTTACCCTGAGTACGTTAACCGCTACGAGCTACTGGTAAGAGCCCTAGAGGAGTTCGAGGAGGTTAAGTCAGCTGGGCAGAGACGTAAGATAGTTAGGTCCGAGGGCGTGGTCGTAGTTGCATCAGCTGGGATGCTTAAGGGTGGTCCAGCCCTCTACTACCTCAAGAAGTTCTACGATAACCCTAGGAACGCCGTGTTCCTAGTATCCTATCAGGCCCCGGCAACCCCCGGTAGGAGGCTACTAGAGCAGGGGGCTCTCGAGGATCTAGGCCCAGTTAGGGCTAGGGTCCAGTGGTTCGACTTCTCAAGTCATACGGGGTTCAGCGGCCTCCTAAGGGTTATTAAGTCCTTCCAGGAGCTGGAGGCTGTAGTCGTAGTACACACGAACGAAGCTGCCTACACTCTGGCTAAGTCCCTCGAGGGGTCCTACGAGGTCTACATACCTCGGATTGGCGAGGTAGTGGAGATCTCTAGGTAGGTCCGCACCTAACCTCCCCAACCCTCCTCCTGTAGCCTACGACTCCTCCCCTAAGGCTGTAGGCCTGTACACCGGTCTTCCTAAGCTCTAGAGCTGCCAGTAGGCTGGCTGAGCCGTAGTCACAGTACAGTACTACTGGGGTATCAACCCTACCCAGCTGAGATATGTGAATAGCCCCGGGCAGGTGGTCCTCTGAGTACCTACGGAAGTCCCTGATATCGACTAGTAGCCACCCAGGCGGTACCTCATCCACCTCTACGTCAGCCCCAACCCCCTTCAACACCTCCTCCGCCGTAACCCTACTCACGTCGTAGACCCTGTAGTTAGCTACGACCCCCTCCACTACGTCCCTACTCACATACCTCAGAGCCTCCTCAACCTCCTCAACGCTGGCCCTAGTCTCCACGGGGCCCTCTGAGATTCTGCACACCTCCTCAACCTTGGCCACGTAGTCGAAGAGCCCGAGCTCCCTAACCTTGGAGACTATCTCCTCCTTATCCGCGGCTGCCAGGGGTCTTAGTATGGCGGCCCTCGGCCTTACCAGATAGTCAACTACACGTAGGTTCTTCAGGGTCTGCGAGGACGCCTGACCGACAGACTCACCTGTAACCACCGCATCGTACCCCAGCCTCTCAGCGAGTGCTTGGGCTACCTCGTGCATCAGTACCCTCAGAACTACCTGCCTAAGCCTACCCTCAACCTTGGACCTAACCTCGGCTAGTACCGGTACGAAGTTAACCACGACGAGCCTGGGCTCGTAGGGGGTGAAGAACTTGGCTACTTCCTTAGCTACCGCTACAGCGGCCTCCGTAGCCTCGGCAGACCCCATGTAGAGGTGGAGGAAGTCCACCTCAGCACCCCTCTTAGCAGCTAGGATCGAGGCTAGGGTCGAGTCAAAGCCCCCGGAGAACAAGGTCAGGGCTCTACCTTCGGTCCCCACCGGTAGTCCTCCCATACCCCTCCAGCACCTAGTTACGTAGTAGGCGTAGTCTCCCCTAACCTCGATCCTCACCTCAACCTCCGGGTTGTCGAGGTCTACACCAGCTGAGTACCTTAGTAGCGCAGCCCCCACGACCCTCGCTACGTCTAGCGAGGTAAAGCTGTGGTCCCCGGACCTCTTAACCCTTACTGCGAACCTCCTACCGGCTACTAGATCCCTAAACAGCTCCTCAGCTCTCTTCGCAATATCGTCTAGGGAGCTGAACCCGTGGGGGACTACCTCGCAGAAGTCGTGGATACCGAAGACCCTGCTAAGTGCGTCCGATACATCCCTATCGGTCTCTACGTAGAATACTCCCTGGGAGTACCTAACCTTAGAGCTAGCCCCGGTACCTGCTAGTGCTCTCTCGAGAGCCCTAGCTAGAGCTCTCTCAAACCTAGACCTAGTTCTCCAGGACTTTAGTGGGATCTCAGACGACTCCTTAACTAGGTAGTACCTCAACCTACACCACTAGATAGTTCCCTAAGGAGCTTAAGAGAAGAAAACGGATTAGGCTAGGGCCGCGAGGACGGGGGCTATGGAGATCGCAACTACACTCATAAGCTTTATGAGTATGTTTAGCGAGGGACCTGCAGCATCCTTCAGTGGATCCCCAACTGTATCCCCTATTACAGCAGCTTTGTGTGCCTCACTACCCTTACCGCCGAAGTGACCCTCCTCTATGTACTTCTTAGCGTTATCCCAGGTGTTACCCACGTTACCCTGGAAGAGGCCTAGGAGTAGTCCCGAGACTATGGCTCCCGCTAGGGTACCTGCTAGTGCATAGATGCCTAGGGTTACCCCAACTACTACTGGTACTGCAATAGCTATGAGGCCCGGGATTACGAGCCTCTTTATAGCATACTTGGTAACTACGTCAACAGCCCTACCGTAGTCGGGCCTCTCCCTGAACTCCAGTATTCCCGGTCTCTCCCTGAACTGCCTCCTTATCTCGGCTATCAGTTCGAAGGCTGCGTCGCTGACTGCTCTAAGTACTATGGAGGTGAAGAGAGCTGGAACGGCCATACCTATGAAGAACCCGGCAACTACGTAGGAGTTGAGGAGGTTGAGCTGACTCATATCCACCTTATCCCTAGGTAATACGCTGATGTAGGCTGCTAGTAGGGCTAGTGCTGTGAGGGCTGCCGAACCTATCGCGTAGCCCTTAGATATGGACTTCATGGTGTTACCGGCTGAGTCCAGTAGGTCTGTCACAGACCTGACATCCTCCCCGAACCCAGCCTGCTCAGCTATACCGGCTGCGTTATCGGTTATAGGGCCGTAGGCATCAGCCCCAACTACGAAGCCCGTTAGGGAGAGCATACCGACGGCCGATAGAGCTACCCCGTAGATACCGTACCAGAAGCCACCCAGGGGGGCCGTGAGGGCGTACGCTACTAGGGCCGCCACGGCTATTCCAACAGATGGTATGACAACACTCATGAAGCCGTAGGACATGCCTGATAGGATCGTCAGTGCAGGCCCCATCTGGGACATCTCAGCTACCTTAGCCGTCGGTGGTAGCCCCTTCCTAGTGAAGTAGTCACTTGTAAGCCCCACAACGACCCCCGCGACCAGCCCGGCGACCACCGTAAGCCAGGCCCTAAGACCTGCCTCAGGACCCAGTAGGTAGAGAGAGACCGGTAGGCTGAGGACTGCTATTAGGACTGCCGAAGCTAGGCTAGCTGTCGATAGGGCCTTAGCTGGGTCTCTAATGGGTAGGACCATTGTGAATAGTACCGAGGCTGCTGAGGCTACTAGACCGGCTGCCGAGACCGCCAGCGGTAGTAGGGCGTAGCTGACCTGGGTAGCTACAGCTAGGGCTAGGGCTACCACCATGGTTGATATTATAGCCTCCACGTAGGACTCGAAGAGATCCGCCCCCATACCAGCTACGTCACCTACGTTATCACCTACGTTATCCGCTATCACACCGGGGTTCCTTGGGTCGTCCTCCGGTATACCTACCTCAACCTTACCCACCAGGTCGGCCCCTACGTCAGCAGCCTTAGTGTATATCCCACCACCAACCCTAGCGAATAGAGCTACTGCTGAGGCACCGAAGGCGTAGTAGATCGAGTCCCTAATGACCTCATCTGAGAATCCGAGTGCTAGTAGGGCTACAGCTACAGCGAAAGTACCTAGTCCAGCCACCGTAAGCCCCATCACCAGGCCTCCCTTAAAGGCCACCCCGAAGGCCACCCGGAGACCCCCAGTTACTACAGCATTTACAGTCCTAACGTTAGCCCTGGTTGCTACCAGCATACCAAAGTAACCGGCAGCTACGGAGGAGAACGAACCGGCTAGGAATAGGAGCGGTGCCCTCCATGGGGATGGTCTTCCTGCTACTATGCTCGCTACTAGTATGGCTACTGCTATAGCTACCGAGATTGAGACTATAACCCCGTACTGCCTCCTTAGGTAGGCCCTGGCACCCTCCTTTATGAACTCGTGGATCTCCAGAGCCCTACCACTACCAGGGGGGTACCTGAGTACCGATATAGCTAGGTAGACTGCGAACATTAGTACTGCAGCACCAACTACGGCACTCAGTACTAGGGGTAGCACAGTAGACCCTTTTTCCGGTACTCGCAACTCTGCTTATAAGCATTTCACTAGCGTAGTCCACGTCCACACCTACCACACAGCGGGGCCAGCTCAGCTGGTATTAGATTACTTAAAACTCTTTTTAGCTGGGCTGTTGGAGATCCCCATCTTAGATGGGTCTTCCCCACGTCTGTGGCTACTGATCCCGCATCTCCGTAGAGGGCTTAGGTGAGACCACGGCAATACCAGCATAAGGCTTGTAAGTCCTTAGCCCAACGTAAGTGCGGAACCCCGAGACCCGGCAGAGCACCGTAGATAACCGCCTCTGTGAACTACTGGTAGTTCTGGCTTACGCTACCGGACTTGATAGTATGGTGCGGTACTCAGGTGCTCTAGTTAGCTCGCCGTTAGAGTACTTTAACCGAAGACACGGCCCTTTAGGGTGGGATGCTGGTCCGAGCTCTTAGACTGCTTATCAGATACTCTTACAATACGAGCTCCCTAGCTGATGTCAGTCTCCTAAGGCCTTCCTCCACTATAACGAACGTATCCTCTATCTTGACGGTTCCGTATTTCGGTAACATTATAGGTGGGTGTACTAGGGCGATTACCATCCCTATCCTTAGTTCAGCAGCTCTGTGGGAGGGTACTATGGTGGTTATAGGAAACTCCTCCACTTGGAGGCCTACACCGTGCAGGTAACCGACTAACCTCCTGTCAAGGAGACCGTACTCCGAGTATATGGTGTCGAGGCGACTCATCACCTGAATTGGCCTAGTTCCCGGCTTAGTTAAGACCGCGGCCTCGTCGTAGACCTTCATAGCACAGGTAAGGGCTTTTTTAATCTCATCCGGCATCGAGCTCCCTACGAACGTGGATACCGAGGTGTTTGCGTAATAACCTCTGAAGTCAGCCCCTACTACGAGAGTTACTAGAACACCGTCTCTAACTACTGAGTCTCTGAGTGGCTCAGCGTGAACCCTAGGATGCGGTCCAACATTAACGTATATGTGAGGCTCTTCCGACCCTAACTTAAAGGCTAGGCTGTACGCCTCAGCAGCAATATCGAGTTCCGAAACCCCCTCCTTTACAGCGCCGAGGGCCCTCTCGAGGACCCTACTCGACACCTCTGCGGCCTTAGTTATTGCCTCCACCTCGTAGCCGTCCTTGACAGCATCTCCATAAGCAGGTCCCCAACATCGACTACCTCAACGTCTCTATTAGCCCTCTTAAACATCTCGTAGAACAGTATGTACGAGTCCCGCTCAACCGTTTCTCAGCAGATGGTGGTTCATAGTCTTTCATCTTCACCGATTCCAGCTCCCCACCACCTGCCTCTCAACGGCTCCCTCCGGGGCCGCCCCCGTACTACGGGAGTGGTTGCCACTAGTCGCCTAGTGGCCCATCCCCAACTCCCCTCGCCGAAGACGGCCCTAGGAGTCCCCCTCACCTAGCTCATCGAGTTCATCCACGCATCCTAGTTACACAGAAGACTTTATAAAGTTTCTGTAGCGTCAGCATACCTCACAGCGTTAAGAGGTCTTATAGATCAACAAATACGAGGGATACAAATGATTATGGGAACTAAAACAGCCCATCCGAAGGTATTAGCAGAGCGGGCCTGAGCCATTTGGTCCCGGTGAAGTACTTGAAGTCTGAGAGAGTGCGTATCATAGCACAATCCAGCCCTCTATTTCTTAGGAGTTTCTGGAACCTACTGAGTCTTGCATTAAGCACGTCTGAGGGGGTTGTAATTGGGATCACCCCACAGAGGGTCTACTGGAATACTAATTAAGTTTGAACGTAGAGAGTTCTACACATCATGCGAATAGCTCGAACTCCCTACCTCTCTATCTCTGTATAGTACTCCGTTAGGGTCCGGGCACCGGGTTAGTCTCGTCCTCGGCAACCAGCCGTATTCTTGATCATTTTTCTGCGCAATGGGAGAGTCTTTGACTGCCCAAGCTATCCCGAGGCGACCGACGCAGCCTTAAGCAGTCGCGGAGAGCAGTAAGTTGTCCCGTAGAACGACACCCTTAGGGGGGATCAGACTGTGGTTGTACATGTGAAGGTTGCGTATTGCTGTCCTCTGTAGTACACCGCTACGTAAATTACGGTCGGAAGCCTTACCCTTTGAGGCAGAGATTAGAGGAAAGCTTATAAATCCTCTTTACCCGGTAACTCCCCGGTGATGCGTGTTTAAGATCTGTGAGCCCCGGGCGACGATAGTTGGAGCATCCATAACCTCAAGCCCCGAGAGGGGTGGGGGTAGCGGGCCGGAGGCCCGGCTCGGGGCTAAACCCTCGGGAAGAGGGGGTGTGGCTCCAAATCCTCCCGCTTCGGGTAGTCCTCACCCCTTTAAGGCGGGGAGGGGGTCGGACAAGTTGGAGAGCTGTTTGAGGTCTCCAACTAGGGACTGGGTCTACCTCCTACACCCGAGGCCGGCCTACGCTATCTGCTCCTACGCTAACGGGGTCTACGACTGCTTAGCCGCCTCCTGGGTTACACCCGTATCTAGGGAGCCCCCGATCCTGATGGTCTCACTAGCCCCTAGGAGGGAGACCTACAGGATCCTCAGGTCCTCTGGTAGGGCTACGGTTAGCGTTCTACCGTGGGAGGAACTGGAGGTACTGCACTACCTGGGTACCGTAAGCCTAGCTAAGGACCCCGGTAAGATGTCCAACCCGAGGGTGAGGGTCGTAATTAGGGATGGCTACGTATGGCTAGGGAGTGCTCTAGCCGTGATCTTCTGTAAGCTCAGGACCTCGGTGGAGATGGGGGACCACGATGCCGTGTTCCTAGATGTAGTTGGGGTAGAGTTCGGGGAGTGCTTCAGCCCCAGACCTAGGGTCGGTAGCTGTAGGTACATACTCCACGTAGGAGGAAGTGAGTACACTACTAACTCAGGTGAAGTGGTAGGGCTTTGAACTCCGGTACCCTAACCTACGTAGCGCTGGGGCTCGGGCTACTAGCCCTAGCGAGCTTCCTACTCCTACCGCTCTCAGCCTTTCTAGAGGTGGTATTCGGTGCTGTAGCTGCCGCATCGCTATTCCGTAACTCCAAGACTGCCTTTGCGGTATCCATAGCTGTAACTGCCCTGGGGGTAGCCTCACTGGACCTAGTCTTCGAGGCCTCCACCCTGGGTAGCCCCCACTACCTAGCCCTAGCAGCTGCGGTAAACCTAGTAGCTCTACTGGCTACCTACTCTACCTGCCGGGTAGCCCTAGTTAGGGGTAGGTTGGGGGTGTTGAGGACCCTCCTACTACTAGTAGCACTATCCCTATCCATAGCCCTGGTACACCCCAGCTCAGTAGAGAAGCTGGGGAGGCTGGTGGAGTCTCGGGAGCCCCTGGAGGTACTGGCCTACGGGGGGTTTATGGTCTTCGGTGCCTCACTACCCTACGCAGCGGTTACTGCTCTCCTTCTAGTCTACTTCCTCTACGATATCCTCTCAGGTATTAGGGTTGAGGAAGCTGCTCAAGCTCCTCAGCAGCTCCTCTAGGTCGGTGAAGACCATATCGTAGGTAAGGCCCATAAGCTCCCTAAGCTCCCTCTTCAGGTACCTCCTATCAGCAAGTACTACGTAAGCTCTATCCGCCTCAGATCTTATAGCCCTCCCAATAGCTTGGGAGGTCCTGATAGCTGCTAGCATATCCGTAGTAACCACCCTAGCTAGAGGGCCCACCTCCCTCTCTAGCGACATCCTCAAGTCCTCTAGGTAGTCGTCCGGCTGGGGATAGGGGACACCGCAGACAACTACTGAGTCCACTACAGACCTACCGCCGGGGTCCCTGAACTCAACCCCCTCAACAATCTTACCCCCGGCTACTGCGTTTACCAGGGTGTGGGGCTCCTTCGCTAGTACCTCCACTACCTCCGAGATCCTACTCCTACCGCTCTCCACGTACATGCTACCCGCATCGCTGAGGTAGATTACCACCTCCCTCATAACCTCGTAGCTTGGGTAGACGGCTAGTACAGCCCTCCCACACCTGTGGTAGACCTCTCTAACAAGCCTCGCGTACTCCATGAACATCCTCGTCGACCTGTAGGCATAGCTCGTGGTGAGCTTCGGGTAGACCGCGTAGAAGACCCCCTCCCTAGGGAAGACCCTACCGTAGGTCTCCTCAACGTCTAGGTACGTACTCTCAGCTGAGACCACCCTGTCTAGGATGGGCTTGGGCGGTAGGGTCCCCGACATCAGTAGCACCCCCCTAGCCAGCCTCAGCCTCCTCCTGATCGGCTCGTAGCTAGTGGGGAGGGCGTGCAGCCCGGCTGAGTCGTAGGTAGCTTGGGCGTAGACCCCGGTGAAGTCCTCGAGAGCTAGGCTGTAGAACTTGACTAGCTTACTCAGGGGTGAGGTAAGCCTGACGAGGTGCTCCACACCTAGCTCAGCTAGGGCCTCTACGGAGGCTAGCCTAACCTCGTACAGGGCCTCCTCCAGGGCCCGACCGGCGTCCGGGGTGATCCCGGCGTCCTCCTTACGTACCCTCGCTAGCCTATCGCTAGTAGCCCTCGACAGGACCTCCTCTAGAGGTCTTAGACTCTCCGAGAGGTCTACGTACCCCACCTCCGAGAGCTCCCTACGGGACTCCCGGACCTGGGCCAGGTCCACGGAACTGGAGATAACGGACTGGGGGTTTAGGAGAGTGTGGGCCTCGTCTACGACTAGGTAGAACTCGTCGAGCCCCACGTCCTGGAATGCTGTTGAGTAGACTACGTCGTCGAATACGTAGGGGTAGGTTACGACGGTTACATCCACCCTACTAGCTAGGCCGGCTAGGCTGAAGAACGGGCAGACCGATAGCTCCCTAGCTACAACCTCGGCTAGCCTATGCGGGTCTGTTAGGGTAGACCTAGCCAGGAGCTCCTCCACCTCCTGCGGCGACGCGCTCCTCAGGTTAGCGTAGTAGGGGCACATACCCTTAAGCCTCATGAGCCTGCAGTTCAGCCAGAAGTCCTCAGCCTCCACCTCAGCCCCCCTAAGTACCGGGCACATTCTCCTACCGCTGAAGACCACGGTGAATGAGGCCCCGACACGCCTAGCCTCGCGGATTACGGGGGCCATCTCGTTCCTAGTCCTCACCGCGTAGAGCACCCTACCCCTACCTAGGTGGGAGAGTAGTGCGACCAGGGTCTTACCGTAGCCCGTGGGGGCCTTAAACGCTACTAGACCACCCAGCCTGGACCTGATGAACTCTACGGACTCCCTCTGACCCTTCCTAAACGATGGGTAGGGAGAAGACATCAGGCAGCCACCGCCTCAGCACTAGGGCTAAGCAGTGGTCGAGTTGCTCATCACCGTAGTATAGTAGGTCTACCGGGGCTAAAAACTGGCTAAGCTTAAAGGCTCTAGGCCTACCTAGGCTGGGTGGTCGGGGTACACGAGTGGGCCCTAGCCGAGGCCGTTGTACTGACACTATCGCAGTACCTGAGGGAGGTGGGCTGGAGTAGGGTTAGTAGGGTCGTAGTATCCCTAGGGGAGCTACAGGCGGTTGACCGGGAGGTCTTCGAGTTCGCATTGAAGGAGCTAACTAGCCTCTACGGTGTGGAGGTAGGTAGATTTGAGGTAGTCGATGAGGAGGCCTCCTTCGAGTGCAGGTCCTGCGGGTTTAGGTGGAGACTTAGGGACCTTAACCTACCAGACGAGGTTAGGGAGTCCATACACTTCCTCCCGGAGGCTGCCTACGCGTACGTACGCTGCCCTAGGTGTGGCTCAGCCGACTTCGCCCTGCTCAGCGGTAGGGGTGTTAGACTGGTGGGTGTAGAGCCTTGAGCGTACTCCGGGACCCTAGGCTCGTAGCTATAGGTGAGAGACTCAGGGAGGTCAGGGCTGTAGTACCCTTCCTGAGTAGTAAGGGGGGTGTTGGTAAGACCCTCGTATCTGTAGCTACGGCACTGGCCCTAGGTAGGAGGGGTCTTAGGGTAGGCCTCCTAGACCTAGACGTAACCAACCCCACGGTACACGTAGTACTCGGTATTAGACCCGGTAGCCTAGTCCCTAGAGAGGAGTACGGTGTCGTACCACCGGAGGTATCGGGCGTTAGGGTTATGAGTACGGTGTTCTACACGCTGGGTAGGCCGGCACCACTACGCGGCGAGGGGGTCTCCTCAGCTATAAGGGAGCTCCTATCGATTACCAGGTGGGGCCCCCTGGACGTACTCGTGGTCGACACCCCTCCCGGTATGTCCGACGAGCTACTCGAGCTACTCACCTACATCAGGAGGTTCAGCTCCTTCCTAGTCACAACCCCCTCCAGGCTATCGCTCGACTCCACCGCGAGGTTAGCCGAGCTAGTCGCCAGGAGGGTCGCCGGGGTGGTGCTGAACATGGCATGGGAGGTCCCCGAGGAGGCGGTTAGGCTGGCCGATAGGCTCTCCGCACCCCTATACGTACTACCCTACGATAGCTCAGTTGAGGTAGCTCTGGGTAGCCCGGAGAGACTCGCGGAGACGAGGTTCGCCAGGGCAGTGGACAGGTACGTAGCTGAGCACGTAGTGAGGCTGTTACAGAACCGGCGGTAAGTTAAGTACTTATGAATATTGGTATCGTAGAGTAACGTTTAAACGCTCCTACGACCCACTACGGTTTCTCGGATGATCCGCTCTGCGGTGACGTAGGGAGAATCGGAATCAGATGAGTGCCCCGTGGTGTTGGGCTCGGCGGGGCCCGTGGGGTGTGGGTGAAGCCGGTGGGCCCGCACCGAGGCCCAGCCCCGCCAACGGTGCTCGGTGATATCTGCGTGTACCTGCGGTTCCGTTGGCGGGGAAACGCTCCTCAGTACGGCTAGGCCGGCTTAACCACCCGCCGACCACTTCCTCAGGAGCTTCTCCAACCTCTCGAACCTCTCCACAATCTCCTCCGCGAGCCTACCCACGTTGGGCTCCAGTACGTAGAACCCGTAGGGGGTGTACTCCAGAGACTCGCAACTCCACTCAGCTGTAACTGGGAGTCTCTCCGGTACCGTAACCTTAGCTATGTAGGTATCGCTGAACCTACCGCGCCTAAGGCTGACCAGGAATACCCTATCACCTCTCTGCGCGGCGAGCACCCAGCAGCCGCCCTCCCCCCTGACCGATACCCTGAAGCCCCCATCCCTAAGCCTCCTCCTAAGCTCCTCGACAACCTCCTGAGACACCTAGGGCACCGCCTAGAGCTTGGGGAAGCGGTTTTAATTCTGTGCGGTAGTAGTAGGGCGGAGTACTGTACGTGGTCTACGTAGAGGTGGTCTAGACGGGTGGTAGTCTAAGGGTCGCCGAGAGGTATAGGGAGAGGATCGTCAGTGGGAGCCCCCTGAGGGTGGTGCTGTGGCTGGCGGCGCCCCTGATGGTAGCTCAGCTAGTCCACGTATCCTACAACCTAGTCGACGCGCTGTGGCTCAGTAGACTGTACGAGGGGGCCCTAGCAGTCCCTAGGCAGGTGTGGCCCACCCTTATGTTCTTCTACGCAATAGCCATGGCCCTCTCGTCGGCTAACCTAGCCATGATCTCCCAGTACGTAGGTGCTGAGAGGTACGACATGGCCAGTAGGACAGCCTCCAAGCTACTGACCTTCAACCTAGCCCTGGCCTCAGCTATATGCCTAACCTACTACACCCTGAGGCCCTACATATTCACCTACATAACTACGGTACCCCCGGAGCTCTACAACGACGTCATGGTGTACTCCAACGTAATGCTCCTCGACATATTCTTCATGTACCTAGGTACTGCCTTCACAACAGTGCTCCAGGCCATTGGGGACACCAGGACACCTACCTACATAAGCGTAGCCGGGGCCCTCCTCAACATAGTCCTAGACCCGGTCATGATATTCGGGTGGTTCGGCTTCCCGAGGATGGGGGTTGTGGGAGCCGCCGTAGCTACGGTGGTATCCAGGGCTCTGGTTGCTGCCGTAGCTCTGAAGCTATTCATAGGGGGGTTCGCCGGGGTAAGGCTCACCCTCGTGAGACCCGATGGGCCGTGGATACTCCGCTCACTGAGGATCGCCACACCCCTAGCGGCTCTACAGATGAGTAACTCCCTGGCCTTCATGGCCCAGCTGAGGCTAGTCAACACCTTCGGTAGGGTCGTAGCTACAGCCTACTCAATAGGCTTCACGGTGATGGACATAGCTGACGCAGCTATGTTCGGGCTCTCCCAGGCTGTAGCCATAGTCGTAGGGCAGCTAATAGGGGCGCAGATGTACTCTAAGGCCAGGAGAGCTGCCCTAGCTGCAACCCTCTTCGTAGGTATCGTAACGAGCTTCGGGGCCGCCGCGGTCTACACCTTCAGGTACCCGATAGCCTCGGTATTCACATCCAGTGCCGAGGTACTTGAGGAGGCTGTTAGGTTCATAGAGTACTTCGGTCTAACCGCACCGTTCTTCTCGGTGTTCTTCGTAGGGTTCGCAGTAGGTAGGGGCTCTGGACACACCTACGTCCCGTCAGCCATAGCCTTCACTAGGCTGTGGGTACTGAGGATCGCACTGGGCTACGTACTCGCTCTAGCCATGGGGATGGGGCCTGTGGGTATATGGTTATCCATGGCTATAAGTAACGTAGTGGGTGGCGTGATGGCTATAGCCTGGGTAGCCCTAGGTAACTGGACCCGCCCGGTAGTAGAGGTAGCAGCACCCCCGAGGGTATCCACCATACCCCCCTCACCGAGGTGCTTAAAGAGGGAGGAGTCCCCAGAGGGTGAGGCTGTTACGGAGTGAACGGGTGAGTTTAAATACGTGTGCGCTACGGTTTCCAGGTTACATGTACGTGCAGATACCGTCAAGTACTGTTAGCGGGGTACGCGGATCGGGTGAGCTGGGGTGAGGTACGTAAGGCTAATAGCTACGGCACTGGTAGCCATGGCATCAGCCTTTCTAGTGCTATCCCTATGGTTCGCCTACGTAGATAGGTTCGTACCGTCTCTACTAGCACTAACATCGGGGCTCATATCCCTTAGCAGTGCACTAGCTTTAATAAAGGAGTACCCCGAGACGTGCGGTAGGAGCTAGCTTAGGTCGGTAACCTACTCAACCGGCTTAACCTAGGAACGTAAGGGGGATTTTCGATCTTCACAATCATTTACAACACTCATGTTCATTAATGTCTAAGAACTCTTAATGCTGTTAGGTAAAGCTTATAATGCTTTCTGTAGCCAGAGTTCCGGATGAACTCTATGAGCTAGGCGAGGGGGACTCCTAGGGCCGTCTTCGGCGAGGGGCTCCTAGCTACGCGTACCCGTAGTAGTATGTGATCAGGGCTGCTACTACAGCTACTAGGGCTACCGGTATACGGCTTAGCCCTGCCGTGGAGCTGGATAGTTTCTTGGATACAGCTAGGGAGAGTACGTAGGGGAGTAGTAGGACCAGCCCTAGGGTTCCGTGTAGTACTACGTTAGCTAGAGATGCTAGTAGCCCCACACCCACCCCGAGGTATTCCAGGACCCTACTCATGTTCTCGAGGTCTAGAGCCCCCCAAACCCTCCTGGAGTACAGTACCGCGGTAGATGGTAGTAGGACGGTAGCTAGGGCTACGTAGACTGAGGTAAGCACTAGCAGTATAGCTGTCCACGGGTCGACTACGGGTATCGAGTAGGAGGTTCTTACAGCTAGGTAAGCTAGGGGTACTGAGGCTAGTACCGTAGCTAGAGCTACCCCAGCGTACCTAACCTTAACGTACGTAACTACCCTGCCCCTAAGGGGTACTGCTAGGGCTAGCTTCAGTAGGCTGTACGCTACCACCGTCGCTGCGGAGAGCACCGCGTAGCTCAGGCTACCGGTGGATACGTAGTACACTGTCAGGACGGCTAGCGACGGGGAGACTAGGTTGCGGTTCAACCTATACGAGACCAGTATGGAGGCTGTGAGTACTGCGGTGTAGAGGGCTAGCCCTACGTAGTCCACCCACCGACCCCCAGGGTAAAGCTCTCCTCCATAACCTCCAGGCTCCCCCCGGCCCTCTCCAGTAGTGCTGATACGGCTCTATAGAGCCTCCTAAGGTCCTCCCGGTCTACGAAGTGCTCGTAGTCGAACCTGGGTACCAGTACCTTAAGCTTACCGTTGAATACCCTGAGTACGTCTAGGAACCTAGCCGGGTTCTCGGAGGATAGGGCTATGGGGCTGACTACGAGTACTACAGCCATGTACTCCCCCGCGTCCCTACCTAGGTACGTAGGTACGTCAGCTAGGGAGTTTAGCTGAGCGCTGCAGCTACAGTAGGGGGTTACATACGAGAACACCTCGAATAGGGACCTCCAGTAGTCCTCGTTAACACCCCTAACAACCTTAGGCGACGGGCCGCAGCAGACCGCTAGGTCTACCGAGATACCCGCCCGGACTAGGCTGTGGAGGTAGGACCTCAGGGCCCTGAGCTCTACGGATGCTAGGGTATTCGGGGGGCTACCGAGTAGCCAGTCATCGAGCTTTACGTAGGTAGCTAGGAGTACCCTACCGAAGACCTCGCCGTAGTCCTCCCTAACGTAGGGCCTACCGGTCCTGGCGAACGCCTTCCACAGTATCTTCCTGTAGTCATCGCCGGGGGTGTACTCCCTGATCTCAGCTATGTCGTACATACCCCCGGTAGACCTACCGCTAACCACCAGCCCCCACAACCTCTCGAAGCTCCTCAGGGAGACCCCCGTACTCTGGTAGAGGGGTAGGACCGCTACCGACGTCCTCAGCCTAACCTCCCTAGAGTCTACCACCATACCTAGGGGTCCGCTGAAGACCAGCTCCACCCTCTCGAAGACGTAGCTACCCGGTAGTAGGGGCCTGACCCTGTAGGTAAACGACGTAGTCGACCCCCTCGGGACTACAACAGCCGCCGACGGTCTTCCCACAGCTGAGAGAAACCTGGGTACCGCATCCCGGACCTCTAGGAGAGGTATGTCCTCGCGGCTCCTGTTCTCTACGGAGACCTCTACCTCCACGGTCTCGAGTTCGTTTACTACCCTACTACTAACCCTCCTACTAGCGGCTATGCTTTCGTAGCGTGCTGCAGCTGAGGAGGCTTGGGCGTAGTCGTAGTAGAGTAGTAGTACTAGTGAGAGAGCTATGGAGAGGGCTAGGGCGTTCTCATACCTAATACCGTAGATAGCTAGGGCTACGGCTATGACGCAGACGGAGAACCCCTGCAGGGTTAGCCTCAGGGTACCTCCACCTTCTCCAGGACCTCGTCTATAACCTCCTCAACTCCTACACCAGCTATCCTAGCCTCGCTCTTGAGGATGATCCTGTGGGACAGTGTTGAGTGGGCTACGTACTTAACGTCGTCCGGGGTTACGTAGTCCCTACCCCTCATCAGGGCTACTGCCTTGGACAGTAGGTAGGTCGCTATAGCCCCCCTAGGGGACGCCCCCAGCTTAACCATCGGGTGCTCCCGGGTTGCCTGAACTAGGAGGGCTATGTACTTCTTGATGTTGTCGTCTACGTAAACCCTCTTCACGAGATCGATGAGCTTAACGACCTCCTCCCTACTTAGCTGGGGGGTTACGGGGTCCGACACTATGCTGTAGTACCTATCCAGTATAGCCACGGTCTCCGAAACCGTCGGGTAGCCTATGACTACCTTAGCTAGGAACCTATCGACCTGCGCCTCGGACAGGGGGAACGTACCCTCCACCTCGATCGGGTTCATCGTAGCTAGCACTAGGAAGGGCTCTGGGAGTCTGTAGGTTACCCCCTCTACGGTTACCTGCCTCTCCTGCATAGCCTCGAGTAGAGCCGACTGAGTCTTAGGTGGGGCCCTGTTGATCTCATCTACGAGTAGTATGTTGGTAAATATAGGGCCCTTCCTAAAGGTGAACTCGGCTGTCCTGGGGTTGTAGACTACGACCCCTATTATATCGGAGGGGAGCATATCCGGCGTTGCCTGAACCCTCCTAAACTCCAGCCCCAGTACCCCGGCTATGGTCTTGGCCATCAGGGTCTTAGCAACCCCGGGTACCCCCTCCAGTAGTACGTGCCCGCTAGACAGTAGGGAGGCTAGTATGAGCTCCACCTCCCTCCTCTTCCCAACGACCTTCCTCTCCACCTCCTCAACAGCCCTCGATATCGCCTGGGAGAACACCTTAAGCTCCTCTCCCGAGATCCTCAACCCACCTCACCCACGCTGCAACAGCCTCGCTAAACATTTTATCAGTAGGTGTGCCAGCTACGGGTACCCCACCCCTCCTACGCCTAGGTACCTCAAACCTCGGTCTGGGGGCTGCTATAGCTGTAACAGCTACCGAGATTACCAGTAGCCGTAGGAAGTCGTGGGGAGTACCCGGTGCGGCTACGTAGGCTAGGAACTTAGCTAGGTAGCCTATGACCGTGGTAACGTAGCCTACCGGGCCGCCGAGCCTCTGCCTCAGCCTACCCCCCTCGAATACAGCTACGGTATCCCTATCCAGTACCTCTAGGAGGAAGGCGAGCTGGGTGGGTCTGTACCTGGACCTCAGTACCTCGTTTATAGCTATACTGGAGTCCCCGAAGACCAGTACGGTACCCCTACCCAGGGCCACCTCAGCGGCTACGGGGACTCCGCCCACCCAGCAGAGGGTCCTACCACCTACAACCTCCCTGTAGACGTTGAAGAGGACGTCGAAGTCCCTCCCCCCAATAGTACACCGCCCCAGGTCTATGGAGTACGACGCCGGACCTAGGGATACGTTAAGTACTTGGAGTAGCCGTAGCGGTACTAGGTACTCATCAGCTACAACCAGCTTACCGCCCTCCGAGACCCACCTAAGTAACTCCGAGATCTCGGTATCGCTAAGGGATTTCTCAAGCCCGGCTACGAGTAGTACCGAGGTCCTGGGCTCGTACTGCCTAAGCTCCTCAACCCCTACCACCAGCTTAACCCTCTTGAATAGGGTTACGTAGCTCACCAGCTCGGTTATCCCACCAGGCCCCATGTTGTACAGCGACGGTACATCACCCTTAGGGGCCCCCACTACGTAGAGCTCCACACTAGACGCTACTACCAGCCACAGGAGGGCTAGGGATACGGCTACGCTCCTAGATATCATCCCCACCAACCACGGACCTTATCCTAGCTACGTCCACCTCCTTAGACCCGTAGACCACCTCCTCGTACAGCTCAGCGAAGTCCGCGTAGCTACCTACTCTACTAGCTATCTCACGCGGTGTACAGGTGCGGCAGCCTACGGACTCCCTAAGTCTTAGGTAGTACCTACGTAGTACGGCCTTAACCCCCGGGTACAGGTACTCGACCAGCTCACCGAGGACCTGGCGTAACCTAGGTGAGTAGCGCCTGGGGGTAATGAGGCCCTCACCGCGGTAGAGGTACGAGAGACTGGAGAGTACGATTAGCAGTAGTATAAGCCCGAGCACAACCCCGAGAACTAGGAAGGGGAGGGTGGTACCCTCCAAGGACTGTATACCCCCCGCTACCGGGGTCCTAGTAACGGTAATGGGGGTCCTACTCACCGATACGTTCACCGCGTACTCGAGGTCCTCACCCAGCGGTAGGTACCTCGGTAGCTCCGGCAACGACCCCTCCACCCGTTAGGTAGTTGCGGACAATATTAATCCCGGGCCGACCCCTACCTAAACTCACCGACTATCTGAAGCCTATCGGATACCCTAAACCCGTACTCTATAGCCATCTCAACTACTGTCGGGAGCTTATGTCTAAGCTCCCCAATGGTGGATGCCTGCGGCATCAGGTATACGCGGTCCCGGTCTACCCCGAGCTCCTTAACTAGTCTGAGCAGCTCCTCAGTGTCCTCGGGTCCCTCAACGACTACCTTTACGTAGACCCTATCCCTGCGGGTCCGTATAACCTCGATAACCCCCTCCGAGACCCTCCGAACCTCCTCCGGGAGCCCCGAGTTGCTGAGCTTGGGGGATACGATAAGCCTATCGACGTAGTCGATCACCGCCCGCGGATCGACGGTACCGTTGGTCTCAACCTCGACCTCTAGGTAGGGTATCTCCCTCCTCAGTCTAGCTAGTAGCTCCGCGAGCTCCTCGGACTGGAGGAGGGGCTCACCCCCGGTTACAACTAGGAGGCTCACCCCCCTATACCTCCTGAGTAGGTCGAGGACCCTCTCGGCAACGACGTCTACGCTGAGCTCCTCACCCCCGTACCACGCGTACTTAGTGTCACACCAGGTACAGCTGAGGTTACAGCCCGACAGTCTTAGGAAGACGGCCGGCCTACCTAGGCTAGGCCCCTCACCCTGGACAGATACGAAGACCTCGGAAACCCTCATCTCTCCACCTCAACGCAGTACCTACCCCCAGTAGTACACACCTCCACTAGGTAGACGTCGGGTACCCTGGTACTGAGCTCCCTGAGTATGTAGGTAGCTAGGAGCTCCGTCGAGAGGTCTTCCACCCCTAGGACCTCGTTTAGGTACCTGTGGTCCAACCTCCCGGTAACCTCTCTGAGTACCTCCTCGAGGAGCTTCAGGTCCACAGCTATGTTCCCAGCACCTAGCTCAGACCTAGACGCACAGACCCTTACCCTAAAGTCGTGACCGTGGAGGTACCTACCAACACCTCCGTGCGTACGTATACTGTGGGCAGCACTAAACACTTCGGAGACGCAGACCCTGTATATCGCCTCCCATCACCTTATAAGAGGTAGGCGATGGGTATAATAAATGTAGCCAAGGGTTGTGCAGGTTGGAACAAGTCCTGATAACAAAGGCTGTAGGTGCGATAATAGAACCCCTCAAGTAGACGGTAGGACCGCTCCTAGAATCAGCTACCCTAGCTAAGTTATACGTAGTGGTTACCCGCGGATATTTAGGTGTAACCTGTTCTCAGGGGAGAGTATCTAGGGTATAGTATCGTAGGGTAGCCCCTTCACGCAGTTTAAGTACTCAGATAATCCTTCTCCTATCCCACGTAGTCATACCGCTACTCCAACGTGGAAAGACTTTCCACCAGCGAGCTGTCCTGCTATCGAGCTAGAGGATCTCTACCCCTTAGTAGATCCGTGTGATAGGTCCTCGGCTACTACCTCAGCTACCCTCCTCCCGGATAGTAGCATGGCGCTGAATATCGGACCCATGCGGGGTAGTCCGTAGACAGATGCTACGGACATACCGGCTACGTAGAGCCCCGGTATGAGCCTACCGGTCCTCTCCACGACGACCCTCTCCGAGACCTCGGCGTACGCTGAGCTCTCACCCCTAAGCTGTAGACCTGCCTGCGGGATCTTCCTGGAGACCACCCTAACTACCTCAGCGTCGTGGCCCGTGCAGTCCACTACGGCCCTACCCACTATGAACAGCGGGTCTACGTGGAGTCCCGACATAGCTACAGCGGTCCACTGGGTAACTACCCCCTCAATTCTAAGGGGGTTCTCCCTGTAGATCACGTCCTCGACCTGGACCCCGAGTAGTACCTTAGCACCCGCATCTATAGCCCCGGACGCTAGCTTAGCTATCAGCTCCGAGCTGTCTACTACGTAGAGACCCTCCTCCGGGTCCTCAACGAACCTAACCCGGAAGTCCTCGAGTATCCTCAGGGCAGACCTATCTAGGACGATCTTGTGGAGTAGCATCCCGCCACCTCCGATACCACCCCCGAAGCTAAGCCTCCTCTCCAGTACTACGACCCTGAACCCCCTATCGGCTAGGTACTTAGCAGCCGTTAGACCCGCGGGGCCAGCCCCTACTACAACTACGTCAACCCTCGAAAGCTCTACCCACTCCTGCGAGGCGTACCTCCATATAGTCCTGGAGATCCTCTCCTCCAACGCCATACAGCTCCCCAGATTTCTCCAGGGGTTGTACATAAAAGCCCTATCAACACGGCTATAACCATGTTATAGCCGTCGTGAAACTGCTTTGGTTTTTCACTAGGTTTATAAGGGTTGATGCTGCCACGTTGGTGAGCTACCCTGTGAGGCTCTGAGGTTAGCTCAAGAGGTGCTCAAGATGTGGGGTCTCCGGGGTAGCCCTGAACGCCCCTAAGGCGGGTGCAGACCCAAGGAGCGATGCGGGGGAGCGGAGATGAGGCGGTGACGTGTGAGAGCTGAACCCCGGATGCTACAACCAGCTACGGGGGTAGACACCTCCCGAGGTGTAGGGACTTGGTTTAAATGCTATTAACCCTTCAGAAAGTTTCCCTTAGGTGGTGGTAGCGGGGGAAGACCTTCTAGGTAGGCTCGCGGAGTACCTTAGGCAGTACGGGGTGATCTGCCACCCTCCAACTAGCTCGGGTGAGCCACTTACCTGCCTCTACGGTAACCTCCGCGTAGTCTTTGGTAAGCCTACCGAGGGGCTCCAAGCTGACGTCCTTGTACGACTAACCCACCTAGGTGGGGAGATGCTTACAGCTGAGGTACTAGTGCCTGCCTACCCCGGGTTCAGTAGGTCTACTACACTCAGTGACGTGCGTAAGCTAGCTGAGGAGATCTTCAACGTCCTCGAGGAGCTGGTGAGGCTGAACCCGGTTGAGGACTACGTAGCTAGGGTTAGGAGAGCTGTCAGGGCCTTCACGTCTAAAGCTAGGGAGGTTGACCGTGGTGGGGTAGCTCTAAGGAGGGTCTACGAGCTCCTCAGCGGTAGTCGCGGGTCCGGGCCCCCCGAGGCCCTCGATCCAGACCTAGTCTGGGGTCGGGTAGCCCTCTCCATACTCCTATTCTCGGTACTGTATGAGAGGGTCAGTAGGTCCGCGGGGTTACCACCCCTTAGGGAGCTCTTGAAGCGTGGGGAGGTGGTCCAGGGACTTGGTAAGGCCTTAGAGAAACTCTCCTCAGTCGGCTACGGACCCCAGACGGAGGTGGTGGAGAAGGTCCTTAGGTACCTACCCCCTCAGCTATCTACTGAGGTATGCGGACTCCTGCAGCTAGCCTCGGAACTAGCTGTAGAAGGGGACCTAGCCCCCGCCGACCTCCCCGGTAGGGTCTTCCAGGAGGTGATGGGGGACCTAGCCACTAGGAAGGGCTACGCGACCTACTACACCGAGGTACCCACAGCCTACCTACTAACCTACCTAGCTACTAGGGTAGCCCTGGGGCTGGACTACCATCGGGGTAACCGGGACCTCCTCGGGAGGGTTAGGAGGCTCAGGGTCTCCGACTTCGCCTGCGGGACCGGTACCCTACTCACCTCCACCTACTACAACCTACTCAGAGCTCTCGAGGAGGTGCACCTCGCCGAGGTGGTCGGCTTTGGTAAGCTACTACGGGAGCTCGTTGAGAGCTCGCTCTACTGCTTCGAGGCCATGGAGTACGCCGCCCACGTAGCCTCCCTAAACCTAGCCCTCCTAAGCCCCCGACCGGTCGGTAGGGTTAACGTCCTCCACCTACCGCTAGGCTACGTAGGTGGAGTACCTAGGCTCGGCTCCCTAGAACTCATAGACCGCCCGGAGGTGCTCGGCCCCCTAGCTACTGATGTTGGGGAGGGCTTCGACCTGGTGGTCATGAACCCCCCGTTTACCAGGGCTACCGGTAGGGTCGGTAGGAGGTTTACAGGTAGGAGTAGGAGGTTCCTAGGCTTCGTAGAGTCAGAGGAGGTTAGGAGGGCCCTGGTAGCTAGGTTAGCTAAGCTGAGGGAGGGGGTTAGCGAGGAGCTGGCTAGGGTGGTGGGGGAGCTTCTAACAGCTGAGACCGCTAGGTACACTGACCTAGGTAGGCTCCTGGGGGAGCGTAGTCTCGGCTACTACTCCGGTGTGGGGCAGGCCGGTCTCGGCCTACTCTTCCTCTACCTAGCCTATAGGTACGTAAGACCCGGGGGGACCATAGCCTTCGTCCTACCACGTAACCTACTAGCAGGTATCTCGTGGTTCCCAGCTAGGGCCCTCCTAGCCTCTAAGTTCCACGTGAGGTACGTTATAGTTAGTAGCGACCCGGTCGGAGGCTACAACTTCTCCGAGGGGGCTAGCCTCAGCGAGGTTCTACTAGTAGCTACTAGGGTAGACCAACACGGGGACTCCGAGGAGACTGTGTTCGTAAACCTACTGAGGAAGCCTAGAACACCCGGTGAGGCCTTAGCCCTAGCAGGTAGGCTACTCCACGGGGTTGAGGTACCCGGTACTGTAGTTAGGGTTGTTAAGCGGGGGGAGCTCCTGAGGTTCGTCGAGAACTGGAACACCTTCGTCGCCGTAGCCGACGGACGCCTCGTCGACTACTACCTCAGGTTCCTCGAGACGGGGGAGGTAGCTGTGGGGGATATAGTCATACGGGTACCGCTAACCAGGTTCACCTACCTGATAGATAGACTCG
Organism: Desulfurococcaceae archaeon; assembly: GCA_020833415.1. GTDB lineage: Archaea > Thermoproteota > Thermoprotei_A > Sulfolobales > NBVN01 > DRZP01. Next base: position 7,363 of record JAJHQJ010000008.1, on the reverse strand, counting down.
GGGTGAGTAGCCCCCAGTTCCACAGCTGCTTTAAGGTTGTTGAGGGACCTGCGGAGTATCCGGTGCTGTACGGCGGTACTGAGGGGGTTAGGCTTAGCATACTCGTAGAGCCCAACGCCTACGCAGTACCCAGGGCCCCCTGTGCTGGGGAGCTGTACTCCAGGTACTCATCGAGGTTACTACTCCCCGATAGGATATGGTGGGATACCGCCCACGCAGTAGTACTGTACTCCACCAGGCCTACACTATCTAACGTATTCTACTCAGCTAGGCTTAGAGGTGGTGGGGTGTTTGAGAAGGTCACTGCACTCTACCTAAACACCACCTGGGGCCTCCTAACGGTCCTCTTCAATAGGGAGGAGACTAGGGGTAGGTGGACTAGGCTAAAGGTAGGTCACTGGAGACTCCTACAGGTACTCGACGTAGGTAGACTAGGTAGTGAGGTAGTAGCTAGGCTAGTAGAGCTGTTCGACAGAGTCTCCGGTAAGCCCCTTAGGAGGGTGGTGGAGCAGTACAACCCGAGGGATCCGGACCCCACTAGACTAGAAGTAGACCTGGGCTTCCTAAGGGCTTTAGAGCCTGGGCTAGACCCGGGTAGGGCTGAGGAGGGGCTACTCAAGCTCTACCGTAGGGTACACAGAGCCCTGAGCCTGTGGTTCGGGGCGAGATTAGTAGACGTGAGCTTTAGATAGGTCTAAAACTTATTAGCCGTACCGAGACGAATCCTGGGGGCCGTGGCCGACGTAGGTATATGTGACGTGGTGGTAGCCGTAGTGGGCCAGCCATCTACAGGTAAGTCCACGTTCTTTACGTACGTAACTGGCGAGGTAGTTAGGATAGCTACCTGGCCCGGGACTACCGTAGAGCAGAGAGTTGCTAGGGTGGACTTCGAGGGTAGGTCACTCTGCCTCGTAGACCTCCCGGGTATCTACGGTCTAACGCCTACCTCCCCCGAGGAGCGTGTGACTAAGAGGTACCTCATGGCGGGTGGGGCCGATGTCGTACTGGTTCTCGTAGACCCCCTAGTTATAGAGAGGTCCGTGTACCTACCCATCCAGGTAGCCGAGATGGGGGATAGGGTGGTCGTAGCTATTACGAAGTGGGACCTAGTCCACAAGGCGGGGGTCCACATAGACGTTGAGACACTTTCGAGGAGGCTCGGCGTCCCGGTAGTCCCCATATCGTCTATCACCGGGGAGGGTATCAGGGAGCTACTAAGTACTATCGTGAGGGTAGCTGAGGGGGGTGTGGAGAGCCCGCGGGTTAGGGTTGACTACGGCCCCTTGGAGAGCTACATATCTAAGCTCTCGGAGGTACTGAGTAGGGTCGATACCCGCGGGCTACCGCGTAGGTGGGTCTCCCTTAGGCTACTCGAGGGTGATAGCGAGGTCCGGGAGCTCGTCGGGGACCCGGAGGTCCTGGGGTACGCGGATACCCTTAGGGAGGAGTTTAGGAGGACCTTCGGTAGGCTACCCGAGGATGTAGCTGTCTTCGCGCGCTACGAGTACGCCTCGGAGGTCCTTAGGGGGGCCGTTGTTAGGGTTAGGGCCGGAGTAGGTAGGGTGGTGGAGGTCCTGGATAGGCTCTACCTAGACCCACTGATAGGCCCCCCACTATCCCTACTTACGCTATTCGCGGTCTTCCTAGTAGCCTTCACAGTAAACACGGGCTTCCCACTTAACGTAGTACTGAGGTACGCGGGACTTGAGGGGGTGGCCGAGGTCCTGGAGACCTACAGCTTGAGCGGACTGATAGGCAAGGCCTTCTCAGCCCTCGGGGAGCTCATCAGGAGCTACCTAGGGGAGGGTTGGCTCACCGCACTCGTATGCGATGGGGTTATCGGTGGGCTGGGGACAGTTCTCAGCTTCACACCCCTAGTACTCGTAGTATCGGCGGCTATAGCAGTCCTCGAGGATAGTGGTATAGGGCCTAGGATGGTCGTATCCCTACACAGATTCTTCTCCTTATTCGGCCTCTCCGGTAGGTCTCTCTACCCACTCGTGGTGGGCTTCGGCTGTAACGTACCGGCGGCCCTACAGTCGAGGATCTCTATAGACGAGGTTGAGAGGTTGGAAGTCCTCGCAGCCGTACCCTTCATCATATGCCAGGCTAGGCTCGTGGTAATGACCTACTTCGTCCAGACCCTACTACCCGGTAGACCCCTACTCCAGGCAGCTCTAATGCTACTCCTCTACACGGTCTCGGTAGCCCTTTACCTACTAACGGCTAAGCTAGTCCGCAGAGCCCTCAGGGTTAGGGAACCCCCGGAGCTGGTTATGGAGGTACCCCCACTCCATAGACCGAGCCCTAGGGTAGTCTGGTGGAACTCCTGGCTTAGGACTAGGCACTTCCTAGCGAAGGCCGGGGTCCTGATATTCCTACTATCCCTACTTAGCTGGGCCTCGGTAGCCCTAGGACCCTCCGGACCCGTGGGAGACCCCTCCGAGTCCTACGCAGCTGTAATGGGTTCCGGTATCGGTAGGGTACTAACGTACCTCTACGGAGTCTCCGAGGAGAGTGCGTGGAAGGTCGGTTTCGCTCTAATCTACGGTACCGTAGCTAAGGAGGGTCTGGTAACCTCCATAGCCCAGCTCTCAGCTGTTGAGGAGAGGGAGGCCGTTGAAGCCCTCGGGCTAACCGCTCCCCAGGCCGTATCCCTCTTGGTCTTCTTCATGTTCTATATACCCTGTATCCCAACCATAGCTACGGTATACCAGGAGAGTAGGAGCCTGAGGTTCACTCTAGCGGTAGTTGCATACCAGGTTACAGTAGCCCTAACTCTCTCCACACTATCCTACCTACTACTCTCACTACTGGTATAGGGGCTATGCAGTTACGGGTAGTAGACCTTCGTTAATAGACTCTAGGGGTAGGTGGATTTATTTACTCCTAGAGCTGATTACCTAGGGCAGAGGTTTTGCATTACTACCCGATGCCGGAACAGCCTCCTAATTCACTTAGAATCCTATACGTACTACCTGAGGGGAGGGTACGTGTCTACGATAATGAAGGATATTAGGAGGGAGCTCCTAGATAGCGGGATCCTAATCGAGAGGGAGTTCGAGGTTAAGGCCATAGTAGCCTGCCTACTAGCACGTGGCCACGCACTTATCGAGGGTGTCCCCGGGATCGCTAAGACCTACACCGCTAAGTCCATAGCTAGATTGCTCAGCCTAGACTTCAGGAGGGTCCAGATGACCCCGGACCTACTCCCCTCGGATATAGTAGGCTACTACGTCTTCGACCAGAGGACCGGCGAGTTCAGGCTTAGGAAGGGCCCTATATTTACCAACATACTACTCGTAGATGAGATTAACAGGGCCTCCCCCAGGACCCAGTCGGCTCTACTCGAGGCTATGCAGGAGAGGCAGGTAACTATAGAGGGGCAGACGCTGAGGCTGGATGAGCCCTTCATGGTCCTGGCTACCCAGAACCCCATAGAGATGGAGGGGGTGTTCCCACTACCGGAGGCCCAGGTAGATAGGTTCCTAGCTAAGATAGTAACGGGCTACATATCTCACAGGGGGTTCGTAGAGCTCCTCAGGAGGGTACACGAGATAGAGCAGGCCATCGAGAACCTCAGGCCTGTGGTCCCTAGGGAGGTTGTCCTAGAGGAGATTAAGAGGGCAGCCGGGGTCAGGGTTGAGGACGCCGTACTGGACTACATAGCGTCGATAGTCGAGGAGACTAGGGTACACCCAGCCGTACGACTCGGAGGGTCCCCGAGGGCTGGGATAGCTATGCTGAAGCTAGCTAAGGCCTGGGCCTACCTAGATGGGAGGAACTACGTAATACCTGACGACGTGAAGGCCGTAGCTAAGCTAGCCCTAATCCACAGGATCATACTTAAACCCGAGTACGAGGTCCAAGGAGTTACGAGTGAGAGGGTTATCGAGAGCGTACTCTCGAAGGTACCGGTGCCCAGACCTTGAGGTACCCGGTCCTAGCCCTGATAGTAGTACTACTAGTAGCCCAGGTAGCCCGGGCGGAGCTACCTAGGCATACACCGGGCTTCCCGGACGTAACCGACTGGCAGTGGCTTGAGAGCGTACTGAAGGACCCCAGACTACTGGAGGCTCTGAGAGCTCTGACCGGGTCTGAGCTGGGCTACAGGGAGCTACTCGAATCCCTAATACATAGGGAGACTCTACCCCCGGGTGTAGCCGGGGAGCTCACCGGATCCCTGAACAGGAGCCTAGACGACCTAGTAGTCGAGCTGGGAGACCCCAGGCTCAGGGCCTTGGTTGAGGCCGTGGAGGGAGCTGGGGTTAACCGGGAGGACCTGGTTACAGCTCTGGAGTACTTAGACCGCCTGAGGTCCTCGGGGGTCCTAGACCTACCGAGGTACGTAGCCCTCCTGGTAGGTCTAGCCGACGCCCTGAGGGAGAGGGGCTTTGAGGTCCCTCCCGAGCTTCTAGGTAGGCTGGGTAAGGCCCTCACGGAGCTACTCAGCCCACTCCAGCTCAGTAGGGTTCAGCTAGTGGGGGGCTCAGCTAACCCGGAGCCATCGCTACCTAGGCCTGAGTTCCGGGTACCGACTCTCGGTCTCCAGCTACCAGCGCTATCAGTACCGTGGCTACCCCTAGGCTACCTAATTATAGCTCTAGTAGCTACAGCTGCAGTAGTCCTAGTACTACGTACGGTAGTTCCTAGACTACCTAGGCTGGGGTGGTTACGGACTAGGCTCACTACATCACCTGCAGAGGTTACCGAAGTGGGGGAGCTGGGGGTAGTTGAGCTCTACTGGAGGGCTGTAGAGCTTATCTCTAGGGCTACGAATACCCCGTACGAGGACCACACAACCCATAGGGAGTACCTAGCTAGACTTGCTAGGCTAGTCGGGGAGCCCCTACTGGGTAGCTTCTCAGCTCTAACCCAGACCTACGAGCTCTACAGGTACGGTGGGGTGAGGGATGAGGCTGTGGTGGGGCTAGCCCGCACAGCGTATAGAAGGGTGGTTGAGAGCCTTGGTAAACTCTAGAAGGGTCCTGGTGGCCCTGACTAGGGCAGTACCCCTCCTAGTCTTCGTAGACGTGTGTAGGTCCCTACCCAGTCTACTCCCCTACATAATCGAGAGGATAGGTGCGGAGGGCCCCTGGTACCTAGTCCTAGACATAGCCGTCGTACTTACCGCATCCTCCGGTGTTGCAGCTGTCCTCACAGCTATTACCGGGAGCGTAGCACTGTACTCCGTAGCCCTCGTACTGGCTACACTATCCCGTATACCACCGCAGTACCTGGTATCCCTAGGTAGCGCCCTAGTGGAGGGTAGGGCCCCGGAGATCCTACCCCACGCAACAGCTGTGGACCTCCCGTGGATCGCTCTGGCAGGTTTCTTCACCTTCCTAGCCCTCGATACCCTCGTAACCGGGTACCGCTACGGTGAGGGCCGTACGGTCGTTGAGACCCTGGTAGACGTAGTTAAGGCCTTAGCTACCTTCGCAGCCCTAGCTACAGCCCTCCTAGCCATCCCCCTAGCCCTCGGTGGCTACCTAGTAGAGCTCCTCGGTAGGTTAGCTAGGGTTTTCCCAGGGTCCCCGCACACCGCTACCTCGTACTGCGTGGTGGCAGTCCTCTACGTAGTCCTCCTAGTACTTATCGCTAGGTACGTAGGCTACACCGCGGGTATAGTCGTACCCCTCCTACTCCCCTCTAGAAGGGCCTCACTGAGGTTCCTGAAGAGCACTGAGGACATCGACGCCCTCCTTAAGCCCTCCCTAGTTGGTACATTCCTAGGCCTAGCGGTACTCGTACTCCTAGTACCTATCCGCACGATACTCTTCGACATACTCCTAGCACCCCTAATCCGGAGGTTCGCACCCCTGGAGGACACCCAGCTAGCCCTAGACCCCGCGGCTATGGCCCTACAGGTAGCCCTCTACATGGCCTCAGCTATCGTATCCCTAGTCCTGGTTAGGGGCCTTGTCAGCGTCGGTACCCTACCGACCCCCTCGAAGGCTACGGTAGTATACGTACTCGCGGTACTGGCCCTGGTCTACGCGAGTGCTGTTAAGCTATCGGTAGACGGGGGTATGGGGCTACCTATAGCCCTACTCCACCCAGACTTCCCAGCCCTCCTAAGGGCTGTGAACAACTCGTACCTCAACCTAGCCTACTACGCTGTAACCCTAGTCGAGTCCTTGTTTAGAGCCCTGGGTGTAGCCCCGTGAGTAGGCCTAGGCTTAGCATCAGGTTACCTAGGGTGGGGTTCATCCCTCTCCTAGTAGTTGGGGTAGCGCTCCTAGCTGTATCGATACAGCTCCTACTATGGTCCATAGCCTACATGGAGAGGGCTATGGTGGCTACCTCACTACTATCTGCACTAGCCGGGTTCTCACTATTATCCGCATCACTGTACGTACTCAGGCTGGCTGCCTATGTCTACGGGGTTGAAGCTGGAGAAAGTTAGGGAGGTTAGGCTGGTACCGGTAGCTGTGGTAGTAGCCCTGGTAGCTGTAGGGCTGGTAGCCCTGGTGGAGAAGGGGGTTCCGGGGGGTGCTGTAGCTCTAGGTCCCTCACCCCTAAACCCCCTGAGCTACGGGACTAGGGTACTCTACGAGTTGGTTAGGTCTAGGTACGCTACCTACGTAGTTACCAGCCCGGGGGAGCTATCTAGGGTTAGAGCTGGGAGGTGTGTCTACGCCCTAGTCTCCCCTGAGAGACCTGTGGTTGAAGCTGAGGACCTGCTGTCAAAGCTCCTCAGCGGGTGCTCCGAGGTGGCTATACTGGTAGCTGACGAGGGGACTGGGTCGAACAGCCTACTCAGAGCTACCGGCTCATCGATATCCATAGTCGGTAATAGGGTAGGTGTACTATCCGGTGGGACCCTATCCCTCCACCCGAACGCTACGATAGCCCTAGGTGGTAGGGTGTACAGGGTAGTGCTAGACCTAGCATCAGAGGTCTCCGGGGGTAGGCCAGTAGGCTACGTAGAGGGTACCGCCGTGGTGGTCGACGTAAACTCTACGAAACCCATCCGCAGAGGTACCGGTGTTGTAGCTGCTGAGGAGGCCCTAGGTAGGGTTAGGGTCCTCGTAATCGGGGACGGCTCGGTACTACTGAACCAGGTACTGACCTCCAACCGCACTGAGTATAGGGAGCTGGTCCTCGGTATATTCGACTACCTCTGCGATGGTATGCCGAGCTGTACAGTATTGCTAGACGCAGTCCACAACCCCGTGGTAAGCCCCCTCGAGGCTCTTAAGGCTCCTCTAAGCCCCGCAGACTACGTCTACATAGCCCTAGCCCTCGTAGCTACCCTTATTCACCCAGCTACCTGGTTACCACCCCTCCTAAGGTGGCTAGACACGGCCCTCGGGTACATAGTTAAGCCACCCATAGGCTATGCTATGGTTTCCGTAGC
>JAJHQJ010000007.1 GCA_020833415.1 Desulfurococcaceae archaeon | reverse complement strand
CTAGCGAAGGTACTCGGTTACAGCCTAGTAGAGTACCCCGTTAGGAGTATAGCTTCTGCAGGTCTGAGGAGATTTGTGGTAGTAACAGCTAGCTACCTCCTAAAGCCCATCTCCGAGGTACTCAAGGAGCTGCCGGTTGAGGTGGAGTACGTAGTGAATGACGAGGTATCTAGGGGTAACGCCTACTCCCTAGTAAGAGGGCTTGAGAGATGCCAGAGCCAGAGGGTCCTAGTCTCCATGGCTGACCACGTATACCTACCTAGAGCCGTTGAGAGGTTCCTCAAAAACTACAGAGGGGGTACGGTAGCTATTGGTGTCGATAGAAGCCCTCTCTACGTCGACCCCTCCGAAGCTACTCTCGTTGTAGTAGATAGAGTGGGGCTCGTTGTGAGGGTGAGTAAGGGGTTGAGCTCCTGGGACTATGTAGACGTGGGGCTTCACATAGCTTCGGGGGATGTGGTAGGGTACTTCAGTAGGTGTGGTGAGCCTACCGAGCTTGCTAAGCTCTACGAGTGCGTTGCTACAAGAACGGGGGACGTAACTGTAGTAGACCTAACCGGAGAGCCTTGGGTAGACGTAGATACCTGGGAGGACTACGTCAAGCTAGCTGAGGGGTCCTTGAGGAGGTTAGCTCTAGAGGTTGTAGGGAGCTGGAGGGTGTAGCCAGGGGTTGACCTGTGGGGCGTGAGGTCGGTTTAGATCTGGGGAAACCTACCGACGGACCTGTAGCTAGGTACATAAATAGGAGGGTATCGAGGCGTATTACGTACCTCATAGTTAGGAGGAACATAGGTATAACCCCTAACCAGCTTTCGCTAATCTCCTTCCTCCTAGCTCTACTCTCATCCTACCTATACCTAGCTAGGCTACCGGCGGTAGCTGGAGTACTAGTCCAGCTCTCCTCCATAGTTGACGGGGTTGACGGGGAGCTGGCGAGAATTAGAGGGCTTCAGAGCAGGTGTGGAGCTTTCTTAGATGCTGTACTGGATAGGTATGCTGACATAGCTATAGTAGTTTCAGCAGCTCTCTACTCAACTCAGCTCTTAGGGTTCTGGGTACTACCCGTAGCTCTACTAGCTCTAGCTGGGAACCTTCTAGTTAGCTACGTACACCTAAGGGGGGAGCACGACCTAGGGGTTCACCCAGCTCTAGTAGGGCGTATCCCCGCAGTAGCTTCTCGCGATGTTAGGCTCTTCATAGTATTCCTCGCAAGTCTAGCTGAGCCTGCCTTACCAGGATCCCTAGGGTGCTCTCTAGTAGCTCTAGCTGTACTAACCCATAGTTACGCAGCTCTAAAGGTAGTCCAAGTGCTTAAGATGGGGGGTTAGGGTCGAGACCGAAACCCTAGGTCCCCGAGACCTGCAATCAGCAACGCTTTAGGTTTACGCCTTAAGGTAGCTTATATTTCCTGCGTTAAGGTACCTCTAGGGAGGTTTAGGTGTACCTTCCCTACCTACTGCCAGCTGATCCCTTAAGGGAGGTTTCAATTGCCGGTGTCCTCCTCGTCTACGTACTACTCGTACTCCTAGCTACTAAGTACATATACCACGCTCTGAGGTCCCTAGGCCTCGACCACAACGTAGCCGTCTACTACAATAGGAAGGTGATCCACGTACTAGCAGGGGGTGTGGTAGCTCTACTCGTCCCACACATCTTCAGCTCTCCACTAATACCTACACTATTCGCACTAGGTCTAGCAGTCCTCACATACATACCCCATAGAACCGGGAGACTCATGTACTGGTTCCAGGTTAGGGACAACATGTATGAGGTTAACTTCTGCATAGCCTGGGCCCTGGGACTTCTAGTACTCTGGCTACTCCTAGGTAGCCCATACTATGCAGTAGTACCCCTAGCCTTCATGTCCTTCGGGGACGCCGTAACGGGGGTTATAAGGAACACGATCTACAGGAGGAGGACTAAGTCTTGGGTCGGTAACCTAGGTATGGCGTTGGTCACCTCAGTTATAGGGCTCTACTACGCTGGGTACATAGGGCTTGCAGCAGCTGTACTAGCTAGCATAGTAGAGCACTTTGAGATACCCCCTCTACTAGACGACAACGCCCTGATAACCCTAGTCAGCGTGGTAACGCTACTGGTGAGCCGGCTGGCCGGCTTTTTATAGCTCTAGGCGACCATGTAGGCTATGACCTGCGAAGTAGCCTTCAGACACTCCACTAGCTCGGACTCCGATAGCTCCCCAGCCGTCTCCGAGATTCTAGAGACCGCTAGCTGAGCCCCAAGGAACTCCCCACCCCTCTCGTAGACTAGGGTTATAGTTACGTCAAGTCTCTTCATTGACGAGGAGATGAGCTTACCGCGTAGTGTTCTAACCCGGTACCACCCAGCATCGTAGGAGTTCCCCTCGGAGACCTCTACTCCGCTTAACTTGAGTAGTCTAAGCACATCCCTGGGGGGTACGATGGAGCCTACCCTAGTCTTAACCACGTACTCTACCTGTGCTACGCTAACTAGGTTCCCCAGAGCCTTTACGATGCTTCTAGCTATGGATACCACCTCCCTGATGGACTTAACTATACACCCCCTCTCGTCCTCGCAGCTCGCGGCAACTGCTAGGACACCTACGTTAGACCTCGAGAGGTAGAGTGCTACGGATACCTCACCTACATTACCCACCACCTCGGAGAAGTAAACAGTATCCAGCTCAGAGCTCCCCATCTCTTTGAGGATCTCGTGTACCTTGATAGCTACGTACTCAGTATCACCTACCCTAAGCCTTAGAGAAACCCCTACCTCGAACACCCTCCTACCCGTAGGTAGTGAGTAGCTACGAACAGTAAAAACCTAAGAGAGCTCTACCTACCCAACTCCGGGAGTATTAGGCTTACAAGCCTCTTCCTAGGTCTCCTGGTGACTACCTCCTCAGCTACAGCGTGTACCAGTACCGGTAGAGCTATAGTAGCGTCTACGTGTACCGTAGCCTTAGGACCCGTTGGCGAGGTCTTACCCCAGCTAACGGCCTCCTCGAGGGTAGCTCCGGAGAGACCTCCCCACTGGGGTAGGTCTGTGGTTATCTGGACAGCGTACTTATGCGGCTTGTAGTAGTCGTGAACCCCCCTCCTCTCTGCTAGTAGTGTCTGGGCTACTGCTACCAGGTTTATAGTGTCCTTAGGTACCCCTCCACCTACGTATATCACCGCCGTCTCCTCGGAGTGCTCAGCTATCCTAACGAGCTGGTCGAAGTCCTTAACCATGTCCAGGATCAGCCTCCTACCCTCCCTAGCGGCTAGTACAGCTGCTATACCGTAGCCTGAGTCGACTAGGGCTGGTGAGAATACCGGTACCCCGTACCTGTAGGCTGAGGTCACTATAGCGTCGATACCCCTCTCACCTAGGAACCTACCGAATAGGTATAGGAACTCGGCTGTAGAGTATATACCGCTGTCCAGACCCATTATGAACTCGGCTATGAGTTTCTCCATCTTCCTGTAGTCCAGCTCGGATACGTAGACGTCGTAGAACCTATCCACCTTGTACTTCAGTAACTCGCTATCGTCAACGCAGGGGGTCCCCATGTAGTAGTTGAACCCCATAGCCTCGATGATGTCCTCCGAGATGTTAGCCCCGGTAGAGACCAGTACGTCTATGAAGCCCTCGTCGATCAGCCACTTAATGAGTTTCCACATACCAGCTACAGACATCGAGGCCGCTAGGCCCATGAACACCGTAACCTTCGGGTCCTCGAACATCCTCAGCATTATCTCGTAGACCTCACCGAGCTTCCTACCCTGGTAGGCTGTCCGGGCCATCGAGTGCAGTAGTTCGCTGATCCTCCTACTCCTAACGTCTACCGAGACCAGTCTCTCCCTTAGGTACGGGTTCTCACTCATCTACTTCATCCAAGGACCTAGAGCCGTAGAGCTATAAATACCTATCCGGCAATTACTTAGAGGTGAGACCTTGAGCTGTAGGGTGGAGGACCTACTCGAGTTCCTACTCACTAGGAGGAGTATTAGGCAGTTCAAGCCCGACCCAGTACCGGACGACCTAATCCTCAAGGTTCTCGACCTAGCTAGGTACGCCCCCAGTGCCGGTAACCGCCAGCCCTGGGTATTCGTAGTGGTTAAAGACCCGGAGGTCAGGGGTAAACTAGCCTCCCTACGCTCTGGTGCCGCACCTCTAGCTAGGGCACCGGTTGGTATTGTAGTAGCCTGCGATAGGAGTACATCACAGCTATCCTACCAGGTAGACTGCGCCTGTGTAACCATGTACATAATGCTAGCAGCACACGCCCTAGGTCTGGGGACTGTATGGATTCAGGCCCTAGCAAATACCGAGGAGATCCAGAAGCTGGTAGGGCTTCCCGAGAACTACGTACCTGTAGCTATAGTAGCCCTAGGTTACCCAGCCGAGAAGCCCCAGCCGAGGCCTAGAAAGCCCCTAGAGGAAATAGTCTACCTAAATAGGTTCGGAGTTAGGATGATCTCTAGCTAGACCCTATAGCCCTCTCGATGTTACGCGTAGACTCCCTCAGGTCGTTTTCCTTACTTATGTTACCCATGGAGTCCAGTACGGGCTTAGTGAGTACCTTAACTATCTCCCCAGTATCTAGTTGAGCTAGTAGCTGGGGTACCCACGCCATCCCGAACTCATCCGTATCCCCGTACTGGATTAGGAATAGGTAGTCCTCCATCCTAACCTCCAGGGGTACGCCGTACTTCTTACTCAACTCCTCAGCTATCTCCTTAAAGTACTTGTGGAGTGGGTGATGATCAGCTGTTACCAGTATTAGCCTACTCAGTTTAGCCATGCACATACCCGTAGCTATAGGTACGCAACCCTATATATACGCGAAGGACCCGGAGGTTGTTGCAGAACTGACGGTAAGTTAAGTATTTATAAATATTGGTATCGTAGAGTAACGCTTAGATACCTCTATACTCACTATAGTCTCCTCGGATGATCCGCACTGCGGTGACGTAGAGAATCGGGTGGGAGCTCCGTGGTGTTGGGCTCGACGGGGGCCCGTGGGGTGTGGGTGAAGCTGGTGAACCCACACCGAGGCCCAACCCCGCTAGCGGAGCTACAGGTACACAGAGATACCATCGAGTACCGTTAGCGGGGAGACGCTACCTGGAGAACTCCCTCAGCTTCCTAAGGCACTCGAGAGCCTCCTCCCTCGGGTTCTGGGACCGGGTTATGGCCCCCCCTACGACTACTATGTCCACCCCCATCTCCAGGAGTCTGGGAATATCCTGAGCTCTAATACCTCCACTAGCTGAGACTAGTACCTCCGGAACCTCCTTCTTAACCTCCCTGACTAGGTCTACGAGGGACGTAGCTCTAATACCTAAGGACCTCTGAACGTCTATACCTACGTGTAGGTTGATGGCCTTAACTCCCAGGTTCCTCAGCTCCTTAACCCTCCCAACGACATCGCCCCTGAAGCCTATGAAGTCTGCTACCACGTCACCACCGAGCTCCCTAGCTTTAGCTAGGGCTGAGCTAATTACCACGTCGTCAGCTACCGCTAGAACTGTTACGAGGTCTGCCCCAGCACCTATAGCTACCTCAGCCTCTACAGCACCTACGTCAACTGTCTTGGTATCCGCTAGGACAAAGGTTTTGGGATCAACTAAGGATCTAACATAGGATACCGACCTAATGCCCTCGGACTTTATCAGTGGGGTACCTACCTCGAATATACCTACACCTAGGTCCAGTAACTGCCTTAGAACTGAGAGGGCAGAGTTAAGGGAGGTGAAGTCGAGGGCTACCTGGAGTGCGGGTGTTCTAATGTCCTCAATCTTCATCTAAAAACACTGGTTTCTACTTCTCCCTAGTAGGGTGGGGCTCTACTTCTTAGCTACTAGTACTATCTCTATGGTGGATACCCTGGACTGCCTCCCATCGCTGGTGGTTAGTACCTGGCTCCCGATCTTGATGTCCTTTATCTCGACCTTGTCGGGTAGGAACCTACTCCTAACTATCTCAACAGCGTCAACGGCCTTACTTATAGCCCTACCCCTAGCCTTCACCACGATCTCTGGAACTCCCTGGTGTAGTAGAGTTAGGGTTGCCATTACGTAGTTCATTACGGGTTTCTTACCTACTAGGACTACGTTTGTAGCTGCTGGTGTCGGAGCACTCATCCCCTACCACCTACTTGAGTCACAGGGTACTACAGGTATGGCTTAATAAGCTTTTCGCACCTTTGCAACGGCTTACCCAGCGTACTGCCCAGCTAATCTACTCTACACCTAGAGCTACGGAGGTCCTACCTAAAGGCTTGGAGACCTTAAAAGCACTCCGGTGCGTAAGGTAGGCTGTAGGTGCTGGAGCTGGACTACGTAGTACTGGCTATACTCGCCGTACTCACTCTAGTAGCCCTCGTACTGGATAAGCCCCTACTGAAGGCTGTTGTACTAGCTCGTAGTAGGAGCTGGGGTCTGGTCCCGGGTTCACAGCGTAGCGATATAGCCTCAGACGCCCTTACCCGGGCTACCGTGAGGAAGGTCAAGGTGAGTAAGGTCGGTGACTACGTGATACTGACGGTAGTCCTTAAGACGAGTCTAGAGCCGGGTGCTGAGGTGGTTATAGAGGAGCCTATGGTAATCTTAGGCGATGGTGAGGTGATAAGGCCCGGTAAGGGCGTTGACGGCCCCCCCACCGCTTAAATAAGTTCCGGTAACGATGTTATAACTAGGCTGGAGCTATTGGAGGAGAGGGACGTAGTAAGAGTCAGTAGGTGGCTGGACGATGTAGAGTTCCAGGAGCTCCTCAAGGTAGCTGACTACGTAGGTCGCCGCAACGGTTACTCCCTCTTTAGGATAAGTAGGACTAAGGTAGCTAGGTCCGGCCTTACGCTAGAGGACGTTAAGTCCCTCCTCAAGGACCTGGAGGCTGAGTACGATGAGGAGTACCTAGGGGAGCTACTCTCCGGTCTAGGTAGGGTTGCTGAGCTTAGGTACTGCCCTAACTACGTGTGTGTTAAGTTCAACTTCCTACTGGGAGAGGAACTTAGGAGGAGGTTGTCAGAGTTTAAGCTTAGGTATAGGCGTGAGACTAGGGAGTTCCTACTCCAACCCTACTACTACCGGGAGTTCACCGAGACATTGGAGAAGCTGGGGATTAGGGTAGTGGATAGGACCGGCTTCTTCGAGAGGGATAGCCTGGGTATTAGGGTAGACCTTAGGATGCAGCTTAGGGATTACCAGAGGGAGGCTCTCGAGAGGTGGTCTCAGAATGGTTACAGAGGGGTTGTAGCCCTACCGACAGGTTCCGGTAAGACCCTGGTAGCCATAGCCGCTATAGCTACCCTAGGGGTTAGGACCCTCGTAGTGGTTATAACTAGGGATCACGTTAGGCAGTGGTATGAGGAGATAGAGAAGGCTACGAACATACCGCCTGAGCTTATAGGGTTCTACTACTCCGAGGAAAAGAGGATAGCCCCGATAACTATAGCAACCTACCAGTCCGCCTATAGGTACATAGGTAAGCTAGCCCCATACTTCAGCTTCCTAGTAGTTGATGAGGTACACCACCTACCTGCTGATAGGTTTAGAGCTATAGCTCTAGGGTCCCCGGCACCGAGGAGGCTGGGCCTCTCAGCCACACCGTACCGTGAGGATGGGAAGCACGTAGAGCTCTTCCCGCTTATGGGTGGTGTAGTCTACTACAAAACACCTACAGAGCTAGCTGAGGCAGGGTACCTAGCACCCTACGAGGTAATAACCGTAAGGGTCTCCCTAAAGCCCGATGAGAGGAGGAGGTACCTTGAGCTACGTAAGAAGTACCGGGAACTCGTTGGATTAGCCACGTTTGAGGAGGTCCTGAAAGCAGCTAGGAGCGGTGACTTGAGAGCCCTGGAGGCCCTTAAGATAGCTACCGAGATGAGGAAGATAGTCCAGATGAGTGAGTCCAAGGTGGAGAAGGTTAGGGAGATCGTAGAGAGGGAGAGGGGTTCGAAGATTATAGTGTTCGCTCACTACGTAGAGCTAGCTAGGAAGATAGCTGAGGCCGTGGGTGGTCTCCTACTAACAGGTGAGGTAGAGGGTTCGAAGAGAGACGAGATCCTCAGGAGGTTTAGAGGGGTTGGAGAGGGGGTACTCGTAGTTACAACCGTAGGTGATGAAGGTCTGGACATCCCGGATGCTAGTGTAGGTATACTGGTAGCCGGTACTTCATCTCCTAGGCAGTTCGTTCAGAGGTTAGGTAGGTTGCTAAGACCTAGGCCCGGTAAGGTTGCCAGGCTCTATGAGGTAATAGCTAGGGGTACTGCCGAGGAGATCCACTCTAGGAGGAGGAAGGACCTATCGGTAGTGAGTGAACTACCGGAGGATCTACAGGACGAGGCTAGGACCTGAGGACCTCGAGGATCTTGAGGGCGTCCCCCTCTAGGTTAGGTGACTCACTAATTATCACCCCCTCGATCCTGAACTCCTTGAGTACCTTAATGGAGTCCACCCAGTTAAACTTAGACTCGTCGAAGTTTAGGTGAGACTTCTCCCCCCTCTCCCCGTAGTCTATACCGGAGAGGTGTACGTGCATATTCTTAAGGGCCTCGGACCCTAGTCTAGTCTCTATAGTCTCGAGTATCCTACTGAAGCTCTCCCTATCGTTTACAGAGCCCAGACTCCTAGCGTAGATGTGTGCGAAGTCTACAGCTGGTAGTGCGTAGTCAATCCCCTCAACTATAGCTACGACCTCCTCTAAGGAACCCACCTCAGCTAGACCCCCCATCGTCTCCGGCCTAACCCATATCCTAATACCCATATCGCTGATGGTCTTAACGACCTGCTTAAGAGCCTCCCTAACTACCTCAACAGCTGCACTAGAACTATAGCTCCCATAGTACCCCGGGTGGAATACGACCGACCACGCACCGGCTATGTAGGCTACCTTAGCTGACTCAACGATCCTCTCGACAGAGGCCCTCCTAACATCGGGCTTCTCGGACAGTAGGTTTATGTAGTATGGCGCGTGTGCTGTTAGAACTACCCCAAGCTCCCTCGATACCTCCCTAGCCTTAGCTGCTGACTCAGCACTCAGGTTTACACCCCTCACGAACTCCAGCTCCATAGCGTTAAGCCCCAGCTCAGCAACCCTCCTAATACCGTCGATAGTGTTCCTACGCTTAGCTGACACCGGTATACCGGCCGTACCTACGTAAACCCCTCCTAAGCCCACGAACCCACCGGGAGAAATCTACTCTGGGGAACTAAAAAGAGCTGAGCCCACACCCACACCCAGCCTCCTGGAAAGGTGCGGCATCGCCTCAACGCGAAGCTTAGACGCGGAGGTTTTTAAGTTGCTCAGCAACTACGTAGAGCCTGGTGACTACGTAGGGATCTTGATCCCCTGACCTCCTCCCCGCCCTGAAGTGCGGGGGTTCCCGCTAGGGCGGGGAGGTTCGGGGCTACACCCCCTCTTCCCGAGGGTTCAACCCCGGGCCGGGCCTCCGGCCCGTTACCCCTACCCCAGGCGGGGCTCGGGGCTATGGGTACTCCAACCATCATCGCCCTAAGGCTCACAGATCTTAACAATCATCACCAATAGCAGTTAAACAAAGGAGGATTTATAAGCCTCTCTACCCATCCCCACCTTAAAAGGCTAGGCTTTCAGTTGTAAGGTAGCTCTACTCCGTGTCTACGTGTAGCCCTAGGCTACGGTGTGCTGGGTAGGCATCTAGTAGCTTAACACCATACTGCTCTATGAGGATTAGTGCCGCTAGCTGAGGTGGTATAACCCCCCTCTCCGTTATTACAGCATCTACGTACTCAGGTGGGGTTACGTCGAAGACAGGGTTGAATACCTGGACGTTCGGGTTCTCCGCTAACCAGCCGGGGTCTACCACCTCAGTTGGGTCCCGCACCTCTATCGGTACTAGCTCGCCTAGGATGGTGTAGGGGCTGAACTTGTACGTCTCGCTAGCTACGTAGAACCTAACCCTAGCCTCCTTAGCTACTAGAGCAACTACTGAGGTACCGATCTTGTTCACCACAGCACCGTTAGCTGCTATGGTGTCTGCACCAACCACGACCTTATCTACCTTCTTCATGTAGTACCTTACAGCCGAGTCCGGTATGAGGACTACCTCAACCCCCTCCTTAGCTAACTCCCTAGCCGTTATCAGGCCCTGGAAGGCGGGCCTAGTCTCCTTTACGTAGACCCTCTCAACCTTACCCTGCCTAAAGGCTGTAACTATAACTGATACTGCTACCGTACTGTGGCAGTGCGTCATTAGGATGTCTCCACGCTCTATCCTCCTAGCCCCCAGCTCCCCTATCAGCTTTACAGCGTTCTCGGAGTATTCTATGAATTCCTTCGATGCCTCCACCACGGCCCTCCTAGCGTCATCAACTGAGGTAGGCCTAGACCGCTCCAGCCTACTCATAACGTAGGACACCGCATTGGGTAGGGATACGGCTGTAGGTCTAGAGCTCCTCACGTAGTCCGCGACCAGCCCCATGTACTTCAGGAAAGCCTCTAGGTCGCTCCCAGAGAACCTCTCCGCAGCTATAGCGAGGGCTAGAGCCCCGTTCCTAGCTATGTTTCCAGCCCCCCTTATCCTCATGGTCCTTATACCCTCCCTTATCCTCACAACCTCCTCCGGGATCCTGAAGCCACCTAGCTCCAAAGCCTACCCACCTCCTCAGCTAACTTCTCCACACCTACGTACTGGGCATCTACCCCGAAGAACTCCCTAGCAAAGTAGAAGACCAGCTGTGGAGCTATAAGCCCCCTCTCAGTTATCACGGCATCCACGTACTCCGGAGGGGTTACATCGTAGAGGGGGGTCCTAGTCCTTATACCCCTACCCAGGTACGGTGCTACCTCCCCTAGACGGTCCTGGGGTACGATGAGCTCGGGATTCTCCAGCTCCCCGATAGCTACTAGGTCCCCGAAGACCGTCTCCGGACTGAACTTGTAGAGCCCTGCCGCTACGTAGAACCTAACCCTAGCCTCCTTAGCTACTAGAGCAACTACCGATGTACCTACCTTACCTACTACAGCACCGTTAGCTGCTACAGCTTCAGCACCTACGAATGCCTTACTAACTCTCTTCATTACGTACCTGATGGCGGAGTCGACTACTAGGGTAGTCCTAATACCCAGCTTACCGAGGGCTGAGGCCATCAGTCTACCCTCAGCTATAGGTCTGGACTCAGCTACGTACACCTCGAAGTCCACCCCGCGCTTAGCTGCCCTCTCCAGTACTCTGAGGACTGTGGTGCTGTACGAGTACGTCAAGACTACGTCCCCAGGCTCGAGTCTCCTCGAGCCTATCTCAGATATAACCTCCCTAACCCCCTCAACGTAATTCAAAACCTCGGCTAGGGCCCTATCGACGGCCTCACCCCGCGGGTTACCTGTACCGGAGCTTGGCACGAACTCGAGTACCCTCCTGAGGAAGAGGTGGGTAATACTACGTACAGTCTGGGAACCAGGTCTAGCCTGGAGGGCCTTACCGACTAGTTGCAGTAGTAGCTTAGGTACGTCACTATCGCAGTACCTCAGGACGTCGGCTAGTGCCTGCACTACCCTCAGAGCAGCCTCCGTAGACCCGGGGACCCTTGCCTCGGATACCTCCCCGACGACCCTGCTATAGCCTTCAACAGCTCTGGGGCAGTCCATAGCTACCTCTTAACTACCTAGTTGTCTCCAGCTTATTATATATGTAGTCAGTAGCTTTCCGGGTGGGACCGTGGAAACCGAGGAGTTTGAGCCTTACAACGCCTTCGTAGATAGGTCATTCAGCCCCGACCTCGAGAGCTACGTCGTGGTATCCTTTAGAGTGGTACCGGCTAGCGGGTTCAGTATTGAGGACGCGGCTGGGGCTGTAGCTGCTGAGAGTAGCGTAGGTACTTGGACAACCCTCTACACCTGGTATGATGAGACTCGGCTAGAGAGGTTGAAGGGGAGGGCCTTCCGCTTCGTAGACCTAGGGGACGGTAGCTACTCCGTTTACGTAGCCTACCCTGTGGAGCTGTTCGAGGAGGGGAACCTACCGGCATTCCTAGCATCTGTAGCTGGTAACGTATTCGGTATGAGGAGGGTTAAGTGGCTTAGGGTTGAGGATATCTACCTACCCAGGGTTTTCCTTGAGTGGTTTAAGGGGCCGCTGAAGGGGTTGGACGGGGTTAGGAGTATCTTCAGGGTCTACGGTAGACCTATAGCGGGTACGGTGCCGAAGCCTAAGGTCGGTTACTCACCTGAGGAGGTTGAGAGACTTGCGTACGAGATCCTCGTAGGGGGGCTCGACTACGTTAAGGACGATGAGAACCTAGCTAGCCCAAGCTACTGTAGGTTCGAGGCTAGGGCTAGGGCTATTATGAGGGCTATAGATAGGGTCGAGAGGGAGACTGGTGAGAGGAAGGCCTGGTTCGCCAACATAACTGCCGACGTTAGGGAGATGACTAGGAGGCTTAAGCTGGTGGCAGACTACGGTAACCCCTACGTAATGGTCGACGTAGTCATAGCCGGGTGGTCCTCCCTCACCTACGTTAGGGACCTAGCTGAGGAGTACGGACTAGCCATACACGCACACAGGGCAATGCACGCAGCTATCACGAGGAACCCCCTCCATGGGGTATCCATGTTCACCCTAGCTAAGCTCTACAGGGTCGTTGGGGTGGACCAGCTACACGTAGGTACACCGGAGGTCGGTAAGCTGGAGGCTAGGACCGTCGACGTGGTTAGGTACTCCAGATTACTCAGGGAGAGTACCTACGTACCTGAACCCGGAGACGTACTACACCTACACCAATCCTTCCACCACATCAAGCCCGCAGTCCCCGTTGCCTCAGGGGGGTTACACCCCGGGACCCTACCGGAGGTAGTTAAGCACCTGGGTACCGATGTAGTTATCCAGGTAGGCGGTGGGGTTGTAGGACACCCCGACGGACCTAGAGCCGGTGCAGCAGCCGTAAGGCAGGCCCTGGAGGCTATAGCAAAGGGGGTACCCCTCGACGTATACGCTGAGGAGCACCGGGAGCTTAGGAGAGCACTCGAGAAGTGGGGGTATACGAGACCTGTATAACCGTTGCAGTACCCGAGGTAGCCCAGCTTCTTAGGTCCTCCCAGTTAGGAACTACGCTTTTAAGCCCTACCCGATATCTCTATGAGGTGCTGGGGATGCCGCTAATCGAGGTAGGTAGGGTGTGCGTTAAGCTAATGGGTAGGGAGGCTGGTAGGAAGTGTGTTATAGTGGATATAGTCGACGATAACTTCGTAGTAGTTACGGGACCCAAGAGCCTAACTGGGGTAAAGAGGAGGAGGGCTAACATAAGGCACCTGGAGATCCTCGATAAGAAGGTAGAGATCGAGAAGGGGGCGTCAGACGAGGAGGTACTTAAGGCTATAGAGGCCGTAGGGCTCGTGGAGTTTATGAAGGAGAGGGTTAAAATCGATAGAAGGACCTTACTGAAGCTGGCTACGGTAGTCCCTGGGGAGAGGTAGTCTTAGCCTACGCACCTGCACCTAATCGGCGGGTTGGTACCCATCTATTCTGCTAACTAAATTACCTCTGAAGGATCTTCTGGTCAGGTGTAGTAGTTGGAGGAGGGGATCATGTTCCTCACGGAGTTGGACTCCTTCGCTGGGATCCAGAGGAGGTACATAGTTAAGAGGGAGGCTGGGACAGACCCTAGGTACGGTAAGCACCCTAAGTCTAGGAGCGCCGAGGAGCTGATATCCTCGGGAGTGATAAATCTCGATAAGCCCCCGGGACCTACTAGCCATGAGGTAGTGGCCTGGATTAAGGAGCTACTGAAGATCGGGAAGGCAGGTCATGGGGGGACCCTAGAGCCCCCTACAGGGGGCGGGGATACCCCAAGGTCTCCGGCGTACTACCGGTAGCTACCGGAAATGCTACTAAGCTGATCGGAGTACTGTCACACTCGGATAAGGAGTACGTAGCCCTAGCCCAGCTCCACAGGATTGTAGATAGGGAGAGGTTTGAGGAGGTAGTTAGGGAGTTCGTAGGTAGGATATACCAGAAGCCTCCGGTTAGGTCCTCAGTTAAGAGGACCCTGAGGGTTAAGGAGGTCTACGCAATCGAGGTACTGGAGTTCGAGGGTGAGTACGTCCTGATTAGGGTTGCCTGTCAGCACGGAACCTACGTCAGGAAGCTGATACACGATATAGGGGAGGTCCTAGGGACCGGGGCTCACATGCGGGAGCTTAGGAGGATTAGGACCGGGCCGTTTAGGGAGGACACCTCCATTAGGATGCACGAGTTCTCCGAGGCCATTTACCTCTACCGGGAGTTAGGTAGGGAGGATGCTGTGAAGTCAGTAATACTGCCCCACGAATACATAGTGGCTCAGCTACCGAAGGTGGCTATACTTGATGGAGCTATCGCAGCCGTAGCGCACGGAGCTGACCTAGCAGTACCCGGGGTCTCCGTAGTTAGTGAGGGTATTAGACGGGGTGACCTAGTAGCTCTCTTCTCACTTAAGGGTGAACTCGTAGCCCTAGCCGAGGCACTGATGAGTACTGAGGAGATCCTGGCTAAGGATAGGGGTATAGCCTTCAAAACTAGGAGGGTTGTGATACCTAGGGACGTGTACCCAAGGAGCTGGAGGAAGAGGGCTGGCGGCTCCCCGCACTAAAGGGCGGGGGCTCTGCACCCTCTGGGGCCTTCCCCCATCTATCGGGAGCCCCCACGGGTGCGGCATCACTGTTCAGGCCCCGCCGCCAGCTACGGGGAGGTGCTGGCTCACAACCTGCTAGACTCACCTACACCCAACTCCAAGAGATGCTGGAGTAGAGACCTGTAAGCTTTTACCTCCCAGCCTTAAAAGGCGGGGCTTCCAGTTATGAGACCCAAAAAGCTACCTAGACCTAGGTCCCGGCAACCCTCCTTAGGTATTTCCTAGCCTCCTCAGCGTCCTCGGGGGAGCCCTCCTTGTGGCAGAACCACCAGTCGTAGCATGTGTACTGCTTAAGCCTCTCGGAGGCCTCGTCGACGGTCCTAGCAGGTGGTACAATAACCCTGTCACCTATTAGCTCGTTGTTGGGCCAGTTAGCCGGGATCGCCGCCTTAAGCTTATCACTAACCTGCAGAGCTCTAACCACCCTCAGGATCTCGTCCATGTTCCTCCCGAGCTCCTGCGGGTAGTACAGTATAGCCCTGATGATACCGTTGGGGTCTACCACCATTACAGCCCTCACTGTGTGAGTAGCACTCTGAGCGTGTAGGAACCCCAGCTTCCTGGCTACCTCACCAGCTGGGTCAGCTATTACTGGGAACGGTATCCTAACTCCTAGGGTCTTCTCGATCCACTCAACCCACTTTATATGAGCGAAAACGCTGTCAACGCTGTGCCCTAGGAGCTCAGCGTTGAGCTTCCTGAAGTCCTCGTACCTCTTCGCAAACGCTGCGAACTCGGTAGTACAGACCGGTGTGAAGTCAGCTGGGTGGCTGAAAAGTACTAGCCACCTGCCTGCGTAGTCATCGGGTAACTTCTTAACACCGTGTGTTGTAATTACAGTCATCTCCGGGAACTTCTCACCTATTAGGGGTACCTGACCGGGCACACTTACCCACCATGGTACTTATCTAAGCGGGGGTTTATAAACTTTAATAGAATAGTGTTAGGTTTTTAAAACTAGGTGGTTCTACTTCTTAACCTCCTCTCCTCTACGTACCTACCCCTAAGCCTTATCTCCCTAACCTTCTCGAGGATGGCCCTGGTAAGGTCCTCCCCTAGGACCTCGCGGTACCCACCTAGGAAGCACTTGAACATCTCGTCCTTAACTGCGTAGTGGGAGCTCTCCAGAACTCTTATGAGTAGGTGCACGTCAACTGCTAGGTCCTCCAGATCCTCGGCGTGCTTAGCTAGCCCTAGGTCTACTAGGTATACGTCACTGCTATCCGTTAGGACCATGTTGGCTGTCGTCACATCACCGTGGGCTACCCCACCCTTATGCATCTTAGCTAGCTCCACCCCGACCTTACTCATAGCTGAGCAGAGTTCATCCCTACTTAGGCTACTGGCCGCACTTAGTATTGTCCTTCCGCGCACTTTCTCCATAACTATGAGTCCCTCCACTGGGTCTACGTAGAGTACTGCGGGAACCCTAACCCCGAGCTCCCTGAGGGCTAGGAGTAGCCTAGCCTCAGTCAGGGTCCTACGCCTGATTATCTCCCTATCCAGCTCCGGGACCCTGTAGGGCTTCCTGAGTCTTAGCTTGAACACGGCCTCATAGCCTAGGAACTCCCCCTCAGCTACCAGAGCCTCGGCCCCTAGGTAGATTACCCTGAGTACCCTACCAGTACACGTCAACGCTATCAAGCCTCCACCTCTGCCTAACGTAGGCCCTCTCCGGCTCTACGGTAACCCCGTGCTTGTAGAGTAGGAGCCCCGTCCAGGCTATCATAACCCCGTTGTCTACTGCATACTTAGGTGGGGTTACGTAGAGCTCCACCTCCCTGTACCTAGCCATAACCTCGAACTTCTCTACGAGGTACCTGCTGGCCGCTACACCGCCGACTAGTAGTATCTCCCTCTTACCTAGCTGACTCAGACCCCTCTCAGCTACCTCAACTAGCGAGGAGTAGGCCACCTCCCTAGCACTGAAGCATACATCCTCGAGTCTAGCCCCGCTCCTGTAGACCCTCAGGGCGGCCGTCAGTAGTCCGGAGTACGAGGTATCCTGCCCCTTAACTACGTAAGGCATCTCTATATACCTACCGCCCTCAGCACACCTATCTAGTGCGTGGACCCCCTCAACTACGTAGGGAGGTGCTATACCGAGCTCCCGGGCTAGGGTATCCATGAAGTTCCCGAGGGCTATGTCGAGGGTCTCACCGAAGACCCTGTACCTACCACCGTAGAGGGCCGCTATAACGGTGTTCCCCCCGGATATATAGACTACGAGAGGGTCCCTAGCTCCAGTAAGCATCTTACCGATCTCTATGTGGGCTACTGCGTGGTTAACGGGTACTAGGGGTTTACTGTAGTAGACCGCCAGGACCCTGGCCACAGTAGCCCCAATCCTAAGGCAGGGCCCGAGCCCCGGACCCAGGGCTACGGCTACGGCATCCACGGACTCTATGGAAATACCGGCACTCCTCAAAGCCTCGGAGAGAACTCGGGGGGCGTTACTTATGAAGCTCTCAGCAGCCTCCCTAGGGTGTATACCCCCTACCTTAGGGACGTAGTTGTACCTAGCATCAGCCAGTATCCTAGGCTCATCAGATACTATACCTACACCGAAGGTGTGGGCTGTAGACTCTATTCCGAGAACTAACACTTCACCACCTACGTACTCCGCACGATCTCTACGTAGCTACAGTACCCGCAATGCCACCTAGGTACTGGCTGCTTGTGAAATGCCATAACCCTACCACACCTAGGGCAGACCCTATTCTTAAGTTTAGCGGTACCCCTCTTAAGGTTTATCTCGTAGAGCCTACTCCTAAACACCTTACCCTCCTTCCCCAAGGACTACACCCCCACGCCGTGCCTCTTTAAAATGTGCTTGGGTTCGAAGGACTTAAGCCTGTCGGGGTCCTCGTATATGTGGGCGTAGACCCTGGACACCCCCACGCCGTACTCGCTCTCGATCTTCCTCACGATCACCAGCTCCGGGCTCTTCGAGTACAGCTTACTCAGTACCTCAATGAGCTCCCTCCTACTGGGGGTGGACATACCCTGGTGAGCAACCACAGCCTCCACCTCGAGCCTCTCGATGAGCTTGTTGAACCTCTCACTCACTACCCTCAGCTCAGCCCCCTCCTTCACTACCGCGACCTTCCCCGAGCTAGGGCTACCCATATCCCTCAACCCTCTAACTTGGGGAGGTAGAACTTATAAGCAAGGGTTTGAGCCGCGTACCGTAGGTCCGGTACGCGGGAACCGGATTAGCTACTGAAGAAGCTCTTCACTAACTTAGATACGTAGAGTATGTCCTCCACACTCAGACCGGGGTGTAGGGGTAGGGATAGAACGTGCTTGGAGGCCTCCTCGGAGTTTCTGCAGCAACCCGGAGTTCTCCTAGCCCTACTGAGGATCGGTTGCTGGTGTAGGGGTATCGGGTAGTGTACCGCAGTCTCAACACCCCTCTCCCTTAGGTAGTTGGCTAGCCTATCCCTAGTACCCTCCCCCTCAACCCATACCGTGTATAGGCTGTACACGTGCTTAGCCCACAGCTTCTCCTCGGGTAACCTAAGCTGCGGTACCGACTCCAGCTCCTCGCGGTAGATCCTGGCGAGCTCCCTCCTCCTCTCGTTCATGTAGCTAAGCTTCCTAAGCTGGCTAAGTCCGAGGGCCGCCTGGATATCGGTCATCCTGAAGTTCCAGCCCAGGGCTACGTGGTAGTACCTACACCTCTGCCCGTGGTTTCTGAGTAGCCTAACCGTATCGGCTACCCCGTCGTCGTTAGTAGCTACAGCCCCTCCCTCACCGGTAGTCATGTTCTTAGTCGGGTAGAAACTGAAGGCCGCTACAGTACCGAGGCTACCCACCCTCCTACCCCTGTACTCAGCCCCTATAGCCTGGGCGCAGTCCTCCACTACGTAGAACCCCCTCTCAACCCCCAACTTAATTATGGGGTCCAGGTCTGCCGGATGTCCGTATAGATGTACCGGGACCACAACCTTAGTCCTCTCACTGACCGCTCTCTCAACCTCAGCCGGGTCTACAGTGTAGGTCTCCGGGTCTATGTCTACGAGTACAGGTATAGCCCCTAGGAGCATGGCCGCGGAGGCAGTAGCTACGAAAGTGAAGTCAGGTACTACAACCTCGTCACCCGGACCAACCCCCAGGGCCTTAAAACCTAAGTAGAGGGCTACCGTGCCGTTAGATACGGCAACTACGTGCCTAACCCCGATGAACTCCGCGAACCTCCTCTCGAACTCCTCACCGACCCTACCGAAGGCGAGCATACCGGACCTCAGGACCTCTACGACGGCCTTGATATCATCCTCATCTATGTACGGGGAGCTGACCCTGATCAGGTCTCTCCACCCAGCTATATGGCTGGATGGGGCTTTAAGCTAAAGTAGAAACCCCCAGTAGCCGATCTGCGGGATAGCCGTGGCCGCACCACCGCAGTACCTACTCAACCTAGGCTACTCAACTGAGCAACTGGACTGCGCCGGGATTAAGTTAACGCTTTGCGAGGTACTGGTACCGCAGGGTACAGCTACCATAGACCTGGACAGCAAGGTACTCCCGAAGTATGTAGCTCTAGAACCTGATGAGTACGGCTTCTACAACCTCAGCCCGGGGGCCTACGTTGTGAGGTACTGTGAGTACGTTAGGGTACCGGAGGACTACCTAGCGTTAGCCCTACCTAGGTCGACTCTGATAAGGTCCTGCACTACCCTTTACACAGCTGTCTGGGACCCAGGCTACGAGGGGAGGGGCTACGGACTACTATCTGTGTTCTGTAACGGTATCCGCATAAGGAGGGGGGCTCAGGTAGCTCAGCTAGTCTACGTGAGGATGCTGGAGAGATCAGCTAAGACCTACAGGGGTACCTACCTAGGTGAGAGGTAGCGTGCCTAGATGGTGGCTAGGCTCCGAACCTCCTCTCCCTCCTCTGGTAGCTCCTAATAGCCCTCAGTATATCTATGGTCCTCAGCTCTGGCCAGTAGATGTCGCAGAAGTAGAGTTCGCTGTAGGCTATCTGCCACAGTAAGAAGTTACTTATTCGCACCTCACCCGAGGTCCTTATAACTAGGTCCGGTTCGTCTAACCCACCAAGGTGTGAAGTGTAGAGGTAGGCCCTGAAGAGCTCCTCATCTATTTCCTCAGCCCTAACCCTACCTAGGGAGAAGTCCCTGGCTATCCTCCTAACAGCCTGGACTATCTCCTCACGACCGCCGTAGCATACAGCTACGTTTAGGGTAGCGTTGGAGTACCCCTCGGTAAGGGCCTCGACCTCCCTTATCCTATCTACTAGGCTGGGTGGTAGCATGTCGAGCCTACCGAAGAACTTAACCCTAATACCCCGGGACTCCAACTCCCCGCTGGAGACCACCTCCTCTATAGCCCTCTCGAGGAGTCTGTAGAGGTGCTCACGCTCCTCTACACCCCTCTTAACGCAGTTCTCGTAGGACATGGCGTATACGGTAACCACCTTAACCCCAAGTTTCCAGAGGACCTCCAGCACCTCCCTAAGCTTCCTGTAGCCGTACTCGTGACCCTCAAACGGGTTTAGACCACGCTGCTTAGCCCACCTCCTATTGCCGTCGGGGATTATCGCTACGTGCCTAGGTGGGGGCCTCGACCTTACCTGCTCCCACAGTAGGCTCTCGTAGAGCCTGTAGATGGGTCTAGCCAGGACCCCCAGAGGGCTCTCCAGTAGCCTAGCGAAGAGCCTAGCCAGCACGTGCAACACCTAGGTAACTATCTGCGTAGACCAACCGTTCCTAGAGCTACTGCAGGCACTTAGAGCAGTGGAGTTCCCCACATCACTCCTCAGTACTATAAGGCTCTCCGCAGACCCCACCATCCCGTAGTAGGATACTATCAAGGGAGGTAATAAGTGCTGCTGTTTCTCAGTAGATGGGCAGTTCATCGCCTCCCATTTCGTCAATTCCAGCTCCCCGCCATCTACCTCTCAACGGCTTCCCTACCGGCTGTCCCCAGCTACGGAAGTGTGTCACCACTAGTTACCTAGTGGTTCACCCCACTCCCTCCCGCTGAAGACGGGCCGGAAGTCCCCTCACCTAGTTCATCCACGTACCTAGAAAGCCTTATAGGCTTGCCCACACAGCAATAGAATACCTCACAGCACTAAAAGACTCAGACACCGGTAGATATAAACACTACTACAAGTAGACTGGGAATTAAACAGCCCGACTTCGGGTACTGCTGTGGGCTGTACCTCCTAGACTTACGGCTCCGCAGCTAGAGAATCGTTTGGAATATCCTAGCTAGTAGCCCCCCGTGCTTAACGGGGGTGGATCCAACTACTTTAACCCCTACCTCCTCAGCTGCTTTACTGAACTGCCTATGTGATAGCGTTACCATAACCGCTCTAACTCCTGGGTAGGAGTTCCTTAGTGAGGTTAGTACCTCCCTGTAGAAGCCCTCTATCTTCCTGATGTTGTGGGACCTGTACCCGTAGGGAGGGTTGGAGACTACAGCATCTACGTTAACTCTAGGGTGTGTGGATACCTTCGTGGAGTCCCCCTCGATCAGCCTTACCGCATCGGAGGTGTAGCTCGAGGCTAGGTTGGCCCTAGCTCCCTCAATAGCCTTCCAGCTGATGTCTATGCAGTAGGCCTCAACAGGGCTATCCATATCTACACCAGCCACTAGCTCCTCTAAGACATCCCTATCCACATCCGGCTCGTAAATTCCGAACCTCCTAAAGGCGAAGTCCCTCCTAAATAGGGCTATCGGGTAGTGCCTCCTGATGTGTACGAACTCTATCGGTATCGTAGCCCCACCGCACATGGGGTCTAGGAGGGTTCTAGTAGCCCCGGCGGAGTATACCATGGCTGCCGCTATCACGGGGTTTATGGCTGCTGGGTGGTTGTAGACCCTGTAGCCCCTCCTGTGTAGGGACCTACCCGAAGTCTCAACGCCTACTAGTAGGCTACTACCGCGGACTATCACCCTGAGAACTACGTCCGGGTTCTCCAGATCCACCGTAGGTCTGACCCCAGTTAGGGAGCTGTAGCTCTCTATAACCGCTGTACCGACCTCCCTAGCTACGTCTACACTAGTAAAGTCGTGTTCACCAACCCTCTCAGCTCTAACAGCAAAGCTCCTACCGGGAGCTAGGAACTCCCTATAGTCTAGGGATGAGGCTACGTCGCGTATATCCCTGAGGGTACCGAAGGAGGTGTTAGCTAGGACCACCAGAACGCGGGTGGAGGTCCTTAGGAGGTAGTTAGCTCTGTAGATATCCCTAGTGGAGGCCCTGAAAAACACCTTACCGACCGATACACCAAAGACCGGGAGCCCCAAAACCTCCGATACCTCCCTAGCTGCAACCTCCTCAATACCCGGAGGCATTATAGAGGCCAGGAGCACCGAACACCCCCACTAAACCCCTACAATGCGTTTAGGGTAGTTTCAGCTTTCATAACTACATGTGGTATTTACGCTTATGTGTCTATCTCGGAAGCTTATAGACTTCAGAGGCTTATTACTTATCGACGACCCCGGTTTTGAGAGTCGCAGGGCTGTGAGCCACTAAGTGAACTTTTAAGGGGAACCCTCGCCCTTCAGGGCGGGGAGGAGGTCAGTTGATGTTAGGTTCCAGCTTCCAGAATTCCTTTAAGCTGAGTGTAACCTTCTCCCCGCTCTCCCGGTCTACTAGGGTGACGGAGGACGTACCGAACTTCTCTACAGTGTACACCCTTCCCCGTAACTCTACCGTACCCCCGGAGCTTATGAAGTATACCCTAACTGAGTAGACGGCCTTAGACTTTCTACGCCCATCTCGTATTCTCGAGTCCTTCCACGTAGCTACTACGCGTACTACGTACTTCGACTCCACCTCCCTAACTATACTAAGTGCCGTGGCTTTATCGGCTACGTAGATATCCATACCCTCATCCACCTCCTTAACCTCTACCACACCCTCTGCATTCCTAAAGCTCTCGGCTATCTCGGTGACTAGGGCCCTCCCCCTCGGGTTACCGGCCCTGAGCTGTACTATAGCCTCGTAGCTCCTACTCTTTACGCGCAGGCACCTGGGGCAGGGCGACTTCCTAAACCTCAGCTCTACTGGTAGCTCTTGGACTACCTCAACCCCGCTTACCTCAGCGGAGAGCCTAACTGCAACTGTACTACCTAGAACCATAACCTCCAGAACTCTAATCCTGTCTAAACCCTCTACAACCCTACCCCGAGTTACGTACTCCTCAGCTAGCTCCCGGAGTACGGTCTCGACATTCTTATCAACGTACCTACCGTGCACTCTAATAGCTCCACAGAATGGGCACCTCTCCACCTCGAATGTATTGGGTAGCTCCACTAGCTTCCTAGTCTCTACTAGGCACCTAAGGCATAGCCCACCGACTAGAGGATTTCCAGGACCCTCGGTACTCCCACACCTAACACAGAACCTCCTCAGAGGTCTACACCTGCAGTAGGATTACGTAGGGGACCCCAGCAATCCTGAGGACGGACTCCGGGTGAGCTAGACCTACCTCAACCAACCTACCCACTATTACCTCCCCCACGGCCATGACGTTCTCGGAGGTCTCCGCGATGTGGAGGGCCTCGTCAAGCTCTAGTAGGTCTCCGCCGAAGAACTCCTCGTTGATCTCTAGGACTAGGTCCCCCTCCCTGAAGATCTTACCCAGTAGGTTCTCGTCACACATACCAACTACTTTCCGGAATACACCCCCCTCGTCTACCTCCTTAACCCTCACGTAGACCCTCAAGTCTACCACGCAGGCTTTACCGTAGCCTCGGCACCGCACGCTAAGCACTTAAGTACCCACACCTTACCTCCCTTCCTAAGCTCCGTCTGGTAGGAGCCGCAGGTTGGGCACCTTACGTAGAGCTCTAGGAACTTCTCGAAGAGCTTATTCAGCGAAGTCCTACTAATGTTCTGGTGTATTACAGCGTTACCGTCGCTATCCAAGCTCCCTTTAGCACCCATACTCTTCAGTAGGTACCTGAGCACTATCCTAGGGTCTCTGTTTATCACCTCGCAGACGTGCTTGAAGTTCTTCACCTTGGTGTGGGTACTGATGAACTCTACCTCCAGCGGAGGTATCTCTATAGGTACCTCAACCCGCTTAGACGGTAACCTCGAGTACAGCCTCTCCAGTAGTTCCTCGTAGTCGAGCTTGATCACGTCCTCACCCGCCCCCTACTACTCCGTAGGGGCCTTAAATTTCTCTGGAGGACCCCGTACTACTGCTCTTATAGACCTCTAGACCTCTGTAGGTGGGTGCGGGATGGGGGCGACCGTAGTATTCCACGGAGACTGCGACGGAGTTATAGCAACGTACCTATACATAAAGAAGTTCCTCAGGGATCTGTACCCCAGCCACATTAACCTAGTGGTAACCCACCCTTGGAGGGCCCACGTAGACCTGCAGAAGGCTCAGCCGGGGAGCGAGCTCATCGTACTAGATATAGCTCTTAACGATAGGATCTCCTCAGCTATCGCATCTATCTCCACTAGGCATCCCAAGGTAGTGGTAGTAGACCACCACGCAACCTCCGAACCCTTCGTGGGGAGGATCCAGAACTATGCTAGGGTAATATACTCCAAGTCCACCTCAACCCCTAGGCTACTCGCACAGTACTTCTCGATGCCTCTAAACCCCTACGAGAGTCTACTGGTCGACGTAGCCGATGTGTGTGAGGGTGAGGCACCGCCGTCTACTGACGATAGGTCTGCACTGGAGGTGGTGGACTCCATTAGGATGTCCGTAGCGTTTAACCCAGGTGACGTAGAGTTCATGAGACACCTCATAGACCTAATGATGAAGACTAAGAACATACACCAGGACGAGGTGGTTAGGACTAGAGCTAGGAGGGCTAAGCTACTATTATCCGGTCTCCTAAGGGTGATCTCAGAAGACTCCGTAGACTTCGGTAGGCTTAAGTTATCCTTCCTCAGTCTACCCGTATCCAGGGCCTTCGCAGGTCTTATAGGGGTGGCCGCGACGGAGCTATCCAAGGCGTATAGGAAGACTGTCGTACTGGTTAGGGAGGAGCAGGATAAGGTGGTAATAACTGTGAGGTCTGCCGAGAGGTGGGCTCTAGAGCTATCTAAAGCCATATCTGAGTCCCTAGGGGGTGTCTATGGGGGGCACGCAGAGGCCTCCTCAATAACCCTAGGTAAGGAACCCTTAGAAGTGGTAGTAGGTAAGCTGATTAAGTTGATAGAGCCCTTAATAACTAATCTGAGAGCGCCTAAATTAGGTGAGCTCAAGTAGTTACGTGGCGTCCAAGCTGGTCGAAGTTCTGCTAGCAGCTGATGTAGGTCCGGAGGAACTTGCGGAGGTCATTAGTAGGTGGTTTAGAAGGGCTACCATCGTAGTACTCTGCCGGTGCTCCATAGAGTACCGGGGTAGAGCATCAAGTAGGGCTGGGGAGGCGGTGAGGTTGGTGCTTCTAAAGCAGGACGGTACCGTAGCTGTACACGAGGCCTCTGGTAGGGACCCGGTTAACTGGCAGCCGAGGGCTGATGTTAGGGTTGTGGTTGCTGAGGATAGTGCCGTACTGAGGGCTACTAGAGATAGTCCACGCGAGGAACTTACCGTAAGTATACGTGGTAGGGCCTGGGTCACTGTAGCTAAGCTAGGGGATGTAGGCCTCCAGCTATTCGGTGGCGAGGACGATATCGTGAACGATATAGCCGGTAACCCATCTAGGTTCATAGAGGGCACTACCCTAGTAGCTAGGGAGGTGGGTACACCCTACGGTAGGGTGGACCTGATCCTTAGGGACGGTAGCGGTAGGCTCGTTATCGTTGAGGTGAAGAGGGGGAGGGCTGATGTAGATGCAGCACACCAACTAAGGCGGTACGTTGAGTACTACTCGAGGCTTGGGCTCGAGGTTACCGGTGTCCTAGTAGCTCCAGAGATAAGTGGTCAGGCCCTCAAGTACCTTAAGGACCACGGACTTAGGTACGTTAGGTACGTAGCTAGGGCCACCCCTACTGCGGGGTCTTCCTAATAAGGGCTAGGGCCCCCTTAAGCAGCTTGTACAGAGCCCTACACTCCGGCTTGGTCAGCATCGCCTTAGCTATGGAGTGCTTAACCGCGGCTACCTCATCCTGGGTTAGGTTGAGGACCCTACCGAGGTTCTCCACGTACCTCATCAAGATCCTGATGTAGTCGCTACCGCACCTCTCACCTACCACCACCTCGGTCGTACCCACCCTCATCAGCTCGTAGAGGTATACCGCAACTGCGTGGGATAGGTTGAGGACGTTGTAGTCCGAGGGTGTTACCAGTGTGGATATCAGGTCGCAGCTAGCTAGCTCAGCCCTCGTTAGCCCAACGCTTTCGCGGCCGAAGACTAGGGCTACCTTAGATCCCCTAGGCACCACCAGGGGGATGGCCCAGGGGCTGACGGCCTGCCTCAAGTAGTCGTCGCTAGCTCCGGCTACGGCTGTAGTGCATATACTGTAGTCCACACCCCTAAGGCACTCCTCCAGGCTTTCCAAGACCTTAACGGACTCTACTAGGTTGGCACCACCAGCTGCGAAGTTAAGTACCTCCGGATCCCTCAGGTCGAACTTAGGCTTCACTACGCAGATATCCCCTATACCGAAGTTCCTGCAGAGCCTGAGTATGTACCCGAAGTTGACCCTCCCCTCGGGCTCTACGAGGACTAGGCGTAACTCCATGGCTAAGGTTCCCGGGTGCTCTAGAGCTCGCTGTAGAGCTTGGTAAGGTAGTCTAGGTAGACTGCTGCCTGGACGTTCCTAGGTGGGTGGACGAACAAGTAGTACCTCTCCACTCCCTTAATCTCACTCACGATCCTCTCAACGAGGGATTTAACCGGGTCGAAGCCCTTAACTCTGTTCCTTACATCAGCGAAGTCCTTGAAGGCCTCCACCTGCCTCTCGTTTAGGATACTCCAGAGAGTCTTCTTACCTACCCCGGGGAGTAGTTCTAGGGTGTGGAACTTTATCGTTAGCGGGAGTGCTATGTTGAAGAACTTAACGAAGTACTTCTCCTTCTCCAGTACGAGCCTCTGCACAGCCTCAGTTAGATTAGACCTAGCTATAGCCGTTAGGTCGTCGTAGAGTATCGGCTCACCCCAGACGAAGGACACCTTATCCCTAAGCTCCCTCCTGGAGAACCCCACGTAAACCCTCTCGTTTATAGCTACCTCAACACCTGGCTTGGGGTGGAACTCTAGGAGGATGAAGTAGTCACACCCTATAGCCTGAGCTATAGGCCTCTCCCTGTGGGATGGGTGGTGGGTATCCGCTGGATTACCCCTAGGCATGAAGTCTAGTACTAGTGCGTACTCCTCCCTACTAACTAAGCGTCTCCAGTAATCCCTATCCCTATAACCCATGGTATCACTTGAGGGCTACCTACAGTAGGTAGACACTAGCTCTAGAACCTTGAGTTGGACCTCCTCAGGTATGTTCGCGGGCTCGAAGTTCAGGAGGGTCCTAAGCTCATCTAGGTTCTTAGGAGCTACGTCAACAATCATGGAGACAGTTAAGCCTTTTAGACCTAGCTCTAGGAGCTTACCGTAGAGTTCCTCAGCACTATCGCACTTCACCAAGGTCATGGCCAGCTCCATGGTCCTCTTAGCTATACCCTTAATCGGTAACCCCTTAGCCTCAGACTCTCTAAGCTTCTTTAGGGCTACAGCTAGGGGGATGTCCTTAACCTCCAGAATCCTCATGCCGAGGCCCCTAGCCTATCTGACTAGTCTGTGCAGGTTTGAGGTGTTCTGGGACTGTTATCACGATCTTCCTCTTATTGCCTAGGAATACCTCCACTAGGTAGGCCCTACCTCGCTTACCGATAATAGTGCCGGTCTTACCTACGTACCGCCTATGGGGAAGTGCCTCGTGTATAGCTGGGTTGGGGACTATATGGACCTTATCGCCAATCTTATACTCTATCATTAGCTGACCGAGTCTCGGTATTGCCCCCCTCTCTCTAACGCTCTTCCTGAAGAGTCTCCTCGTCCTGTGCCTTAAGCCCTGGGAGGCCTTTACCACTCCTCACACCCAGCTACCTACCCCTACTAGACTAGAACTTATATACCCCTACCTACGCCTACGCCCCCTACGTCCACCGGCGGGTGCTAGGTTTAGGAGGCTATCCTCGGATAGAACCCTCTGCTTGATTCCCTCCACAGACTTAGCTATATCCTCCAACCTCTCCCTAAGTCCACCGCTTAGCTTCTCCAGGAACTCCTTACCGAGTGAGGTAAGCCTAAGCTTTCTCCTCGGTGATACCTCTAGGAGACCTAGGTATAGTAGGACCCTCACATCCTCAAGAACCTCCCTACTGCTTACCGAGCTCCCAACTACCTGGAACTGGTAGCCGAGGTCCTTACCGACCTCGGACTTAAGTATGTAGAGGGAGCTGATCAGCCCCCTCTCGGAAACCTCACCTAAATTCCTAACCACCTCAAGTAGGGACACCTTCCTCAGGTCCCTGGATACGTCCTCCAATGTAGCGACAGGTCTAGTCACTATCTTAATCTCCTTAGATACCGTCTTCTCAGTCTTCTGAGACACCTAGGAGCACCCCTAGAGTACCCAGTAAAGGAGTTAAAAGCACTAGCTTAGAGTATGTGGAACCTACTTACCGGCTACAGTCAGCTTAGGTATGTAGACTGCCGGTACCCTAAACCTAGCGAAGGACTCCACAGTTGCAGTTAACCTTACCTCAGGGGAGCCCATAGCCTCGTAGATGTTACCAGCTATGACTACGCCCTTAACCGGGAACCTCTCCTCACCTCCCTCCACGTACACTCCGTTTGTTACCGTAGCGTTCAGCAGACCGCTTACGGGGTTAGACAACCACTCACCTATTGTTGAGTACACTACTATACCTCTCCTCAGGTCCCTAACCATGGACTGGAGGTCTCCGCTACCGGGTTCTACAAGTATATTCGTAATCCACGGAGTTGGCGGTGAGTAGGGGGTCTGCCTAAAGGCGTTGCCAGTCGACTCCCTCCTATCTATGTAGGCTGTGTAGGTATCGTAGAGGTACTCCCTCAGAGTACCCCTGTCGAAGACTATCTTCTTAGACGTAGGTACCCCCTCGTCATCAAAGCTCCTAGTACCTGTCAGCTCCGGGTAGGTACCGTCGTCTACTATGGTTAAGCTCTCGGATAGTACCCTACTCCCCAGTTTACCGGCTAGTGGGGACCTACCCCTCTGTACGGATTCTGCACTTACCGCCGGTACGAGTAGGGCCTGGACCACATTTGCGAATACCCTAGGTACTAGGACGACCTCGTAGGTACCCGTATCAACCCTCCTAGCACCTAGGGTCTTAACGGATACCTCAACAGCCCTACTCACAAGCTCCTCCGGATTGAACCTACCGAGGGTTGTAGCGGAGTAGAAGTCGTAGTAACCTGACTCCTCAGTACCGTCAACTGCCTTAATGCTTACGGAGACCCCCACCTCGGTATGCTCATCAACTTGAGGACCCCCGTGGCTACTGACTATAACCCTCTCGACGTAGGTACTGCGAACGCTTGCAGAGCTAGTGTACGCCCTCTTATCTATGTCCCTGGCCCTACCCAGTAGGTACCTAACCACCTCTATGAAGTACCCTACGTCAGGGCTCCTCAGCTTCGGGTCTATAACCCCCTCAACGGAGGTTCTACCAGTTTTCCTAGGTAGGGATACCCAGTTCGGATCCTCCGGGAGTGTTCTAACGACCTTAGCAGCCGCCTCAACTATGGGGTCTACGTCCTCAACCCTCGAGACCATACCTCCCTGAACTGTTACCCTCTTACCGAGTACTACCCTAACACCTACGTCTACCCTCTCACCACTCGTTACCCTCTCCAACCCCCTAATGGTCCCAACCACATCTGTTGTGGAGGACCTTACCGCGTATACCTCGACCTCATCTAACCCGTACCTACCGGCTACCCTTAAGGCCCTCTCAACTACCTCATGTATCACCCTAACCACCCCCTACAACTATCCTCCTAGTCCTTATGTGCGGACCGCCATCCCCAACCCTAACGATCTGAGCCCCCTTACCGCAGCCACCGAAGACGCTGGTAGTTACCTTAAGGTCCCTGGCTACTGCGTCAACCTCCTTCAGGGTCTCCAGTATGTTTCCACTTACTACCACACCCCTAACCAGCTCCACGGGCTCGCCGCTCCTAATGATGTAGGAGGGCCCTATACTGAACGTGAACGTACCTACCGACGGGTTTACCTGACCCCCCATAGCTCCCCTACCCCTCAGGTAGATCCCGTAGCTAATACCCTCGAAGAGCTCCTCAACCCTCCAGTCCCTGGGTTCTGCGTAGTAGTTTGTCTGCCTCACTAGAGTGTCGAACGAGACGTCCTGGGCCCTAGCGTTACCGGTAGGCTCCATACCGAGCTCGTAGGCGGTATCACGGCTGTTTAGATAGCCCTTCAGGACCCCGTTCTCGACTACGACGGTACGTCCCTTCGGTACCCCCTCGTCGTCGTAGGGTACCGGGTACCCTCCCTCAACCAACCCCGCGTCCACTATGGTTACCAACTCGCTCGCAACCCTCTCACCGACCTTACCGCGCAGTATCGAGGCCCCCGCAACTACCCCATCACCCTCACTGGCGTGTCCGAAGGCCTCGTGTAGCAGTAGCCCCACTACTTCGTTATCTACTACAGCTACGTAGGTACCGGGAGTGGGAGTCTTAGCCTGGGAGGCCTTGATGGCTAACTCGTCGATCTCCTCAGCGAACCTCAGCCAGTCCCTCCTCTCTATGTGCTCGAACCCCCCTATGTAGGACTCCCTATCCCCTACTCTCTCTATGATGGCCCCGTACCTAGCTACAGCTGTGTGGGCTAGCCCAACCCCCACTACATCTACCTCTACCTCGGTACCCTCACTTGCTACCACTATACGCCTATCCCTCTCAAGCCCTAGCCTGGTGACCGCGGACACTATACCAGCCCTCCTCATACTCGTGGTGTTAATCTCCCTAACTATGCCAACCTTAACCTGCGGGTCGACAGCGTGGGGGTCTACCTTAAACTCAACCCTGTACGAGGCCTTAACCGGCTTAACAGGGGCGAAGGACTTCCTACCGTAGCTACTGGCAACCCTAGCTAGGGATATAGCCCTATCGATAGCCCTGGATATACTCTCCCTATCTACAGAGGAAGTATAGGCGTAGCCAGTACCACCACCGACTACAGCCCTAATACCAACACCCCGCACAGTACTTATACTGTAGCCCCTCAGTACACCGCTATCATATACTACGAGTTCGTAGACCCTCTCCTGAAGCCTTACAACAGCTCCCTCAGCACCCCTCCTCAAAACCTCGTCCAGGATCTGAGTAGCTAAGTCCCTACTTAGCAAGCCTACCACCAGCATGACCTTGCGAGCTAGCAATAAATACCCAGCTCTGGTAAATCTAAGTCTACCTCTATACACGCCCCTACTTGGCGTACCTTTGTCTTCAGAGTCTGTAAACCCGCTACCCCCGCCCGAAAGCCACTAGTAAGATTTTCGGTGGAAATTCATACTGCCTAGGGTGAAACCACCTTAGCTATCTCTCCGCAGTTTAGAGCCGAGTTCCTATGCTAGTACCTAGGTTCAATAAGGTCTACTTAAAGCGTATTACAGGGAAGACCTACGGTACCGTTTTTATCCGCACCACTGGAGTTACCTTGGTGTGTATGCAGGTCTACGTTGGGTGCTGTGGTTTCTGCGTAGGTAGGTCTAAGTACTTCAGTACGTTTAGGACTGTAGAGCTTCAGGAGACATTCTACGACCTACCTCCCGTTGAGAGGTTGAGCTCCCTACGTAAGTTAGGTGGTGAGGGCTTCGTGTTCAATATGAAGGCCTGGCAGGGGGTTACCCACAGCCTAGACTCACCGACCTGGAGGAGGGCTAGGTCAAGGCCTCCGGAGGAGCTTAGGGATAGGATCGGGCTCCTAAGACCTACTAGGGAGAACCTCGAGCTCTGGGACGAGGTTGTCAAGAGGGCGAGAGCTATCGGTGCTAGGGTTGTAGTACTCCAGACACCGCCTAGCTTCGGGTTCTCGGAGGAGAACTTCAGGAACGCTAGGGAGTTCCTGCGGACCGTAGCTACTGGGGAGTTCGTAATCGGCTGGGAGCCTAGGGGAGACTGGCTCGAGAGGTTAGACTACGTTAGGAGGGTTGTGGAGGTCAGCGATAGGGTTATACATGTGGTGGACCCGTTCAGGTCGAGGCCCGCGGTGGAGAAGGAGGTGGGGTACTTCAGGCTCCACGGGATAGGAGGTGGGGAGGTTAACTACAGGTACAAGTACACCGACGAGGACCTCACCAAGCTCTGCGAGTTCGTTAGGGCTACTAGTAGTCGGGAGGTCTACGTGATGTTCAACAACGTCTGGATGCTCCAGGACGCGCAGAGGTTTAGAGATATCTGCCGCGACGTGGTAGTGTAGAGGCTGGTACCGGTGGAGGTCTGCGACTACTTCAGGTACCTGGAGCACACGGCTGACGTATACGTAGAGGTCTGCGCTAAGACCCTCGAGAGGGCCTTCGAGCTGGCCGCCAAGGCTATGTTCGAGGTCATGACGGATACTAGCAGGGTTGAGCCGGTACGTGAGTACGTAGTCGAGGACCGGGGCTTCGACCTAGAGAACGCCCTCTACAGGTGGCTCGAGGACCTCCTAGTGGAGTACGGTAGGTCCAACACCGTCTTCAGCGAGTTTAGGGTAGACTACGTCAGGGCTGAGGAGGGGGGCTACGCCTTCAGGGGTAGGGCCCTCGGCGAGGTCTTCAACTCTGAGAAGCACGAACCAAGGGTCGAGGTTAAGGCTGTGACCTACTCCCAGATGGAGGTACTTAACCTAGGCGACCGCTGGATACTTAGGTTCGTACTAGACATCTAGCGGGGGCCACCCGTGATCCGGGGGCTCCTGGGGCGCGTAGAGGTCGGTGACGGACTTCCGGTTAGGGTTATCGGGGTAATCAACGTCTCGCCGGAGTCCTTCTACAAGGGGTCCGTCGTAACGGACCCCAGGGCTATAGCTGAGGCGGCGTTGAGGATGGTTGGGGAGGGTGCCGACCTACTGGACATCGGTGGTAGGTCGACGGCCCCGTACCTACCCACTGAGGTACCGCTTGATGAGGAGGTCAGGAGGGTGACCCTAGCTATTAGGGCGGTGAAGGACTCAGTAGACGTACCCGTATCCGTAGATACCTTCAGGGCTAGGGTAGCTGAGGAGGCTCTTAAGCTAGGTGCTGAGGTGGTTAACGATGTCACGGGACTTAGGGGGGATAGCGATATGGTTAGGGTTATCAGGGAGTACGAGCCTTCACTAATAGTCTGCGCTAGGGAGAGGGTACCACACCACGGTAGCCCTATAGAGAGGGTTGTGGGGGCACTTAGGGAGACCCTCCAGCTACTAACCGACATAGGCTACGACCTTAGGAAGGTCGTGGTCGACCCCTGCATAGGTTTCTTCAGGTACGGGGACATGCCGTGGTACATCTGGGACCTAAGGGTACTGGCTAACCTTAGGGAGCTCAGGTCCCTGGGGAGGCCCATAGCCGTGGGGGTCTCCAGGAAGTCCTTCATAGGAGTTATAACGGGTCGGGAGAGACCTGAGGAGAGGCTCTACGGTAGCCTAGCCATGACCGCCGTAGCAGTACTCAACGGAGCCCACGTGGTGAGAACCCACGACGTAGCCGCTACGAGGGATGTCGTTAAAGCTATCGAAGGCTACATTAAGTACGGTCTTCAACTACCTCCCGGCGGCTAGTACCTGCCCTAGTTGGCTCAACGTGTACCGTAGCCTAGCGTAGCTGTTTCGAGCTTCATACCGGTTTATGCAGTTTGATGCAATTCCTCTGCTATTACTACTACGTGTACTCTTCTACCGTGTAGTGGCTTTACCTCGGGTTGGCACTTTGCCAATGGGTATAGGACTACCGCTCTACCCTTATACTTTATTACAGAGCACTTGGTTTCTAGTATGTAGGTGAGCTACCCTGTGAGGGGTGAAGAGCCCGCAGTTGTCGAGGCCCTGAAGGTGAGGGCTCTCCCCGAGGGTAGCTGTGACAGGCTGCTGGAGTTCCTGAGACTGTACCGTGATGCAGTTCAGATGGTCGTTGATAGAATTTGGGGTATCAGTGAGAGGTTATCCAAGAAGAGGCTTCACGGGCTGTTCTACGATGATTTAGTGAGACTTGGTTTCAGGGCACACCACGCTAAGGAGGTGTACGTATATGCTGATAGTTTAGTGGAGTCGGCTAGGGGTAACGGTGGTAGGAAGCCTGTCCTCAGGAGGCTTAGTGCTAGGGTAGATAGGTACGACTACAGGCTAGACCTAGACAGCATGACCCTAACACTGAAGCTACACAGCAACTACGAGGTTAGGCTAAGGCTAGTAACATCTAAAGAGAGGGTCGAGAGGTTCAGGGGCTGGAGTAACTACGAGCTAGTAGTTAAGTATGAGGATGGAGAGTTCTGGGTCTCGATATACTTCAAGAGAACCGTTAAGCTGTTGAAGCCCAGAACAGTTATGGCCGTTGACCTAAACTTTGATAATGTGACGCTAGCAGTGTTCACCCTTAGCGGTAAACCGGTGAAGCTGAAGAGGTTTAAGACGCCTCACAGGAAGGTACTGACCCACAGGATATGGATTGAGAGGATCCAGAGGAGATACCCAAGGTCTTGGAAGTTCATCAGGGGCGTTAGGAGGGCTATTGAGAGGCATGGCGAGAGGATTAGGAGCATCTCTTGGGACTACGCCCACAAGTTAGGGGAATTAGTAGCTGAGCTAGCGCTTGAGTACCGCTCATTAATTATCCTCGAGGATCTGGAGAAGCTGAAAGAGAACGGTAAGAGAGATAGGAAGTTTAACAAGAGGCTGGGGCTGTGGTTCTACCGTAGGGTGCAGTTCTGCGTTGAGTACGAGGCTAGGGAGAGGAACCTAGAGGTAGTTAAGGTCAACCCTAGGGGTACTTCCTCGAGGTGCCCTAGGTGTGGTGGTAGGCTAGCTGAGGGCGGATACAGAGTACTGAGATGCGGGAAATGTGGCTTCGTAGGCGATAGGGATGTTATAGCAACACTCAACCTGTACGGGAAGTACGTATCTAGGTACTCAAGATGTGGGGTCTCCGGGGTGGCCCTGAACGCCCCCAAGCCCGATGAGGTCCCGAGCGGGATGCGGGGGAACGGAGATGATGCGATGACCGCATCAAGCTATGTGAACCTATATGAGAGCTGAACCCCTCCCACCCTAGTTCCTCCCTAATCCTCCTCTCCACCTCCGACGCTACCCGGTGGGCCTCCTCCAGAGTTGTAGAGGGGTCCATCCTTACGTGTAACGTTACCTCGGTGTGCCCCCCGTACCTATGTACGTGGATGTGGTGTAGGTCTGCTACCTTACTGGAGGTACTGTAGACAACCTCCCTGAGTCTCTCGATCTCGTCCCTCGTAGGGCCCCTACCTAGGAGTTCCCTAGAGCTTGAGGTAACGAGCGATACGGCTGTGTAGGCTATGAGGCACGAGACAGCTACCCCGAGGACCCCGTCCAGCCACCAGAGCTCCCTGCCGAGGGCTATGCTTAGGGCTAGCAGGGCTGTTGCTATAGCATCGCTCCTGTGGTGCCACGCATCAGCTACTAGTGAGGGGGCTCCGTACCTCCTACCCAGCCTTAGGGACCAGGAGGCGAGGACCTCCTTAACTACCGTGGAGGCCGTTAGGGCCACTACGAGAACCCAGCTGAAGGCTAGGGGTTCGGCGGATAGTAGCTTAGCAACACTCCTCTGAAGGAAGTCGAAGGATACCGCCAGCAGCAGCGTACCTATGATAACGGTAGCTATGGCCTCGGCCCTACCGTGTCCGAGTGGGTGCTCCTCATCGGCCGGCTTATAGGACACCCGGAACCCGACTATGACGACAGCTGACGTTAGGGAATCCGACAGCGTATGGACAGAGTCTGCTACTACAGCTATGGAGTTGTGCTCTACGCCGAGTACGTAC
The DNA here is from genome assembly GCA_020833415.1 of Desulfurococcaceae archaeon. GTDB lineage: Archaea > Thermoproteota > Thermoprotei_A > Sulfolobales > NBVN01 > DRZP01. The sequence continues at coordinate 5,453 of JAJHQJ010000007.1, read as the reverse complement.
TTAACTATGAAGAGGGATGCGTTAACGACTATGGATACCGAACCCTCAAGAATGCCCGCCCTCCTCCTAGCTGCGCCCTCCGCAGACTGCCTAGCCATGCTGAGTCCCGCGGTCGACTCCTCCACACCTAGACCACAGTACAAGCTGATTTATGCTTGAACTACCGTAGAGCGTGGAGTCGGTATGGGGTGTCGCGTAGTAGCTGTAGTCTCAGGTGGTTTGGATAGTACCTGCTACTTGGTTAGGTGGTTGGAGAGGGGTTGCGACGCACACGTACTCACCTTCGTCTACGGGCAGAAGGGTGTGAAGGAGGTCGAGGTCCTCAGGGAGCTCCTGGGGAGGCTTGCTGGGCTCTCCAGGTCCAGGGGGTGGGGTAGGGTAGTTGAGCACAGGGTAGTCGACGTGTCGTTCATGAAGGAGCTCTGGAGGGGTACGCAGCTTACTGATGAGGAGGTTAGGGTCGAGTCCGGGTACGTGCCGACCGTAGTCGTACCGGTGAGGAACGTGGTCATGCTAACCATAGCCTCGGCATACGCCTACACAGTTATGGAGAGGGAGGGGGTTGAGAGGGTCTACGTAGTATTCGGTGCCCAGTACGACGATGTCTCACCTAGGGACGATACCTGGGAGCCTAGGTACCCGGACTGTAGCCCGGAGTGTATAGAGTCCTTGGAGACCTCCCTCAGGCTCTGCCACTTTAGGAGTAGTAGGAGGCTTGAGCTATGGAGCCCGAGTAGGGAGAGTTTGAGGAAGTACGAGAACCTATCCAAGTGCTTTACCCTAGTGGGGGACCTAGTCTACGAGACCTGGAGTTGCTACCTATCCGGTGAGTACCACTGCGGTAGGTGTGAGAGCTGTGTCAACAGGCATAGAGCCTTCAAGTTAGCTGGAATCCCAGACTGCACTAAGTACGAGAACCCGCCGGGACCTGCCGGGGAGTTCGCTAAGGTCGGTAGGTACTATGTACACGTAAGCTGTAGGGAGGCCTACAAGCTGTAATTGCATACCCCAGAACCCGTTTTTAAGAGCTTGCGAGAACCTCTACGTATGGTGAACGAGGCGCTCATTAAGGTAGTTGAGAGCGTTGTTAGTGCGGAGGGTAGGGCTGTAGCTAGGAGGAGGCTTACTAGCTCTGCGGAGTACATAGAGCTGGAGACTACGGGTTTCGCCGACCTCCTAGCTAGCTCGGTATCGGTAGATGTAGCATCGGCCAGTATCTTCGTTGGAGGTAACCCGGTGGGTGTAGCTGCACTCGCGGTAGTATCCTCCGGAGGACTCTACACCTACCCTACAGTACCGTCGGAGAACCTCAGCGGACCTCCCTTCCTATCGTCTCTCTACCTAGGTGAGGAGGTTCCTGGAGCTACCTATAGGTACGTGGAACTGGGTATACCCTACGTAGACGACCCCTACGTAGACGTAGGCATTATGGAGTCCGATGTTAGACTAGCCCTGGAGCTCTACGGACTGGAGCTGGCCCTCAGAACCCCGTACAGCTATGTAGTGGTCGACGGCCCCCTACTACCCAGTGCCAGGTATGTAGGCTCCGGCTACTGGTCCGATGAGCTAGCCCTATACGCTAGGAGGAGGGCTGAGCTAGTATCCAGGGCCGCAGCTGAGGGTAAGGTAGTTGTTGGGGTCGTTAAGAGGGTTAGGGCGGAGACCCTAGGGGTTGCCGGCACCGGTCGGGCGGTGGCCGTAGGACCCGAGGTTACGAGAGGTGGTATCGACGTGTACTCCTACTACATAGCACTACCCCACGAGAGCTCTACCTACGTACTAGCTAAGGTGGAGCTACCTAAAGCTGTTGTTGAGTCCCTCGGGAGTAGGGGGGTTAGGGAACTACTATCAAAGCTCTACACAGCCTCCTCGAGCCTAGGTATACCGGTACCCTACGGCCTTTACACAGCTGATAAGATCTCGAAGAGCTTGGTTAAGAGGATCCTAGAGCTTATAGAGCTCACAGCCAGGTCTAGGGGGCTCCTAGCAGTATTCTCAGGTGGTACCTACGAGTAACGCTACCAAGCGTATAGCTGAGCTGATCTCCGCAGCCTACTCCAAGGCCTCTAAACTAGGTCTCCTAGTCGGTAGCGTTAGTAGGAGGGCCTACTCCTCGTCATCGGATAGCGTTAGCAGGGTCTTCGTTGAGGTATTGCAGCAGACCTACTACGATAACGTAAACTCGTTCGATGTAGGTAACTACCTAGTAGCTGTAGACATAAGGACCCTGAAGGCTGTAGGACTTAGGATAACCTCGGTAAGGCGCTCCGACATAGCCTCGGAGATACCTACACCTCTAGCAGTATCCCTCGGTGTAAGCCCCGAAGGCCTTCTAGCCCCGATAGTGGTGGAGGCCTTACCGCTCCTAGACGAAGACGGGCTACCCTACCTAGCCCCTATAGAGCCTCAGTCCCCCGTAGTACTCCCCGAGGACCCCTCCCTGGTCTCGAGGATTGCCGGGCTACCGGAGGATGGTGTCGTCCTGGGACACCTACACACGGGGGCCTCGTCCGTTGCTGGGGGGAGGATAGCGGTTAGACTACCCCTTAGGGAGTTCTTTAAGCACGTACTGGTTATAGGGACTACAGGCTCCGGTAAGACTACCTTCATAAAGAACACCGTCTGGTACCTGAGGAGGAACTTCCCGGAGGTCTACGTACTGGTAGTCGACGCTGCGGGAGACTACGCACAGACGGTCCTCCCACCTACACGTAGACCCCAGGACTCCCAGGTTTACGGGGACGTGGGGGAGCTCGGACTTAGGAGGGTGACCGTACTCCTACCTGTATCTAGGGATGTTAAGAGCCTCGAGTACGTTGCTAGGAGGTACGTGGTCGAGAGGGTCTCAAGCATAGCTAGGGCCTACCACGGGGTTGAACCGGAGGTAAGGGTTGAAGTAACCTCAGTCCGCGGTACCCCGGTAGCTAGGGTTGTGGTCGGACTGGGTAACTACGGTGAGGTGGAGATCTCCATAGTACCCATAGCCCTCAGCTACCAGCAGGTCGGGGCTCACCTAGAGGCCCTCCCAGTGTTCTCTAGGCAGGCTAAGATATTCCTACGCCACGTCGTGGACTACATAGAGCAGGAGGAGGGTGGGGTTAGGAACTTCACCCACCTATCTACAGCCTTCACCTCAAGACGTAGGGAACTCGAGAGGAACCTCAAGATACATAGGAGTACCCTGGACAACATAGAGAGGGTCCTGAACTTCATAGCTAGCTCCGAGTGTGTCGACACCTACCTAGAGGGGGTCCCGGTGGGTATACCAGGTCCCGAACTACTCAGCGAGAACTTCGAGAGCCCCGTCATAGTAGACCTCGACTACGCTACTACTCAGGGACTCCACTTCCTCATAGCTAACCTACTAGCATACGAGGTCCTCAGGTCCCTGTACGAGTGGAAGAAGTTAGGTGGGGCTCTCACCAGACCTACGATTGTAGTACTAGACGAGGCCCACAGGTTCTTCCCCTCCGAGGGTACCTCAGCTGAGGAGGTAGAGATGCTGGCCGACTTCATAGCTAGGATAGCTAGACTCGGTAGGGCTAGGGGCCTTGGGATAGTCTTCAGCACGCACTCACCCAAGGACGTCCACAGGATCGTTATCCAGCTCTCAAATACTAAGCTGATATTCAGGAGCGAGAGGGAGTACCTGGAGATGCTCGACGTACCCAGCGAGTACACCCGGGTACTAGAGCTAGCACCGGATAGGGTAGCTCTCCTAAAGTCCCACGTAATTAGGTCTGGCTACGCACTACTCAAGACCTCCGAACCCCTACTAGGTCACTTCGATACCTCAACACTACTAACCCTGAGAGCATCCACGGGCCCCAGGGAGTAAGGCTGGTACGGAGTACGTGGGAGGATGGGGGAGTTAGGTGCGGAGCTTAGGGGAAAGACTTTTAGACTATCTTGCTGAGCCTATTGAGGATCTCCCCACGCGTCTTCGTTACTAGGACCATGTTCTCTATTCTCACACCGAACCTACCCGGTATGTAAACCCCCGGCTCAATGGTTACCACCATACCCTCCCTCAGTACTTCCTTAGATCCCTGGGCTAGCCTAGGCTTCTCGTGTACTTCAACACCAACTCCGTGACCTAGGGAGTGTATGAAGTACCTCCCTAGCCCGGCCCTCCTTATAACCTCCCTAGCTCTGGTATCAACCTCCTCGCTAGTGACCCCCTCCTTCACAGCATCCGTAGCCTCGTCCACAGCCTCCGCTACCAGTTCTAAGACCCTCCTAACCTCAGCTGGTGCTGGACCTACTAGGACAGTCCTAGTTAGGTCTGAGCAGTACTCCCTAAACCGCGCCCCTACGTCTATGGTTACCGGCTCCCCGCCCCCTATAACCCTATCAGTTACAGTTGCGTGGGGGTACGAGGAGTTAGGGCCCGACGCTACTATACTCTCAAAGGCTAGGCCCTCAGCTCCACCTAACTTAATCCTGTACTCTACAAGTGCCGCGATGGTCCTCTCGGTAGTACCTACCCTTACCTCACCCAGAACCTCCTCAACAGCCTTCTCGGTAATTGCTAGGGCCCTCCTCATCAGCTCTAGCTCCTCCGGAGTCTTAACAGCCCTCAGATCGGCTAGGACCTCCGAGAAGTCCCTAACCTCCACATCTAGGGCCTTACCTACTTCAGCTGATACCCTAGTGTAGGGGCTGTCAGACCCTACCCTCGAAACCCCCTCCGACTTCAGGAGCTTCGGGATGTAGGTGTGCGGAGGCTCCACGAGGGTTACCTCGAAATCCGGTAGGCTGTAGGTTGCGTACGGGAGTACCTCAACACCCTTCACATAGTTCAAGACCCTCCAGTAGTCGAGGGCGGGGGTTAGGGCCAGGACCCTACCATCCCTCCAGACTAGGAGGACAGTCCCCGAGGACCTAGGTAGTCCGGTTAGGTACGTTACGTTAGCCGGGGATTCGACCACCAGAACTTCTAGGCCGTGGAACTCCACCAGCTCCAGAACCCCGCGTACCTTCAGTAGGACCACCCAGTTGCGAACTGGAGGTGGGGTTAAAAGCGGTTGCCGTCCCCTAGATCTCTACGTACGCCTCGATCTTCAGTGGAGGAGCTGCCTCCGTAGTGAAGGCAAAGTCCTCATAGGAGAACCTCAGGTACTCCCCCCGACCGAGGCCTAGAACTCTGATAGGTCTGGCTAGAGGTATCTTAATAGCTCGGACTACTACAGGCTCCCTAACCTCACCTCCCTCAATCCTATACGCAACTTGCGGTACGATCCTGATCACACCCTCCTCTAGGAAGGCTGCTGCTATACCGTCAACTAGGAACCCCTTCTTGGTCTCCTCAACGAGCTCCTCTTCTCTCCAGTCACCACCACCTACTACTAGGGAGGTGTGGAGGGGTCTCGGTCTGTGGAAGAGTCCGTGGGCTGAACCGGGTGAGGACCTAGCTGCGTAGGCTGTTCTTATAGTGTGGTGTAGGTCTACTA
>JAJHQJ010000043.1 GCA_020833415.1 Desulfurococcaceae archaeon | reverse complement strand
CCGGTAGCTCCACCTCGCTAGGTCCACCTAGCTTAACGAAGGCTGATGACCCCATGCTAAACTCGAGGTAGCTGTACTGTACGTACTCTATGTTGAGGCTATTGGATGCATTCCTAAGGCCCTTACCCGGGGGTAGTAAGACCCTTACGGTCCCGTTGGAGTATAAGTCGACGATCCTGTAGCCGTTGTAGTAGGACCGTGAACCCCCTAGGGTTACCGTAGTTACGAATACGGTCTTCCCGTTGTATACTGCGTAGCCATCGCTATGTATATGCCCTGCAAGAACTAGGGTTACGTTGTAGCTATCGACGATGTTGAGAAACCTCCTAGCTAGCTCCGGGACGTTAGCCCAGCTGGAGTATAGGTGGTTGGTGTAGTCCGCGTAGCTTACATTACCCCTAAACCCACCCCTGAAAAGGGGGTAGTGGAGGGCTACTATACGTACCCTAGCATCTGAGTTCTCTCTGAGGACCTTCTCTAGGAAGTCAAGCTGCGAGCTATCTGCGTAGCCCAGTACCGAGTCCAGCCCTACTATTAGGTAGGGCCCCAACCTCCTGAACCAGTACGGGGACCCTACGTAGCGTCCGTACACCTTCCTATACAGCTCCGGGGGTATACCAGCACCGTCGTGGTTTCCGGGGACCGTCAGTACGGGCTTCCTAAGGTACTGGAGCGCCTTAACGTAGTAAGCGTACTCGTCTACAGCTCCCGGATGGTCTGCCGTATCGCCGGTGTTTATCACTAAGTCCACGTCTAAGGCGTTAGCCAGTAGTATAGCTGAGAGTAGGTGGTGGTATGACGTACCTAGGGGTGTGAGTGGTGTAACTAGGTGTATATCGCTTACGTGCATAACCCTAAGCCTCTCGGGGATCTCCCTAAGTACTGCAACACTTCTAAACCTACTCAGGTATCTACCACCGTACCTAAGGGTAATCCCGCAGAGTACTGAGTCCCAGCCCTCCGGAAGGTCTACCCTAGCTTTAACCGAGAACCTCACGTAGGTGAAGTCCCCCGATCTTCCCACATCAACCAACTCCAAGCTAAGGTTAGCTATACCCCTAGGTGAGGGGCAGGTAAGATAGCCGCCGAGGTCACCTGAGCCCACTACTCTACCAGGGTCGTAGACTACTACCCGTACATAACCCCCTACCGTAGTGATAGCCGTTAGAGCCTCCGTCGGGTCTACCATTACGGGCTCCTCAACCTGAGCTAGGGTGGTTAGGTAGCCCAGCACGAGGCTGTGAACTACTAGAACTACCAGTAGTAGGGTTGCTACCGGATGGTACCTACCCACGTAGACCCCTAGAACTAGGTAGCCACGGACCTATATGAATGCTATGTGAAAACTACTTAAAAACTACTTAGATACCCCCTACCTCCTTACCCAGCGTAGTATGGATAGGATCAGGCTAACCAGTGCTAGGGCTAGTGCTACGTAGGCAACGGTACTTGCTGTGGAGAGGTCGCTACTGAGGCTCTTTACACTGCCGGAGACCTTCTCCAGGTCTCGGCTTAGTGTGTCTATCCTACTGTCTACCCTACTGACCTGCTGCTGTAGCTGGTTAGCTATGTTCGAGGTAGAGGTCTTCAGGGACTCTACATCGCTCCTCAGGTCCTTTACCGAACCCTCCAGGCTCTTTACGGAGTTCTGTACGGCTGTTAGAGCGGCTACTAGCTTCTCGATCTCAGTTCCGTACGTACCTAGGGCTGCCCCTACCTGAGCTACGTACTTTAGCTCACCCATGTACCTCGAGGCCCAGAGCACTATGTTCCTAACGAAGCGCGGTCCGTCGAGGTAGACTAGGTAGTACTGAGCTGTTATCATGGGCTGGTAACCGCCTACCGGGGTCTCACCTGAGAGTATTACTATGGCGTTGTTGTACCGAGGCATTACCTGGGCTACGACCATCGGGAATGTCCCTATGCTACCGACCTCGTATGCTATACCCCTTATCTTAGCGTTGTTCTCCACTATAGTCCCGTTCGGGGAGCTCCAGACTATGACCTTGATATCGTCCCTGGTCTTAATTACGTCGGTGAGCTTCTCGAAGGTACCGGTAGTTGGGTTGTAGAAGGCTACTACACCAGGTCCGTGCATCAGTATCTTCTCAGCACCGTAGGCTAGGAACTCAAGCCCCTTAGGAGGCCTAACCCAGGCAACTACCCTGTAGTCAGCACCGCAGTTAGATACGGGGTCAGCTATGGATAGGTAGTCTAGGACTATGTTAGCACCTATAGCTATCATGAAGTCGTTGACTATCTTTATCGTGTCCTCACCAGCTCCGTAGTCGCTATCACCAGCTACCCAGAGACCCCCTCCCCTAGTCTTAAGGTAGGAGATGACCGCTGTTACCTCGTCAGCTACTATGGGCTTAGTCGGCTGGGGTATTATGAGTAGGTCCGTGTAGATACCGGTTAGGGTGTACTCCCTACCCGTAGCCGGGTCAGTGAACTTAGCTAGATTACCTACGTAGTACCCGGTAGCTAGGGCCCTAATCTGCGGGCTTAGGGCGTCGTAGAACTCCTTAGACGGGACTATCAGGTATACCTCAGCATCGTAGAGGGTCTTCAGGAAGACGTCGAGCCCCTTAACTCCCTGACCATGACTTAGGTCTACTACAACTACGTAGCTTACAGCAGCCCTAGTCGTCGGTACGGCTAGGACTACCGCTAGGGTTAGTAGGACTACCACCAACACACCTACTACACGTACTCGACTCAACTAACACACCTCACCAGAGGTACTACGGTAGGGGTAAAAAGAGTAGTGCAGTAGATCCGACCTCCTCCCCACCCCGAAGGGCGGGGATTTCAGTTGTAGAGACTCCCCAACTTAGTGTTAGCCTACATAGTTAACTAGCCCAGCTCCCTCTGTTTAGACTATTGCTTTAAGTTAGCTTATATTAGCTGCCTAAAACAAGTACGGGGTAGCCGCATGTCTGCGAAAACCTCTAGACTCCCGGGGTTCTACAAGTTACCGATTGAGGACAGGTTAAGGGTAGTTAGGGAGTTCGCAGGTTTAACAGATGAGGAGGTAGCCCTCATTACGAGGGTCGGTAGGTTGGGGTTGGACGTAGCCGATAAGATGATTGAGAACGTCATAGGTACGTTTGAGCTACCCTACGCTGTAGCTGTGAACTTCCTGATAAACGGGCGGGACTACCTGGTACCCATGGTTATAGAGGAGCCCTCGGTAGTTGCCGCAGCCTCGAACGCCGCTAAGTGGTGTCGGGAGGGTGGTGGGATAGTCTCCATAGCTACGGAGCAGCTGATGATAGCCCAGGTACAGGTAGTCAAGGTCCCATCACCCCACACAGCTGTGGTAAGGATTCTGGAGAGGAGGAGGGAAATACTGGATGTAGCTAACTCCACAAACGAGATCCTGGTTAAGCTCGGTGGTGGGGCTAAGGACCTGGAGGTAAGGGTCCTGGACAGCCCGGTAGGTAAGATGGTCGTAGTACACCTAATAGTTGATGTAAAGGATGCAATGGGGGCTAACATCGTTAACACCATGGCTGAGGCTGTAGCACCGATCATAGAGGAGGCTAGTGGTGGTAGGGTACTCCTTAGGATCGTCTCGAACCTAGCTGATAGGAGGTTGGTTAGGTCCTGGACTAGGGTACCTAAGGACGTTATCGGAGGATCTGAGGTAGTTGAGGGTATAGTCTACGCCTGGGCATTCGCAGCCGCAGACCCGTACAGAGCGGCAACACACAACAAGGGCATAATGAACGGTATCATAGCTGTAGCCCTGGCTACGGGTCAGGACACCAGGGCTCTGGAAGCCGGGGCCCACTCCTACGCAGCAAGGAGGGGTAGGTACGAGCCTCTAAGTGCTTGGGAGGTAGATGCGAAGGGGGATCTCGTAGGCTACCTAGAGCTCCCCATAGCTGTGGGGACCGTAGGGGGCTCGATAAGGTCTAACCCGATGGCTAGGCTCTCACTCAAGATCCTAGGGGTTAAGACAGCTAAGGAGCTCGCCGAGATTATGGGTGCTGTAGGGCTTGCCCAGAACCTAGCAGCACTTAGAGCCCTCGCTACTGAGGGTATACAGAGGGGTCACATGAGGCTACACGCGAGGCAGTTAGCTCTAGCAGCTGGTGCCACCCCAGAGGAGGTCGACCTAGTGGTAGCTGAGTTAGTGAAGTCCGGGACTATAACCCTGGAGAAGGCTCAGGAGATACTCCAAAGCATAAGGAGTAGGAGGTAGGTAGCAAGGTCTACTGGAAGACCTCCTTAACAACCCTCTTTAACTTCTCCACACCTCGAGCTCCTGTGTTTAGGTCTATACTAAGGGGTGTTACCGAGATACACCCCATTACCTCCGCGGCGTAGACGTCCGTACCTGGCTCTGCAGCTACCCTACTCATTGATAGCCAGTAGTAGGGTCTCCCACTAGGGTCCCTCCTACCCTCGTAACTCGATAGCCACCTAACCCTAGAGGCCCTAGTTACCTCTACACAACCCCTAAACCTCCTGGGGTTGGGGATGTTGACGTTCAGTAGGTCCACACCCTCGGGTAGTCCATACTTAGATACCACATCGATGATCTTCCTAAGGTACCGCATCGCTATACCCTCCATTTCAGCAGTCTCCATCTCCTCAAAGCTCTCCACGTCAGCTGAGAAGGCTATAGCCGGTACCCCCATGACTGCTGACTCTATAGCAGCTGCTACTGTCCCGCTGTAGAATATGTGCTGTAGGCTTAGGTTCTCACCTACGTTTACCCCGGAGAGTACGATGTCGGGCTTGTACCTGAGGACGTTCATAGCTAGGTGTACTACGTCCACCGGGGTCCCATCCGTTAGGTAGATCTCGATACCCCTAACACGCATCCTGTAGACTCTTAGAGGTCTTGAGAGCGTTATGGTATGACCTATAACAGACCTAGGGCTCTCCGTAGAGAACACAAGGACCTCCCCAAGATCTAGGGCTGCCCTGTACAGTAGGTATAGCCCAGGACTTGCGTAACTATCATCGTTAGTGACTAGAAACCTAACCACGGTAACTACCCGTAGAGGGAACTTAGGTTAGGTATATAAGTAGAGGGAGAGTAGCTACAGCTCGTCTGACCTCCTCCTCGCCCTAAAGGGCGAGGCTTTCAGTGATCGATACCTCAGCTAGTGGAAGTTAAAGCCTTGGCTAAGCTTATTAAGTCTCCTGAGGAGAGTGCTGGGGAGTGGGATGCCTTTAAGGCCTGCTAGATGCTATAAGGGTGTCGATAAGCCCCCCTACACGAGGATGGAGTATATAGATGGGGTACCCCAGCCTAAGATAACTAAGTTCGTTATGGGTAACCCTAACGGTAGCTTTACACATAAGCTAGAGCTAGTAGTCCTAGAGGCCGCTCAGATAAGGCACAACGCCCTAGAGGCTGGGAGGATAGCAACACATAAGTACCTGAGTAAGGTACTGGGTGAGGATAGGTTCTGCTTCATAATCCGTGTATACCCGCACCAGGTCCTCAGGGAGAATAAGATGATGGCCTTCGCGGGTGCGGACAGGCTCCAGGAGGGGATGAGGAGGGCCTTTGGGAAGCCTATAGGGCTGGCTGCTAGGGTAGATCCTGGAAGCGTTGTTGCTGAGGTTAGGGTAGATAGGAGCGCTATAGAGGTTGCTAAGGAGGCTCTGAGGAGGTTTAGGGATAAGATCGGGGTCCCATCGACCATAGCTGTCTCGGAGCTGGGAGTTGTTTCCTCTTGAACCTCGCGAAGCTTAGGTTAGGGGACTACGAGCTAGATATAGGCTACCTACTGAGGGAGCTTGTAGAACGTAGGGCTAGGAGGGTCCTAGTACAGCTCCCGGAGGGCCTTAAGAGGTACTACGTAGAGCTTGTAGATGCGATCTCCCGGGCTACCGGCGCTGAAGTAGTAGCGGATGCCTCCCCTACCTACGGCTCGTGCCTCATAGACCCCGTTGAGGTATCTGGGTACGACCTCGTAGTTCACGTAGGGCACGACCCGTACCCCCTCAGTAACCTTACCCTAGGTAACGTAGTCTACGTAGACCTAGAGTATGTAGGTGTTAATGTAGGGCAGCTGGTTGAGGTCGTTGATAGGAGCCTAAGGGGGTTGGGGGTTACTAGGGTAGCTATACTAACTACGAATCAGCATAAGAAGCTCTCCAAGGAGCTGGTAGTGGGGTTAGGTGGGAGGGGGTTCACCGTAGTCTTCGGCCCAGCTCTCGTTCTGGGGTGCTACCTACCGCCCGGACTTAGGGAGTCGGGAGCTGAGGCTGTTCTAGTAGTGGCTGGTGGAAGGTTCCACGCGGTTGGAGCTAGCCTAGTGCTACCCGGGCTTAAGGTTCTGAGGGTAGACCCGTACACACTTACGGTATCGGATACATCGAAAGATACTGCTAGGTTTCTCTCCATAAGGTTGAGGAAGATGTGGGAGGCAACTAGTGCTAGGAGCTGGGGTATCCTAGTAGGTATAGCCGGTCAGTACAGACCCCACGTAGTTGAGGCCATTAAGAGGGAGTTCGATAGGAGGGACCTCCGGTACTACGTACTAAGGGTCCCAGTACTTAACGTAGACACCCTGCGGAACGTCGATAGCCCAGGTATAGAGGCCTACGTAGTTACCTCATGCCCTAGGGTAGCCGTAGACGACCTCTACCACTTCGAGAAGCCCGTACTAACCCCTCCTGAAGCTCTACAGGTAGTTAGAGGACTCCTAGGGCAGGAGTACCCGAAGAACTTCATCTAGGAGGTTCCCAGGACCTCGAGTTGGCGATGTACGTCCACCTACC
>JAJHQJ010000062.1 GCA_020833415.1 Desulfurococcaceae archaeon | reverse complement strand
CCCCATGTGAAGAGCTACGGTAAGCTCGTAGGAGGTGCTGGCGGAGTGCTTAAAACCTGCGGGTCCTAGGTTAAGACCTCCAGTGGTGTTGCACTAGCCGGTGAAGTGGGGAGGGTGAGTGTGTTTAGGTCTCTGAAGGACCTCGCGGTAGTCCTCGAGAAGCTCAAGGACTTCGACAGACCTGTCGAGGTCTTGGAGCAGTACAGGACCCCGGGTGGCATAGCGGCTACCCTAGCCTGGGAGGCTATGCTGAGGGGTGATCTGGAGGGTAGGGTGGTGATCGATCTAGGCTGTGGTACGGGGGTTATAGCCTACGGCTTCCTAGCTCTAGGAGCCCGGCAAGCCGTATGCGTCGATGTGGACTGGAGGGCTCTGGGTATAGCTAGGGAGAACCTACGCGATTTCGAGGGTTTCGTAGAGCTGGTCGCAGCTGATGTAAGGTACTTACACACAGCTATCCCTAAGGATGCGTGTACCGTAGCTATGAACCCACCCTTCGGTGTTAAGAGGAGGGGTGCAGACCTGGAGTTCCTCAGAGTAGCCCTGGGGTTGTGCAACACGGTATACTCAATACATAAGTACGTACCACGTAGTATGGAGCTCCTCGAGTCTACTGCGAGGAGCTACGGGTTTAGGGCTACCCCCCTAGCTAGGTTGTGGATGACCATTAAGCAGAGGTTTAAGCACCATAGGAGGAGGATCTACAGGTTTGAGGTAGAGCTAATTAGGTTCGTAAAAGAACGTAGTGAGGTGGGGTAGTACGACCTCAGCAGGTAGTAGGGAGCTAGCAGTTCCGGGAGACCTACTGGGGATCGCTGAGGAGTTCCTAGCAGGTCCCGGAGCCTACGAGGAGAACTACAGGGTTAGAGCTGCAGTACTAGGCTACATCGTTAGGGATACCCTAAGTAAGGTAGCCTCGGTTAGACCGGTTAAGTACCCGAACCTCCCGGCTCCGGGTTCGGTGGTAGTCGGGGTGGTTATCGAGGTTAGGGATGAGTACGCGAGGGTTAGGATAGACGCGGTGGGGGATAGGGTGCTCCAGTACCCGTTCACCGGGATACTGCATATAACACAGATAGCTGAGCGAGTAGGCGGTACATCCCGGATCTACGACCTCGTCCGCCTAGGCGATGTGGTTAGAGCTAAGGTCCTCAGTAGCCGACCCCCCTACATACTGACAATAAGGGAGCCTAAGCTTGGCGTAGTCCTAGCTAGCTGTAGTCTCTGCGGAGCTACCCTAAGGCCCTCCGGTGATAAACTCGTCTGCCCAAGGTGTGGGAATACCGAGAGGAGGAAGGTGGCGCAGGGCTACGGCCACGTATAGTTTTTTAGCTACCGAGACACAGGGTTAATGGAGACGTAGGCATGGTGCTAACGCTAGTCCTGATAACCGTAGTTACCGTGGGTATAGTGCTAGCAATGGTGGGGACCCTACTGATCCTCCTATCAGCTCTTAGGGCCCGCGAGGGGGTTGAGGGTAAGACTGAGGGGGGTGCGGTAGTTGTTATAGGGCCCCTACCACTCGTCTTCGGGACTAGCGAGAGGGTAGCTAAGGCGCTCATGGTGCTCGCCATAGCCCTCTTCATCTTAGTCTTAGCCGTATTCCTGGTAGGTCTCCTAGTGTGGCGGGGGGTCTGGCCGTGGACCTAGGTAGGGTCGGTCTAGTCCTAGTCTTCGCGGGGTTCCTCATAGCGGTCGTCGGGGTAGTGGCTGCTGTAGCGTACACGACCTTTAGGGGGGTCTCGGAGGTGGGTTACGGGGGCTGTATCCTAGTGATGTTCATACCCATATGTTTCGGAACCGGTACCTCGGGTATAACCCCGCTACTAGTACTGGTGAGCGCCGTCGTGATGTTGGTAGCGGTCCTCGTAGCCTACTACCTGCTTAGATCTGTGGCTAAGCCCCCGGCTACTGGTACCTACTACACCTAGCTACCCCGGGGTCTCCTCTTCGCGAATGCGTCCAGCGTTAGTGTGGTAACCCTACCCACCGTCTTCCAGGACCTCCTCACACAGCTGGGTAGCTCCCCCGAGGACCTAACCCTCCTAAGCCACTCCAGGGTCCTCGGGTCGGAGGGGTAGCCGCTCCCGATCTCACCGTAGACCCTACTGAGGAGCTCTACGTGCTTATCCCTCAGGAACTTAGCTACTATAGATGCCGCAGCTACCACAGGGTAATCCCTATCTGCCTTTGGTACTACTGCGACCCTAGCCTCCGGGTAGTACCTGTGTACAGCTACCTCGATATCCCTAGCCCTACCAGCTACCTCGTCGACTACTACCTCACCTACAGCCAGGCCCCTAGCCTTCAGCTGCCTAGCGATCCTCTCCACAGCCCTCACCTCAAGGTCGTTCAGGTTCTCCCTATCTATCTCCTCCGGGGTAACTCTACACACTACGGCTACCTCAGCTACCTCCAGAACCCTGGGTGCTATTAAAGCCCTCCTCTCCCTACTGAGGCTCTTACTATCCCTAACCCCTAGGGCTAGGAGTTCGTAGACCCTATCCCTGCGTACAGCTACGGCCGCGACGAACATGTCCCCGACGAGGGACCCCCTACCGGCCTCGTCCACCCCTACTACAAGCTCTCCTGATCTCATCTACACACCACCTAAGCCTATCGAAGGTGAGCTTCCCACCGGACTGGGAGAAGAAGGACTCCAGTACCGTAGTACCGGGCCTTACGGTCCCACCCCTAACCAGCCCCAGGTACTCTGAGAGGAGCTCCCGCGTTGGTTCTAGGTGTGAGTCAACTACGTAGTAACCACTTACCGTGTAGCCGTGTAGGTGTACTACACCGATGTGTGGTAGTACCGAGGGCGGCGCCTCCCTCAGTACCTCCTCCAGGGTTAGGAGTCTCCTACGTAGCCTACTGTACCTCTCTACGGCGTGGGGTACGTCTAGGCAGAGCCCCACCCCGAGCTCTACGTAGTGAACCGCGTGCTCCAGCCCACCGCAACAGTACTGCCTAGTACTCTCAACGTAGAGCTGTACCCCGTACTCCTCAGCAACCCCAACCACCTGCCTCACGGACTCAACAGCCTTACTGAGGCATAGCCCGGTATCTGAAGAGCACACAGCCTGATCCGTAGTTACGTGGAGTACAGCATAGCGGGGCTCCAACCTAGCGGAGCTCTTGAGACACTCAACAACGTACCTAAGTGAGGTAGACCTAACCTCCTCAATAGGGGAGGCTAGGTGGACCTCCCTCCAGGGTAGGTGTACGGCTAGCTCAAACCCCAGACCCCTAAGCCCCTCCACAGCATGGTCATGAAGACCGCTACGGCAGAGGGGGTAGTCCAGGCTGAGCTCAACACCATCGAAACCCCCAGTCCCGAGCTCGCTAGCTAGACCCACCCTGCTGAAGTCCCTAAACCACACCGTTACGTAGACCCTCAAACCACCTACCTGAGGAATACCTACCAACACTCACTAAAAACCAGCCGACCTAGACCTCCTGGAGGGGATTCCTAGGCAATGTAACCGCGTTTAAGGGTTCGTTAACTGCGTTAAAGCTTATTAAGCCCTTCCTACAGGTAGTCCGGTGATGCGGTGTCCGAGCACGTAGCTAGGGGCTCTTCACCCGGGAGGTACCAGCTACTCCCGCACTGTGCTACGTACGCCGAGAACCTAATAGTTGTAGCTACCTGCGACGGAGCATCGACTGTCGGTCAGGTAGGTAATGAGGTTGCGCGTAGGTTAACCAAGAAGTTCCCCGATATCGTTAGGATGTGCTGTCTATCAGCTGTAGCTGCCGGTAGTAAGGTACACGTAGACATCTTCAGGAGGGCTAGGGCTGTTATAGCTATAAACGGCTGTCAGCTGATGTGCGCCTCCAACGTCCTGAAGCAGAGGGGTATAAACCCATCCTACGAGGTTGTGGTTGCTAAGGAGGGTGTGGATAAGCTACCCTCACTCGACTTCGCGGACGAGGAGGTCGAGATAATCGCGGATAGGGTCGTTGAGGTGTTCCTAAAGGGCTTCCTAGGAGGTCGCAGCTTTAGCTAACCCCACGGACTACTATATCCTTAGCCACAGTAACTGGGTCCTCGAGTTTCCTAGTTCTCGATAGGTACTCCGACCTCTCCACCCGGTTTAGGCTGGCTAGCTCTGCGGCGAGCTTCCTCAGCTCAGCTAGGTCCGTAGCTCTGAAGAGTGGGAAGCCCCAGTCC
>JAJHQJ010000029.1 GCA_020833415.1 Desulfurococcaceae archaeon | reverse complement strand
ATACCAAGTATTTACAAGTACTCAGAGATACCCAAACATATTGACAAATCTGTAACAGCCTAGAGGTACATTTTAGCCGATGCTGAGCTCCCCACCTTAGAAGGAAGACCCTCGGTTATGAACTAAAAACGCATTAGGGGAGGGGTCTGGGGCTCGCAACCTCGACCGAGAAGGTATCCACGTTGACCTTAGTTACGACTACTGTAGGCGTCGGTATCCAGCTTACTGCGGGTTTCCAGTTGAAGTAGCACCTGTAGAATGCTGCGTAAACAGCCCAGTAGCCCTGTAGGAACGGTGACTGAGCTATAGTTGCGTACATCTTACCAGCCCTCACAGCCTCAACCGCATCGGGTATAGCGTCGTAGCCTACTACGATTACGTCCACACCGGGCTTAAGTCCGGCACCCTCTATAGCCTGTATAGCCCCCAGGGCCATCTCATCGTTAGCGGCTATCAGGGCGTCGAACCTCCCCTTAGCTAGTATGGACTCCGTAACGCTGAGCCCCTGATCCCTTCTGAAGTTAGCGACCTCCTCAGCTACTATCACCACAGTCCCATCCCTAACCAGCGGGTCTAGGACGTTGTGGAAGCCCTTCTTCCTATCCTCAGCTGCGGTGGTCCCCGGTATACCGTTGAGTATCACCACCCTCCACGGCTTAGGCTTACCACTAGCCCGGAGAGCCTTTATAAGCTCCTGAGCAGCCTGCTCAGCACCCTTAACGTTATCAGTACCTATGAAGACTATCCTCAGAGCTGGGTTAGCTACATCCCTATCCGTAGTGATAACCGGTATACCAGCCTTAACGGCCTTCTCGAGGGCTGGCTGCACAGCCTCCATGTGGACCGGGTTGATTAGTATGGCGCTCACCTTCATACCGACTACCGTCTCGACCTGGCTAGACTGGAGGGCTGGGTCATCCTTAGCATCGTAGACTAGGAGCTCTAAGTTAACCCCCTTAGCCCTAAGCTCCTCAACAGCCTTGAGGGCACCGTCCCTAAGGGCTACGAAGTACGGGTTACCTAGGTTACTCACCAGTAGGGCTAGGGTTAGCTTAGCCGGTGTAGCTGGGACTGTAGAGACTACCGTAACCGTGGTAGGAGCTACGGTAGGTGTGGGTGCTAGGGGAGATGGTATGAAGATGCCGATAACGAGGCCTAGTATGAAGAGTACTACTGCTATAACGGGTAGGGTAGCTTTCGGCACTTTAGGTACCCCCTGTAACTACTGCTACTCGCCTAAATAAGTTTCTCTGTAGTGGGGTTACTTAACGTACCTAACACCCCTAGTAAGGGCTACAGCAGCCGCCACTAAGACAAACCCCTTCACTACCCACTGGAAGTAAGGGTTGACGCCTAGGAGTATAAGTACGTTCGTTAGTAGGGTGAGCATGTAGGCACCTACGAGAGGTCCTAGGGGGCTTCCAACACCTCCCGAGAGCATGATCCCACCTAGGACACACGAAGCTATTGCATCGAGCTCGTACCCCCACCCAGTCCACGGGTAGGCTACCTCAAGTCTAGCGTTCATCATGAGGCCCGCTACAGCGTAGTAGCCTCCGGCTAGGGTAAAGTTTAGTAGCTTGATAGCGTCTACCCTAACACCGGAATACCTAGCAGCCTCCTCATTACCCCCTATAGCGTAGGTTAGCATACCCATCGAGGTCCTCCTCAGTAGGAGGTAGTTGGCGATCCCGAAGGCTATGAACAGCCACACCATTAGAGGAAGCTCGGCTACCTCGTCGGTAAATACCCTGTACTGTGAGAGCCCTACTATAGGTTGCCCCTCGGTTAGTACCAGTACCATACCCCTCCCAGCTACGAGTGAGGCTAGGGTAGCTACAAATGACGGGATCCTGGCCTTAGTCACCAGCAGCCCGTTGGTCAGACCTACAGCTAGCCCGACCAGTACTCCCACGAGGATAGATACACCTAGAGGATAGCCGAGACGCGTAAAGACCATGGCCGAGATCGTCCCGGCCAGCGCCATGGTGGAGCCTGGTGAGAGGTCTATACTACCCATGAGTATTATCATGGACTCCCCGAGGCCTAGTAGAGCTAGAGGAGCTGTCTGGAGTAGTAGTATCCTCTGGTTGTAGGGCTCGAGGAAGCGCGGTGAGAGTGCGCTAGACGCAGCTACTAGAGCTAGGAGAGCTACGATAGGGCCCCCGAGTTCGTACCTTAAGAGCCCCCGGACGAATCCCCCAAGTCTGTTAAGCTGGGTAGGTAGCCTACGGGCCACGCCCACGTCCCCCCAGTAGCTCTACTAGGAGGTCGCGGCTTACCTCGGAGGCTTGGAATACCCCGACAATCCTACCACCTACCAGCACCGCTATCCTATCGGAGAGGGCCAGGGCCTCATCAACGTCGCTTGTAAGGAGTATCACGGAGTAGCCCTCCTCAGCTAGGCTCCTGACGAGCCTCCTGATCTCCACCTTAGCCCCCACGTCTATACCGAAGGTGGGTTCGTCGAATATTAGGACCCTGGTGCGTGCCTCCAGGGCCTTAGCTACTACGACCTTCTGCTGGTTACCCCCACTAAGGTACATGACCTTGAAGCTAGGTCTCGGCGGTACTATCCTTAGGAACCCTATCCACTTCCTAGCTGCGGAGACCTCCCTACTGGGTAGCCTAACCAAGCCCAACACCGACAGCTCCCGGACCTTAGGTAGGACTACGTTCTCAGCTATACTCATAACCCCAACCAAACCCTCCCGCCTCCTATCCTCAGGTATGTAGAAAATCCCCAGCTTTAGGGCATCTGCGGGACTCCTAATCCTAACCCTAACCCCGTCTAGGTACACCTCCCCCTTAACTACCCTGTTCATACCGATCAGGGCCTTACCGAGCTCCGTCTTACCGGAACCTAGGAGGCCTACGACGCTCAGTACCTCACCTGGGTACACCTCCAGGGAGACGTCCCTTAGGACTGCCCCCCTACCTTCAGGTGCTGTTGTTAAACCTACAACCCTAAGTCTAGGCCTAGCCCTATCAACAACCTTGGTAGTTCCCTTAGGTGGGTAGAACTGCTCAAGCTCCCTACCGAGCATGTGCTTCACTACCTCACTGGGGTCTGTCTTACCTACCTCGGATGAGAAGACCTTGTAGCCGTCCCTGAGAACCGTAACCCTATCAGCTATAGCGAATACCTCCTCAACTCTGTGGGTAACGAAGATCATGGACTTACCCCTTGCCTTCAGCTCCCTCATAACCTTGAACAACCTCTCGGACTCAACAGCTGTTAGAGGGCTAGTAGGCTCGTCTAGACATATAACCTCGGCATCCTCTGCTAGGGCTCTAGCTACCTGCACTAGCTGCCTCTCCCCGACGCCGAGGTTCTCTACCTTAGTCCTCGGGTCGATGTTTAACCCGACCATCTCTAGGTACTTCCTCGCGGTCTCAATAAGCTCCCTAGCTCTAAGAGGTGTGAGGACTTTCCCCTCCTTACCTAGGATCCCCAGCACTACGTTCTCAGCTATGCTTAAGTTGGGAGCTAGGGTAGCCTCCTGGTGTACTAGAGTTATACCGAGCCTCTTAGCATCCCGTACGCTCTTAATGTTAACCTTCCTCCCCTTAAAGTAGATCTCCCCCCTCGTTGGTGTGTAGACACCTGCGAGTACTTTTACGAACGTCGACTTACCGGCACCGTTCTGACCTACTAGTGCGTGTATCTCGGAGTACCTCAGGTCGAAGTCCACGCCCTTAAGAGCTACCACACCTGGGAACTCCTTAACTAACCCCCGGGTAGCTAAGACCTCAGAGCTCACGTAGCTCACCGCGGCTAGCTAGGAACTCCTCAACCTCACGCCTATCTGGAACGCTCTGAGCTCCTACCCGGGTGATCTTCAGGGCCGCCACGGCGTTAGCGAAGAGTACAGCCCTCTCGATGTCCATGCCCTCGTAAATAGCCACCGCTAGACCTGCATTAAAGGCATCACCAGCTCCCACGGTATCGACTACCCTAACCCTGAAGGCCGGTACGTGCTTAGCAGAACCCCTAGTTACTAGGAGAGCCCCGTCGCTCCCCAGGGTTAGTACAACGACTCTGGGACCTAGCTCAGTAAGCCTCTCAGCAGCTCTAAGGGCCCCCTCAAAGCTGGTTGCATCTACCCCGGATAGCTGTGTAGCCTCGACTCTGTTGGGGGTTAGAAAATCTACGTACTCGAGAATCCCGAGGTCTAGCTTCCGGGCTGGTGCCGGGTTCAGTATGGTGGTAAGACCCAGCTCCTTACACCTACGTAGAGCGTAGTAGACAGTATCTAGAGGTACCTCAAGCTGTGTTAGGAGTACCCTAACCCTACCCTGCAGATCCGTCAGAGCCCTCTCAACGTGTTCAGGCCTTAGGGAGTCGTCAGCACCTGGTGCAACTACTATCAGGTTCTCCCCAGTACTCTCGTTTAATACTATAAACGCTACACCTGTGTGAGTACCCGGGTCTACGTGGACGTAGCTTACGTCAACCCCCTTAGACTGCACGTCCCTAAGTACCATCCTTCCGAGGTCATCCCCACCAACGGCACTCACGAGGTAGGATGGGACTCCGAGTCTAGCACATCCAACCGCCTGGTTAGCCCCCTTACCACCGGTTAGTACGAAGAATGAGGACCCCTTGACGGTCTCACCAGGTGATGGGAACTTCCACGTCTTAACGTAGAAGTCCGCGTGTATACTCCCAATTACCAGTACACCCAACGAAAGCCCCTAAGACAACTACGCGTAGGGTATTTTAACGCACTCTAGGGAAGCCTCAAGCCCCTGAGGAGGGTTGGGCCGCGGTGGTTGTCTACACGGCGGTGCGGGGTCCATCAGGTTATCAGGGTCTCCAGTAGGAGGGCTAGGACTACGCCGGCTAGCAGCCCTACCGTAGCCTCCCTCTCGTATCCGTGGTTGTGGGTCTCCGGTATCACCTCATGGCTTACTACGTAGATCATGGCTCCCGCAGAGAGGGAGAGTAGATGTGGTAGTAGCTGGGGTGCCAGCCCGCCGAGGAGCGGTGGTAGTAGGGCCATAGCTGCTTCGGATAGTCCCGAGGCTACTGCGAAGAGTAGGGCTAACCCCCTCCTACCTACTGCTATGAAGGGTAGGGCTACCGCCAGACCCTCCGGGATATCCTGGATACCTATAGCTAGGGTTACCCTGATCCCTAGTGAGCGCTCTACCGTGGTTGCAGAACCTATAGCTAGACCTTCCGGGAAGTTGTGTATGACTACAGCCATAGCTAGGAGTAGTGAGACCCTCACCCTACTCCCGAAGCCGTCTAGTATTACCTCCCCAACCATGTGGTCGTGGGGTATGAGGCGGTCTACGGCGTGGACGGCTAGAACCCCGAGGAGGAAGCCGGCTAGGAAGTGAGGGCCCACGGTATCCGCAGAGGGCTTTAGGAGCTCTACGAAGGCTACGTAGAGCATGACCCCGGCTGAGAACCCTAGGGAGGTGTCGACCAGGCGCATACTCCTCCTGATACCTACTAGGGCTAGGACGCCTCCTAGGGAGGTGAAGGCAGCTGCGATTAAGCCGTTTATAGCTGAGTTAAAAAGCTCCTCCAGGGTCTTAACCCACCTCCGGGCTACCCTCCGGGGGCTCCGTGCCAGGGGCTATCGAGCCATACCTGGTTCCAGAGCTGCTGCTCGCTGAGTACCTCCGCCTTAGCTATGGCGTCCCTTATAGTTCTGAGTAGCTTATGGTGGTCTACCTCATCCCTCAGTATAGCCTCCAGTACTAGCTTAGCCCTCACATCCTCAACCCTCTCTAGTAGCTCCCTGGCTGTCCCAATCATCGAGGCCTCCGTAGCTATGTGCCTCTCTACGGTAGCTGAGATAGTCCTCAGATCCTCCTCGGATATAGCTGGGGTAACCCTCTCGGCTAGCTCCGCTAGGGCCGCGTACATCCTGCTGTGCTTCCTCGAGTCGCTAGCTACTGCGGTGAACAGTGCCGAGAGCACTGGGTGCTTCACCGACTGGGAGAGTCTCTCAAGCTCCTCAGCGTACCTAAGCTCCAGCTCAGCGTACCTCCTAAATAGGGGAGCCAGCCCCTCCATACTCTACACCTGCCTAAGTACTGCCACCCCCTTCTCGTACCTAACCCTAAGGGCTATGGTCTCCCACAGCCTGAACACGTGGTAGCCGTCCTCAGGTCCTACGTAGCTTACGTCGGTATCCACACCGATAGCTACGTCGATGGTGTACGGAGATACCGGGACCACCAGTGCTACCTCGTCGGGTAGTACAGGTACTACAGCTACCTCGGATACCAGTGCCTTAACCCTCTGGAGCTCCATAACCCCGGTCCTCTCGTGTACCGCTAGGAGCTTGGAGTACCTAGCCGGACTTACGAAGAGTACGAAGGGTGGTCTAACCCCGGTCTTTATTAGCTCACCAACAGCTCTAGAGACCTCGGCTACAGCTGAGCCAGGCTCGTCCCAACTCGACATACCTAGGGCTGTAGCCCCCTTAAGCTCCAGCAAACCGCTTAGGATATACCTATCCTCCGCAGTAGCAAACTCTACCGCAGCTCTATAGGCATCCCCAAGCTCAGCCGGGAGCTTAAAGCTCTCAGCGTACTCCAGAGCCCTCTGGGAGACCCTAAACCTCACCGAGAGCTCGGTCATTGGTACTACCGAGGTCTCGGCCGAGCCGTACCTCTCGATAGGTACAGCTACGGATCCCCTACCTACGCTGACTACGGGTAGGTACCTCCTGAAGACCCTTACTGAGTTAACCGTACTGGTAACAGCCTTAACTACCCGCTCCCACTCAGAGCTACCTGAAGAACCTTCAGAACCCTTCGGAGGGTTCTGTACAGCTATACCGGTTAGCTCCCTAACTTCCTCGGCACCCCTCTTTAGCTCCTCAACCTGCTCCCGATCTAAGCTCCTCAGTAGGGCTAGGAACTCACCGACGTGGGTCTTCTCCTCCCTAGCTATGTCCTCGAAGACCTTCCTAATACGCTCGTCGTCTACAGATCTAGCTAGCTGTAGGTAGAGGTTGATGGCGTCGAGCTCGGCCACTATCGACAGTCTGAGAGCCTCGGCGACCTCCTCCCTGGATAGCTTCCTACCTACTGGAAGGTCTAGCGGGTGCTTAGACATCAAGCTAGACCACCGGTACCCATATACATAGAAGGTTAAAAACCACGTAGGTGGTTTGAGATCTGGAAAGCCCTACCCCCACCTATTCAACCGGTCGACTAGCCCCACTTACCCTTCTTCATGTGGGTCTCCAGCTCGGCCTTGATCTTCTGCATAGTCGTTAGGGAGAACTCCTTCACCTCGCTGAAGATCTTTACGCAGGGTGGGTCTAGGTTATCCTGGATACCCTTCTCAGCTAACTCCACAAGCCTCTGTAGGGCGGTGTAGATCTCCATGTGGAGGGCGTTGGTGTACCTAGACCTGAGGACCAGCCTCTCCTCTTCCTCACTCAGCCTCGTAAACCTCTCCCTGGGGGCACCACATTTAGGGCAGTTAGCTGGTGGTTCGGTACCCTCGTAGATGTAGTTACACACCGAGCACTTCCAGAGCGGCAAACTACCCACCAACTCAACCTCTAGGTTGGGTTAAAAAGCTCAAGCGAGCTCTATCGGAATCCGCCTACACCTGGTTAACTCCTCCACGTAGGTCTACTACCAACTCATCCCTACACAGGTCTGCGAGCTTATAACCACGAGTTGCGAGAGCTCTCCGGAGGTGTATGAGCTCTCCGGAGGGGTTCGACAGGGTTCTCGTAGTTAACTTCGGCGGGCAGTACACGCACCTCATAGCTAGGAGAATTAGGGAGCTCAACGTCTACAGTGAGATAGTTAACTACTCCGAGTTCTCTAGGGAGCTAGTCGAGAGGGTTAGACCTAAGGCAGTAGTACTCTCCGGAGGGCCTAGTAGCGTCTACGCTGAGGGCGCACCGAGGATCGGGGAGTGGGTCCTCGAGCTCGGGGTTCCGGTACTCGGGATATGCTACGGACACCAACTACTAGCCTCCATGGTCGGTGGCCGGGTTGAGAGAGGGGTCGGGGAGTACGGTAGGACCGAGGTAGAGGTGGTTACCGAGGACAGGCTCTTCGAGGGTTGGGGTAGTAGGGAGGTTGTCTGGATGAGTCACAGCGATTACGTAGCTGAGCTACCTGAGGGTAGGGCGGTGGTACTGGCTAGGTCTGCTGGAACAGGCTACGTAGCCGCCTTCAGGCTGACCGACAGACCTATCTACGGGGTTCAGTTCCACCCGGAGGTTACGCACACACCTAAGGGGAGGAAGCTACTGGAGAACTTCGTAGTGGGGGTCGCGGGGGCACGGAGGAGCTGGACTCCGGAGAACGTAGTGGAGGTGATCGTGGAGGAGATTAGGAGGACGGTACCACCAGGTGAGAAGGTTCTCTGCGCAGTTAGCGGAGGTGTTGACTCCACAACAGCAGCCCTACTACTTAAGAGGGCCGTGGGGGATAGGCTGGTGGCGGTCTTCGTAAACCACGGCCTCATGAGGGAGGGGGAGCCGGAGGCGGTACTGGAGACTCTGAGGAAGCTGGGGTTGAACCCCGTATACATAGACGCATCGAGGGAGTTCCTAGAGGCTCTGAAGGGTGTTCGGGACTGCGAGGAGAAGAGGAGGATCGTGGGGGAGCTCTTCGCTAGGATATTCAAGGAGGTCGCGGAGAGGGATAGGGGTATAAGGTGGCTTGCGCAGGGGACTACCTACCCCGACGTAATCGAGAGCGGCTTCGCCCCCGGAGCCGATAGGATAAAGAGCCACCACAACGTAGCTGGACTACCTAGGTGGCTTGGTCTTAAGGTCGTCGAGCCACTGAGGTACCTCTACAAGGATGAGGTTAGGAGGATAGCGGTAGCCCTAGGACTACCGGAGGAGTGGGCCTACAGACACCCATTCCCAGGGCCGGGCCTAGCTGTGAGGATCGTGGGTGAGGTAACTGAGGAGAAGCTGAGGATAGTCAGGAGGGCCTCCAGGGTAGTCGAGGAGGAGTTGACGAGGGCGGGGCTCTACAGGAGTGTGTGGCAGGCCTTCGCTGTCGTAGGTGAGGATAGGTGGGTCGGGGTTAAGGGTGATAGGAGGGCCGTCGGCTACGTAGTGACTGTGAGGATTGTGGAGAGCGAGGACGGCATGACCGCGGACTGGAGTAGGGTACCCTACGAGGTTCTCGAGAGGATAGCCAGTAGGATAACCGGGGAGATACCCGAGGTAACCATGGTCACCTACGCGATAACCTCGAAGCCCCCGTCGACGATAGAGCCCTGCTAACCCGTTGAAGTTACTTGGCGGGGGGTTGGTAGCGGGGGGTGGATTTGAACCACCGACCTCGGGGTCTCACAGGGCTCTACCCATATGAGCCCCGCGGGCTACCAGGCTACCCCACCCCGCTGCCTTGACCCCCCAGTAACTAGTGCTAGGGTTTAGAGCTTATAAGCTTAACCGGCCCCGTACCTACACCCCTAGGCTCTCCACCTCTCTGAAGGCAGGTACCCTACTGATGAGTAGAGATGGTGTAGTTCGACGAAGCGTACCGAAACCTTGGAGGCACACTCTTATTTTTCTAACCCTAGGTTCCCCAGCGGTTAAGGCTATGGGGGGCGGTAATCGGGTTCGCATCAGGGGTGCTTCTGAGCAAGATATAGTGAGTATCTGTAGGATAATGCTCTCCACAGACCCTTACGTAACTCTCGGGTACACCGAGGACCTATGTTACGACGTAGTGCTCTCGGGGTTAGAAGAGGGCTGGGTAGGAGTTGCTGAGTATGGTGGTAGAGTGGTCGGCTTCATCGTATTCAGGGTGTTCGACGGTTTCCCACTCGGAGGGTACATCAGAGCCGTGGCTGTAGATGAGAGGTTCCGCGGTATGGGTATTGGGAGAGCATTAATGAGCTACGCAGAGGAGAGGATCTTTAGGTACAGGAGGAACGTCTTCCTACTGGTATCGTCGTTTAACTACGGGGCTATAAGGTTCTACAGGACCTTAGGTTACGAGCCGGTTGGTGAGATTAGAGATGCTATAGTGGACGGGCTATCGGAGTACATCTTCCGCAAGAGGAGGGGCCCTAACCACGCCTAGGTACCGCTGTAGGTCTAGGCTTCACCTACGTTAATACCTAACTCGGTAGGTTCCCCAGAGGTCTCGGAAATATGACTTAGCGGAGTCCGCGGAGAGTAGCTAGGGCTAACGGGTCTCTGCTTAGAGATTGGTTCCAACCCCTCTGCAGACTGCGAGTACAGGGTGGAAGCTCCCGTAGCTGTCCTCGGATTTGAAGCGGTGTTTATAAGTTACCCAGTACCCTCATACTCGGAAGGGGTTGTGGAGGGCTCTTCGAGTACGTGGTCTACGAGGTCTAGGGACTACATAGTCAGGGTCTCGACGGGGGTTCCCGAACTAGATGAAGCCCTCGAGGGGGGTGTCCCGAAGGGCTCCTGGGTAGCTATAACGGGGGAGCCGGGTACTGGTAAGTCGATACTCTGCATGCACTTCGCGTGGGCTGGGCTTAGGGAGGGGGACCCGGTTGTCTACGTAACTACGGAGGCTGAGTTCAGGGATGTTGTTAGGCAGGCTAGGCAGTTCGGCATGGACTTCGAGTCCTACACCGTCTACGATATATCCAACCCTAGGGAGCCTCAGGAGACTCCGAGGATCGTGGTGGTAGACATATTCGGTCTACTGAAGGTAGCTAAGCAGCTAAGTGAGGAGCCGGGTGAGGAGGGGAGGAGGTACGCGGTCCTCGACATCCAGACCCTGGTCGCGGCTATAAGGGAGGCCTACAGACTCCTTGGAGTTCTTAAGGAGGGTGGTAAGAGCCCCGTAAAGCACGTAAGGCTCGTCATAGACTCCCTAAGTGCCTTCTGGGCCGATAAGCCGGCCATGGCTAGGAGGTACAGCTACGAGCTGAAGGTAGCCACCCACAGGGAGAACGTAACGGCGTACCTAGTCTCCCAGTACGCCATGACGACGAAGTCCACGTTCGGCTTCGGGCTCGAGCACATAGCTGACGGGGTCTTCCACCTGTGGATGGACGACGTGGAGCGCGCTGGGGAGGTGGTGAGGTACCTCATAGTGAAGAAGATGAGGATGACGAACCACTACAGGAGGGCTTTCAGGGTGGAGATAGTCCCAGGTCACGGACTCAAGCTCCTCCCACTAGAGAGGGGG
>JAJHQJ010000028.1 GCA_020833415.1 Desulfurococcaceae archaeon | reverse complement strand
GGAGTATTCGTAGGGTAAGGTAGTGCCTACACACGGGTCCATGACTAAGGCTGGTAAGGTTAGAAGTGCTACACCTAAGATTCCGCCGAAGCCTAAGAGGAACCTACCTCCAAGACAGAGGAATAGGAGGGAGTTCTGGATACGTAAGAGAAAGGAGGCAGGTCTCCCCGTTCCTACTGTAGTACCCCCGTCTTCTGTCCCTAGGAAGGTTAGGAGCTCGAGTAGCTAGCTGTGGAGTTGTTTTCTACCGGTTTAGATTCTTCAATCAGCCCCTTAGACATCAACCTGTACCTAACGTACTTATCTATGGGTGAGAACCTGGGAGGGGCTGCCGAGACTGTCTTAGACCCGCACCTGGGGCATACCTCCTTAAGGGTGTAGGTCTTACAGTTAGGGCACCTCCTTATTAGGGACTTAACCAAGCTTTATCCTCTCAAAGCTTATGCTAACACCGAGCTTCTTTCCTAGGGTTTCGGCCTTACTAACCAACTCGGAGAGGGTCGTCTCGAGAACCTTGTAATCCTTCCCTACGAGTTCTACGACGTACCTAGGAGCCCCCTCGGAGTATATCCTAACGGTAACTCCCTCCTTAGGGACCTCCCTTAGGGCCTTGAGTATCTCCTTTATTCTGTAAACTCCGTCAGGTTCGTACGTCGTCATGATTAGGCGTTCAGCTATCCTCACCTGCTTAACCCTTACGTGCTTAGGTATCTCTTCCATAAGGGCGTCAACCCACTTATCGGGTACACCGACCTTTCTAAGAACTTCAGCCCCCACAGTAGCTGCCCCCTCAAGACAGGTCAGCACATCTCCGCAAGACCTCTCCAGCTTTAGCCAAACCCCTGAGTAAGCCTCCTCGGGAGCTGCACCTAGCCTCTTAGCAACGGTCTCTAAGATCTTCCAAGCACGCTTAACCCTCTTCCACTCCTTAATCTTACGCTTACGCTCTACCTCGGCAACCCTCTTTAGGGATACATCTACCTGGTTTTTCCTTCTATCTACCCTGATCACCTTTACGACGATCTTCTGACCCTCCTTAATGACCTCCCTTATGTTCTTAACCCACTTACTGCTAACTTCATTCCAGGGGAGGTAGGCCTCTAGTCCTCCGTACTCATCTAGCTTTACGTAAGCTCCTAGCTCGAAGATCTTATCCACCGTAGCTATACAGAGCTCATTTATTGATGGAAGACCTTCCTTCCTTAGCAAGGTCCTACCCCAGTATCCTCACGATCTCCCCTAGGATCTTAGCCTTACCGCCGGTAGGTACTGCTAGTAACGAACTGCAGACGAAGCACTTAACTGGGAACGTCGCGTGGTCGAAAACTATCTGCTCATTCCCGCAGGTAGGGCACCTAACCCTTATGAACCTACTCTTGGGTACTGGTATAAGGATCTTCCTCTTCTTCATTTCACCACCTCGACTAGCTCAACCTTCTTAAGCCTTATCCCCTCCCTATGTGATATAAACCCGCACTTAGAGCACTTCAGCTTAAGCACTACCTTCTTAGTAACCTTAGCAAATCTCTTCTGCTCAGGCTTTCTCTTACTTCCATAGCCCTTCTGCTTACGTCTATACCTACGCTCACCCTCAGCTAAAACCCTCCTCCTCCCGTGCTTGTATATGGATACGCTATGTTCGGTATGAGTCTTACACCTAGGGCAGTATGTCCTGATTACCTTAGGTACCTTCACAGCTCCTCCTACGAGGTATAGCTACCGGACCTTAAAAGCTGTCTATCCTAGAATACCTGCTAAGCTGAGGTAGAACTGCTGAGTAGTTTAGGATGGGATTTAGTAGGGAAGTACTGACTAGTAGGGAACTTCCTTAAGTTTCAGTAGGTACGCTATGTAGTTCGTTAGAGGGTGTAGTACTAGGGCAAGCAGCAGTATTACGGTGGACTCTGCGGGACCTACCCTAATGCCAACTGAGGTATCTAGGTTAAGTAGACGTACGAAGATCAGAGCCGCAACCATGAACGATACCTGGTCTAGAACGGGTAGGGGGGCTCCCGGCTTTAGGCCTATGCGTCTTTTAAGGAAGGAGTTTGCTAGGTCGCCCAACATAGCTGCAGTACCCTGAAGAAACCCGCTCACCGCAGTTTCCACGTACCTACCTTGGAATACCGGTGCTAGTAGAGCCCCTACTAAAGCCCCGGTTAGTACTCCGGCCAGCAACCCTTCCCAACTTTTACTATCCCCGAAAACCCTCCGTCCGTCTATAAAGGTCTTCCCGAAGTCGATGGGGTGTCTCTTGCTAACTATGTTCTTTACCACTAGAGGAGTTGCGTTAGCTACGAAGGCTGGACTTAGGAATACTACAGCTAGTAGTAGGTTAGTGTTCAAACTCAACCCCCTTCTCATCTATGGTGAACACTGTTCTCCGACCTCTGTGGGAGTTGGGCTTCAGCCACTCAATAACGCGTCTACTGCCGCTTCTCGTAATCTTAACTATGGTATCTGACCAGAACTCCAGCATTTCATACCCACTCGGAACCTCCTCGCCCTCCTCCTCCCTAACCTGGGCTGTAAGCAGAACGTAGCTACCGCGTAGTGAAGCTAGTTGAGAGAGTAGGGCGAGGGCGGTATTCAAGAGCCTACCCGCATCCGTCCTCCAAGCAGTCTCGTACCTGTAGTGCGCATTTACTGAGTCAACACATATCCCACTGAACTTATTCAGTAAACCACTTACGTACATATCCAGTAGCTCTACAACTAGATCCTCAACGCTGAACACCTCCTTAACGAAGAGGCGCTCACCCTCCGTCAGGCCGTACCTTGATAAAAGCTCTAGTGGAACAGGTCCCTCCGTACTAATGTACAGACCTACACCAGAACCTCTAGATATAGTCCAAAGGCATAGGTTGGTCTTACCACTACCAGCGACCCCGTAGATTAAGGTAACCCTACCCACTAGCTCCTCCAGAGTCCACACGTCTAACTTCTACGCCGTAGTTAAAGAGGTTACACGTAGCCCTCACTATACGGGAATCTTGGTAGAGGCACTGTCTCTAACTCTTTAACGCGCTAGAAAGTTGCTCGGGGAACGACTTGGCGTTACCCCTAGCTTACATACCTGTACCTAACTCAGTAAATCCTGTAGTAGTGGTTAGAGCATCTGGGGTAGTGCTAAATTCCCACGTTGAGGTAGTACCCAGGGAAGGTGTAGACACGGTATACCTTCCCAAGGACTTAGCCTACTACGTTATCGAGTTCAAAAGGAGATTAGAGGAGCTACTTAACCGAAGGTTTAGGCTTATCTGTAGGGGTAACTCCACCTTTAAGCCTCTACTCTACGTAGCAGTAACTAACGGCATCCTCCGGAGTCTTTACGGAAAACTAGACGAGGATGTAGTGAGTATCGCAGCTGGGATCGATATAGAGCTAGGACTCCCAGTATACATACCGGCACTAAGGTTTACTGAGCTCACTAGGACACACTACGTATGGAGGTACTCCGAAGCCTTTGTAGAACTCGGCAAGGTGGTCGAGTTTAAGGTACTACGTATAGCTGGCTACAGCAAGCTTAGCACACCCTACATCATCGGTAGAGAGGCTTTAGTTCACCTCCTAGGTATGCTCTCGCTAGAGCTCTCTAAAGCTATATCTAGGGGAGACATCGTATCCATCCATAGGTTAATAGAGTTCGCTAACGGACTATGGTACTCTATCTATGGTCTAAAAACTCCGTGTGGAGGAGGTCCATCAACCTATGTACCTAGTATAGGTGAGGTGCTCTGTATTGAGATGGAGGTAGAGTAGGCTATTTAATAGTCCCTGGGGAGTAGTCTGCAAGACTTCTAACCCCCTTCTCCGGTTCAGCTATGGATGGGATACACCTAACCCCGAGTTCTGAGCACAGGTTCTCGAACGACTTAACAGTCTTGGACCACCAGTCCCTACTTACAGCTATCTTAAGGACCCTCTCTGAGTTAGCCAGTGCTTGACCGAGAGAGCGACGTACCTCCGGGGTGATCCGCAGCCTGTCTATGAGGACTAGATCTACGTCTCTATGTAGAGGTCTTAGAACCTCCCCAAAGTGCTCAACCCCATCGTTAATCCCGGGTATTACAGGTCCGTAGAATAGCCACGTTCTGACCCCAGTACGTGAGATCCTGGTTAGGGCCTCAGCCCTAGCTCTAGGTGGTGGAGCACCTGGCTCTAGGATGGAGGATACCCCCTCATCCATGGTTATTATGGTGAAACCTACATCAACGGACCTTGCGTACTCTAGCAGTATGTCTAGGTCTCGCAGTACCAGCGGGGACTTGGTTTGTATACTCACCTTAAAGCCCCCCTTCAATAGTATCTGGACAGCTCTACGTGTAAGCTCCTCGGTAGCCTCGATAGGCTGGTACGGATCTGTAATAGTGGAGACCCCCACTACCCCTGGTTTAAGTTTCCTCACCTCCTGCCTCAGTACATCTAGGAGGTTCTCTTTAACGTACACTAGGCGACCCCACCTCTCTACAATCTCGGCTATTCTCGTATAACCTCTGGCATAGCAGTAGAGACAACCGTGTGCGCAGCCTACGTACGGATTTAGAGCGTAGTCTAGATCAGGAAGACCAGACCTACTTAGAGCTGACTTAACCCTGGTCCGGCAATACTCTACTACCAAGCCTCCTACCCCTAGTAAGTAGGGTTAATATCCTAGACTTCGCGATCACCGTATCCAGGGGTACCTTGGTTAACCCCCTTACATCCCTCAGCAACTCCTCTAAACTCCCGTACCTCCTAAACGAGGTCTTGAAGAGTTGCCTAACCATCTCCCTAACGAACCACACACCTACGGGTATGTTAAAGCTCGGGTATATCTCCCTGTAGAGTACGACACCTGCCTGCCTCCCTATAGAGGTCAGGAACTCGGCTGCAGCGAGGCGGGAGGCGTAGTAGCACCCCCCTATTGAGGGATATGTAGTCCTCCTAGGTGTAAGCTCCCAATCCCCCTCTATAGCTACATCACTCCCGTATATGTTCCACGTAGACCCAGGGAACCACGCCTCGATCCATTCAAACATCCACCGCGTAGGTAGTACTATACCTACGAAGAGATTACCACTTCTAGGTAGAGAGTATAGCCTGTACTCACTTAGGACGGGCTTATTTAGTAGGTTCTTTATTAAGCTCTCCGAAATAGCTGAGTCCGCCGCGGTAATAGCCCATCTCGTTGGGACTAACTTCCTATACCTCCATAGGCCTAGAGCACCTAGCGATAGGATCCTCGTTATAGTTGATATAGGTACTGCTGATCTGTAGAGGTACAGTATAGCATCTCTAGCCTTAAGGTCGCGGTCTTCGTACACCTTCTCAACCTCCCTAACTATGTACGGTGATGACCCGGTCCTAATCCTCTTAACAATAGCTATAGGACCCATTGGCGGGGTGTTCTCATCTAGTAGTACGTCTGGTCTAGGTCTCTTCTCGAATTCGGCTTCAACATCTACCGGTCTTACCGATAGCGAGATCTCCCTGAGCTGCTCAACAAATGAATTACTAACATCCTGTACCGAGACCCTTCTCCCACCTCTAACCAGGGTTAGCCTGAACCTTATTACGTCATCTAGAGGTAGCTCAAGCCACCTCTCCGGCAGGTCGTAGAGGGAGGTATCCCCAACTTCTGGGGGCAGCCCAGCGGCAACTACTATATTGGGGTAGCCCACCCAGCCTACGAAAGCTGAGGGAGGTGTGGAACTACTTAACCTCCACGATACCCTGCTTAGAGCTAAAGAGGACTTAGCCTTAACTACTATGGGGCAGTAGGTTAGACCACAGAGCCTTCGCGAACCGCCTCGACATAGTATACACAGGTTGCTGCTCACAGATACCTCTACAGCGTAGAGTGTTCTCTAGGCTAATAATAGTGCAGACCTGCGGTACTTAACGACACTAAGCAGACTAAATCACGTTCTCTTTTAGAGACTAGCTTTAACAGCATTAACTTGAGGAGGTTTAACCTCCGCCCCAGCTGTACAGAGTTAATTAGCTTTAAGGTAGTTTTCGGTGGGTGGTGGCGCAGATGCTAAGGAACTTCGTTACGAGGTCACAGCTACCCCTCATGGTCGCGCTAGACAATCCCAAGCTGGACCTGGGATTTCTAGCAGAGCTGATCTCCTCGATGAGGGGGTTAGTTGTGGGATTCAAACTCGGGACCCCCTTCCTAGTGAGTAGAGGGGTTAAGGCTTTGAAGTCCCTATTGGAGAGCTACCCGGACATCTACTTCCTAGCAGACCTTAAGCTAGCCGACCTACCCCACATAATGGAGTACTCTGTTGAGGTGGTGAGTGAGGTAGGTTTTAGAGGTGTTGTTGCTGTAGCTTTCGTAGGTTACGAGGGTGCCTTG
Organism: Desulfurococcaceae archaeon; assembly: GCA_020833415.1. Lineage (GTDB taxonomy): Archaea > Thermoproteota > Thermoprotei_A > Sulfolobales > NBVN01 > DRZP01. Next base: position 4,937 of record JAJHQJ010000028.1, on the reverse strand, counting down.
GATAGGCTGTCTAGGAGGTGCGAGAGCTTAGGTGTAGACTTACTACTCCAGGTAACTTACGATCACCCATCATCGTACATCATAGACTCCCTCTACGCGTACGTAAAGAAAATCATTAAGCAGGTAGACCCTGAGGGGCTCATAGTTCCGGCTAGTAAGACTACGATCATAAGGGACCTCCGCGAGACCTTCGGGGACATATACGTCATACTCTCCCCAGGTATATTCGTAGCTGGTGCCGAACCCGGGGAGGGCCTCTGCTATGGAGCTGACGTAGAGGTAGTTGGTACTAGGGTAGTAGCAGCACCATCCCCCCTCAGTGCTCTAAGGGAGGTTGCTGAGCACCAGAGAAAGTATTTAACTGCTAATAGGGATAAGTGTGTCGGGAGGAAACTATGAGGGGTAAGGTACTACTAGCTCTATCCCTCATCTCCATCTCATTAATAGTTCTACTGCTAGTTAGCCTAGCGGTGAGCTATCTCTTTCCTGAAACAGCGAGAGGTCTCGGAATCTTCAGGTTCCTGTGGCTTTGGTGGCTAGTTGACGTAGTCGGTTACGTACTAGCTGTGGTTACCCTAATACTCTCGGGAGTCTTCCTGGGTAGACTTATAGAGAGGAGGGTTCCAGCCGATATAGATGTCCTCAGGGCTTCCATGGTATCCACAGCTACAGCTGTAGTGGGAGGCGTAGTCCTAGTATTCGGGCTAGTTGCCTACCTACTGGGGGTAGAGCTAACACTCTCCATAGTGACTATAGCAATACTCTTCGCAGCTATCCCCTCGCTAGTATCGTGGTTGCTGTCTCCATACCTCATCAATGCGTTCTACAGGTGTAGAAGAGATCCCGAGCTTCAGAGACTTACTAATGAACTCGCAACTAGAGCCGGTATGAAGCCTCCTGTAGCCATGGTAACCCCTATGCCGATACCCAACGCCTTTGCCTACTCATCACCTATAGCTGGACGCTACGTCGCTGTAACCGAGAGCCTCCTAAGAACTGTTAAGAACGTCGACGAGCTTAAGGCTGTTATAGGTCACGAGCTAGGCCACCACAAGCACCGGGATAACTCCCTAATGCTGATCTTCGGGCTATTCCCGACACTGATATATTACACCGGGAGGTTCCTACTCTACGTAGGCTTATTCGGTACGCGCTACACAGATGGTGGTAGTAGAAGGAGGGAGGGATCCTCGGGGCTTCTCGTAGCAGCTATTGGAGGGGTACTAATGGTACTGAGTGTGCTAGTTCAGCTAGCTGTCCTAGCCCTATCTAGACTGAGGGAGTTCTACGCTGACGCCCACGGTGCTAAGGTTACATCACCGTTCGCCATGATAGGTGCATTAAAGTCCTTAGACTCCTTCTACAGGAGGTACGGTAGGAGCCATATAGAGAGTAGCAAGCTCAGGACCCTCTTCATCTACGCCCTAGCCGAACCCTTCGTAGGGTTGGAGGAGCTCCTCTCAACCCATCCGCCGATATGGAAGAGGATAGCATTCCTTGAAAGCCTCCTAGGTAGGGAGATAAAGGCTTAGGGGTGTGTGGCACGATTAGCGATCTACTCCTGGTAGCCGCTGGTCTCATACTAGCATTCTACGGTGTAGTTGCTAGGAGGTTACTCTCGGCTGCAGCCCTAGCTGTTACCGCGTACTCCGTAGTGCTACACCTCCTGAATCTAGTACAGCCACAGGGACCTACGCCCTCGGTAGCTGTAGCTGTAATACTATCAGTAGCAGGTTTCTTCATAGGGTTTTTCACCTACAGGTTAGCGGCATCATTATCCGTAGGCTACGCAGTCTTTGTGTTAATAGGAAGGGCGGTGCAGCCTAGTCTACCGCTAGATTCGTACTACGCGGTAGCTGTAGGTGTGGCTCTAGCCACCTACATAGCCTCCCTAAGGAAGGTCTACATACCCTATGTAGTCCTCGGGGCAGTTACCGTAGCTATAGCCCTCTCCACGGTAACCCACGTCGCCGTAGCTATAGCTGTAGCTACGTTGGTGAGCGTAGCAGGGTACCTCGTTCAGGAGGGTGCCTGGAGAGCTAGGATGAGGCTCGTAAAGCAGAGAGTTCTGCGGAGTGTAGTGAAGCACCGTAGTTTTGTAAGTAGGAGGGCTACCTAGGTTAGGAGTCCTACAGCTGGGGACGGAACCTCATCGTAGTGAGCTACTCGACTTAAACCTCTCCTCTAGGAATACGTTACCACGCTCGTGATAACCCAAAGCCTCCCAGAATCCGTCCACGTAGTTCTCCCTAAACTCTATCCTATGTACCCACTTAACGCCCTTCCACCCGTATAGGTGTGGTATGAAGATCCTCGCGGGAAAGCCCTGCTCACGGGTTAGAGGTCTACCGTTTATAGCTAGGACCAGTAGGGCGTCGTCTGATAGGAAGTCCTCTACTGGTACTACTGAGGAGTACCCGTCTAACCCCTCCATGTAGACCCACCTAGCACCCTCCATGACCCCTGCCATATCTGCTAGCAGCCTTAGCCTAACCCCCTCCCATCTAACTGATGCGACGGACCACCCAGTGACGCAGTGAAAGTCCCTGACCAGAGTAACCCTAGGTAGGGACAGTACGTCATTGAGCGATAGGGCTAGGGGCCTTTCCACCAAGCCCTCCACCTTAAGTTTCCACGAGCTAGCATCTACTACGGGACTCCCGAGAATTCTGTAGATTATGAAGTCCTCTATGTACCTCTGACCACGTAGGTTGCTGCGAAAGCTTACAACCCTCTGAAGCACCGGCTCCCTACCGGGCTTGACCCCTTCGGTAGCTAGTCTAGACTCCTGGGAGGAGTCCACAGTACAGATGACAGAGAGTAGTCTCTTACTAAGCAGTACGACCCTACAGGAGGCTACGAAGGCATCTCCATCAAAGACGTGGTACTTATACAAAATGTAGTTGTCTCCGATCGATTCGTTTTCAGAGAACTCTACCCTGGGTTCTGCAACGGAGATGTACTTCGGTACTAGAGTTCCTAGGAGAGTCCGCAGATCCTCTAGGGGGTTTAAAATAGCTGTCTCCCCGTCCAAGCACTCCAGAACTTTACCAACCCCCTTTAAGCGTAATGAGGTGGGCGGGGTCTTAGCGGAGCACTCCACAGCCCCACCACCTAGAGTTGTCCAACTTTGCTCAAAATATAGCTAACCCTAGAGACGCTTCGGCAGGATGGGTTTGGTTGCCTTCGGTTCTAAGAAGCTTGCTATCAAGGGTAAATACTCCTTAGCGAAATCCCTGTAGGGGTTGTCTGTGAAGTACTACGAGGGGACCTACTTAACAGAGAGACAGGTAAGGGTGCTTAAGTACCTTGCGTCTGGACTGAGTAAGTCAGAGATAGCTAGAAGACTTAACGTTAGTAGAGCTACTGTAGTAGCTATATTAAAGTCCGCGGAGAGTACTATAGAGAGGTGTAGGAGAACTATAGAGCTGTACGAGAGTATAGTTAGCATATGCTCAGCTAGGTTTCCTCCGGGAACCTCCGTGGATAGGATAGTCGAGGAGATCTACAAGCTAGCAGATAGCTCTGGGGTAAAGGTATCTGAGAAGAGCTACGAGCTCTATAAACACATAGTGAAATCCCTTAAGGGTAAGGTCGTTAACGGGGTGCTGAAAACCGGTGCTGTAGTTAGTATATCCAAAGATGGTAGGGTCACTATAACCCCCCTAAAGACCTGCAGAAAGTAGCTCTCAGACTGCGGACTCCGGTTAGTCGACCTAAAGTGCACCTACGTGGTTAACGAACCGCGGAGAACACCTAGCCGAAGTTGGTCTAAGCACTTCCTGACTATAGTACCCCATACCTTATAAGGAAGAGCTCTATGTAGTCTGTCGTTTAGGAGGGAGTATGTTGGTTTACAGACACATATGCCTGGAGGGTAACCTACCCGAGTGTAGTGATGATGTACTTCTAAGTAGTACACCTACTGTCGACCCAGTAGACAGCATTCTCCAGGACTTCTCGGAGTTCTTCACGCAAGTGACGGGCTTTACCCTCTGGGCTCTCCAAAGGGCTTGGGCTAGGAGGATGGTCTCGGGAGAGTCCTTCGCGCTTATAGCTCCAACAGGTGTAGGTAAGTCGACCCTACTCCAGGTCTACAGTATCTATAGATCCTCCACCGGGGATTCGGTACTGTACATAGTCCCTACGAGGTCCTTAGTTGAGCAGGTCTCCGAGAGGATCTCTAGCCTAGGCAGGAGACTTGGTGTGGAGGTCTACAACACGATCGCTAGAGAGGCTCAGGGGGTCTACGTAACTACGCACATGGCCCTATTCCGTAGTAGGGAGCTATTGAGGGATAGGTACTTCGGTCTAGTAGTTGCGGACGATTTCGATGCCTTACTTAAGAAGTCCTCTCTAATGGACTGCATACTGTATACCCTCGGGTTTCGCCCGGAGGATGTGGAGGTAGCTAGGAGGATTACTAAGCTTAAGCAGGAGGCCTACGCAGTAAAGCACGCAGCCCCCGAGCGCTTCAGGGACCTACTCAAGGAGCTAGAGTCCCTAGAGGAGCAGTTGGCTAGGAGTATAGCGTCTAGGAGAGTTGGTCAGTTACTCATAGCCTCCGCTACGGGGAGGGGTAAGAGGGAGAGGGTAAAGGTCCTGAGGGAGCTGATAGGTTTCGAGGTCGGCGGTATAGTTGACTACCTCAGGAACGTTAGGGAGTTCTCGGCGAGCCTAAGTTCTACCAGTATAGCGGACCTCGTTAAGACCCTCGGCTATGGGACCTTGGTGTTCGTGTCCAGGGATCTCGGGAGGAGTTACCTAAAGAAACTTGCTGAGGAGTTGGAGAGCTACGGTGTGAAAGTGACTGTAGCTCATACTACGAGGGCCTTAGATAAGCTACGGAAGGGCTTGGCGCACGTACTGCTGGGCGTAGCTACGTACTACGGAGTACTTACTAGGGGGATCGACGAGCCCAAGCTCATTAGGTCGGC
>JAJHQJ010000085.1 GCA_020833415.1 Desulfurococcaceae archaeon | reverse complement strand
TTCCTCAAGGCCCTGGCCGGCTTCCTCAGGGACTTCGAGAACTTCTACGGATGGGACGTCTGGAGCGAGCCCCAGCTCGTGCAGTGGGTCTTCCACCCGGGGCAGCGGAGGTACGTCTACTGCTACTGTAGGTACAGCGTTGAGAGGTTCAGGGAGTGGCTCAGGGGGGTCTACGGGAGCGTGGAGAGCCTGAACAGGGCGTGGCACAGGAACTACGGGAGCTTCGACGAGGTAGAGCCCCCGAGGTTCGTGGTACTCCACTACGCCCGCGAGAACGTGGACTGGGTGGAGTTCAACGTCCAGAAGCTTAGGGAGGACCTGAGGTGGAGGGTCAGCGTCATTAAGAGCGTAGACCCCCACCACCCGGTAGCTAGCCACGCGGCCACCACCTCGCTCTTCCTCAACCCCCTCTACGGGCACCCAGACGACTGGGAGATGGCCGGGGTAGTCGACGTGTGGGGTACGTCCCTCTACCCGAAGCACGCCCACAGGGTACCCGACCCCGTGGTCGACGCCTTCATACTCGACGCGGTTAGGTCCTCGGCGGAGGCGTACGGGAGGGGCTTCTGGGTCGGTGAGCTCCAGGGGGGTCAGGGGGTCGGTGGGCTGAGGCTGGCGGAGCCGGTTACAGCCGAGGACATATCCCTGTGGATCTGGCAGTGCCTAGCCCACGGCGCTAAGGGTATCTACGTATACCACTCCTACCCGATGATGTGGGGCTACGAGTCCTCCGGCTACGGCATACTGAACCCGGACGGCTCCCCAACGGATAGGTTCGGGGAGCTCTCGAGGGTTGCGAGGCTGTTCGAGGAGTACGAGGACCTCTTCACCAGGGCTAGGCCGCTCAGGTCGGGGTGTGCCCTGCTGTACAACAGGTACGTCTACAGACTCCTCTGGGTCCTCCAGGAGGATACCGCTAGAGTGCCTTCGGCGTCGATGCTCGGTATCTACAGAGCCCTCTTCAAGTACAACATACCCGTGGACTTCATCTCGGTTAGGCAGCTCGAGGAGGGGTACCGCGACTACAGGCTCCTGGTAGCGCCGTTCTCCATCGCGGTCTCCGAGGGGGTGGCGAGGGGTCTGAGGTCGTTCGTCTCCAGCGGGGGTGTCCTCCTAGTCGACGCTAGGTTCGGGTGGTTTAGGGAGGATGGGTGGGTCGACTCCGAGGTACCCGCCTACAACCTCAAGGACCTACTCGGAGCTCGTGAGAGCTCCTGCAGGAGCCTAGCCCAGGATAGCTCCGCGGCCCTCAACGTAGTTACCGAGGTCGTCCCAGGGCTCCGCACCGGCGATACCGTGAGGGCCTGGTACTACCTCGAGACCGTGGAGGTGGTCGGCGACTCAGCTAGGGTCCTAGCCACCGCGGAGGGCGGTCGGCCGGCGGCCGTGGTAAACAGCTCCGGGCGCGGCGTAGCTGTGTGGGTCGGCACGTCCCTAGGTCTTAGCTACGAGAGTACCCGGGACCCCGGGGTCGAGAGGTTGGTGGTGGGCCTGGCCGGGCTAGCCGGCGTCAGGCCCCCGGTTAGCGTAGACCCGCCGGGGTCAGTGGAGGCTAGGGTACTGGCCTCCGGAGGTGAGGTACTCGTCGTAGTGCTGAACCACAGCCACTCCGAGGTCACGGCTAGGCTCAGGTTCGCGGATAGCCTGGGCCTGACAGAGCTCAGGGACATGGTAACGGGTAGTACCTACGTAGCTGAGCGCGGGGTCTTCACACTAACCTTACCGCCTAGGAGAGCTGTGGTGGGGTACTCCCATGGCTAGTCAGGTAGACCTACTTAGCGAGTGGTACGGTAGGGTCCTCGAGGTACTCCAGTACATAGTGAGTACCCAGGCTAGGAGGATCGACGAGGCCGCCACTATAATAGCGGAGTCCATAGCTAGGGGTCACGTATGCTTCCTCTTCGGCTCCGGGCACTCGGCCATACCGGTCATGGAGATGTTCCCGAGGTACGGCTCCTACCTGGGGTTCCTACCCATAGTCGACCTACCGCTAGTATCGTTCCTGAGGATCGTCGGGGACATGGGGTACCCCCAGTTCGACCTACTCGAGAACTCCCCGGAGTACGGGAGGAGAATAGTGGAGAACTACAGCGTACACGAGGAGGACTGCGCGGTGGTGTTCTCCCACTCGGGGACCACCCCGGTGGCTGTGGAGGTGGCCCTCCAGTTCAAGTACAGGGGGGCCCGCGTCATAGGGGTAACCTCCCTGAGGCACGCGGTTAGGGCGAGGCCCCGCCACCCCAGGGGCGTTAAGCTCCACGAGGTTGCGGACGTGGTCATAGATACCGGCGTACCGGAGGGTGACGTATCGCTTCGCGTAACCCACGACGGTAGGACCCTGAGGGTAGGCCCCCTATCCACGGTGGCCTCGGTCTTCGTAGCTAACGCGCTCCTCCTCAAGGCTCTCTCCCACCTCCTGAACTCCGGCTACGAGCCCCTGGTGCTCCCCGTTAGGGGGTTCGACCCCGGTGCTGAGGAGGTGATGCGGGAGGTGCTGAGGAGGTACAGGGAGCTGTACTCACAGCACCTAGCGA
>JAJHQJ010000026.1 GCA_020833415.1 Desulfurococcaceae archaeon | reverse complement strand
TAGAACCCGTTGTTATCTTGGGTAGTCCGCTCCTCTCCTTCTTAAGGTCTAGGGCAGTCTTCAGAGTAAGTCCTAGAAGCTCCCTAGCCTTAGTGACGATCCTGTGAGCCGTGGGTAGAGGAATTCCAACAACACTAGCAAGTTCACTTACATTGGCTACTGCAACTGCTTCCAGGGTTCTATACCCAGCCTCCTTAAGCTTCGAAAGTATGGTTGAGGATACACCAAGATCCTCCAGGGACTTCCTACTACTCATGGCTAGTCCTCCCCCCAACGGAGGGGTTGGAAGCTATTAAACGCTCAGTAGTGGAGGTGTTTTAGAGATACTCTCCCCGAGGGTAACAACTTTTCGTGATCAGCTCCGGGATCTCGGGTACCACCCTACTAGCCTCCTCGACCATGGCCCTGACCACCTCCCTAATCTCCCACTGGGCCCTCTCCGAGAGCCTCAGGCACGCTATGTGGATGAGCTCCCTGAGGTTCACCGTCATGAGGATCGAGGTGGTGAAGGCCTGCGGTAGTACGTACCTAGCGTCCTCGCGGGGTACCCCGGACCCCACCATCTCCCTGTAGAGCCGGTAGCAAGCCTCCGCGAGCTCCCTAAACCTTTCCCCGAAGCCAGCCCCCACCACGGAGTCCGGTACCACGTAGTCGGGCCCCACCTCGGCGTACCTCTGGGACTCCTGGGTGTACGAGGCTATCCTGTGCCTGACAAGCTGGTGGCTGGCCACCCTGGAGATTCCCTCGATGTAGAAGGTGAAGACCACGTGCTCCAGTACCGAGGGGAACCCGGCCGCCTGCAGGAGCCACTCGTGCACGTCCCTCTCCGGGTACTCCCTGAGGTAGTGCTCGACGCCCCTCTCCCTTACCTTGCCCTGGGACACCTTAACTGCCAGCAACACGAGCCTCCTGGGGTCCAGGCCCCCAGGGGAGCTGTAGGCAACTAGGGTGACTCTCGTTGATACCACTTTTTGGTCTCCCCTCCATAGTTTTAAAAAATAGTTTTTAAAAACTAGGAATCCGTACTCTGTCTCTAATGCAGTATCCCGTAGTTTGGGGATCACTGGTTTTAAGTAAAAGATCTCCTAGCTTCGCCTAGGTGAAGGATTTGAAGAGAGATAGGGTAGTAGTGTTCATAAGTTTTGGACCTAAGTCCCAGAGTAACCTGAAGAGACTAAACCTTATGTTAGATATGCTGAGAAGCTACTACGATGTAACAGTTATCCACGTTCCAGATGACTCTCTAAGCGAGCTACCCTACATAAGGATAGAGCCCGGTACTAGTTTAAAGAGGGAGCAACCTTCGGAGGTTAAACATATAACTAGGTAGCTCCTAAAAGTCCCGTAGTTACCAGTGAGGATGCGAGTCGATATTAATTCTTCCACAGATTGTTTGTAGGGTTGAGGGTGCTGGTTGGAGGAGTTCTAGGGAACGCCGGCGAGGTATTTAAGGTCAAGACCGTAGTAACCCTCTACCACGTTACGATGTCCAAGCTAAGGTGGGGGACTCATTGGTGAAGTTAGATAAGTACTTAACTCTCATAGTGCTTACTGCCGTAGCTTCAGGGTTCTTCTCCAGTTACATCCACATGCCCTCATCCCCCGTACCCTTTGGAAACTGGGGGCTTAAGTACAGTGACATAGTGTACGGGGTTTTCTACCCTAGGTTCCTCGAGCTAGGTAGTGCTAGGGGTAGGTACTGGTACTCTACTGCAGTAATTGATGAACTGGTAGAAGGTAGAGTTCTCTGTCCCGCTCCCTATGTTGACTACTTCTTTGAGTACCCTCCGGTAGTTGGTGTTCTCTGGTTTCTGTCTACATGTGCAGCTCTCACCCTCACACCTCGAGGTGGTGGGGTTAGCTATGTAGAGTTCATCTCGGCAGTAGCCGAGGTGCACTTCCTAATTAATGCCGTGGTCCTAGTGGTTTCAATGACCTTAACGTCCGTACTTATATATAGAACCCTGGAGGGTTCCCCAGGTTTAAGGAGGACCAATAGAGCACTCCTATACCTAATCCTACCATCGGTACTCCTATACACTACGTACAACTGGGACTCGCTGTGTTCCCTCTTAGCCCTCTCCTCTCTTGTAGTGCTCGACAGGGGGAGGGGTAAGTGGAGGTTTCTCGTAGCGGGGGTACTACTAGGACTCTCTATAGCTACAAAGCTTCTGACAGCCCCCATAGCTTTAGTTCTACTAGTTTACCTACTTAACCAGAGCTTGAGACGTGATAATTGCGGTAAGGACTATATGCACTTCCTACTCGGGCTCCTAGCTAGTGGGGGAATTCCCTACATAGTAGTCCTATTAGTTGCACCTAGAGCCTTCCTAGACTTCCTAACATACCACTCTACGTGGTACTGTGAGAACTGCATCTACAGCATAGTAGTTCACGACATATTCAGCCCTATCCACAGACTTGCAGCTACCGCTACCGTACTTGCATTTACACTAGCGGTAACCGTAGCACTACTCCGCAGGGGTTTTAAGGGGTTTTCGAGGAGAATCTATGAAGTAGCTCTATGTGCTGTGGGAAGTGCTGTGATATTCAACTACGTATCAACACCGCAGATGCTTCTACTGTTAACCCCTCTAGCACTAGTAACTCTCAACGGTACCGAACTAGTCCTCTACGTACTCTCCGACGTACTAAACGCCTCGATTATGCTAGCATTCTTCTCAGATGAAGCAATTAGAGCGGTCCTATCTAGTTTAGGAGTTCCGATAGAGGTAAAGTACAGCCCGTGGACCCCGGACTCCCCGGTTCAGTGGCTAGCCTACGCCAGGAGCACTCTATTAATAGCCCTACTAATCCGAAAACTCATACACCTATACACCGCTGACCTCCTCCCCGCCATGAATGGTGAGGGTTCCTGCTATTGCGGGGAGGTTCGGGGCTACACCCCCTCTTCCCGAGGGTTCAACCCGGGCCGGGTCTCCGGCTTATTACCCCTACCCCTCCCGGGGCTCGGGGTTATGGGTACTCCAACCATCATCGCCCCAGGCTCACAGATCTTAAACACTCATCACCAATAGCAATTAAAATGAGAGAGCTTATAAGCTCCCCCTCATCCCCGCCTTAAAAAGGTGAGGCTTTCGGTTGTAAAGCAGGGACTTACAGTAGCTCTTACAAGCTTTAAAATCCGCTAGTAACGATCTTACTCTGGAGGGCCCGTAGCTCAGCAAGGTAGAGCGGCGGATAGGTAGTCGAGGCTCCAGTCCGGGTCTGGGGACCCTAAGGGGATGACCTGGAGAGACCCGTAGGTCGGGGGTTCAAGTCCCCCCGGGCCCACCACATAAGGGGTAGGGCTCCTAAACAGAACTTCTATGATAATCCAACTACAGTGCTGTGAAGTCTACTTGAAGCTTATGGTATGGTGTACATAGATGTAGGAGCTATCCGCATAACTTTAAATCGAGGCTCTTTAACAAACTATTTATACAGTGATAAGTAGAGGTACCTAGGAAGTACGGAATCTAGGTACCTCTACAAAGGTACAGCTATGATGAGGGAGGTGATCTCGGAGTGGATGAAGAGGGACGCAACCGTCTGATTTTCTACAACCTCCTCGAACTCTTCTCCTCTAGTAGATGTGTTAGACTTGAAGAACTTAGAGAGGCCTCCGAAGCTATCGATATGGTAGGCTCCGAAGCTTTTTACGAGGGTCTTTCTGGGGAGGTATGCGTTAGGTCCCTGGTACCCGTAGCTATGTACGCTATAAGGAGGGGTTGCGACCCTAAGAGAGTATCGGAGTACCTCAGCTGGAGGGATTTCGAGGAGTTCGTCTCAGAGGCTCTCTCAGCTAGGGGTTATGAGGTGGTCAGAGGCCTTAGATTCGGCCCCAGGAGGATGGAGATAGATGTTCTGGCCGTAGATACCGTCTCCTCACTAGCCTTAGCCATAGACTGTAAACACTGGAGTTCTAGGTATTCAGGTAGAAGGATTAGGGAAGCTGCCTTAAGGCACATGCAGAGACTACTGGAACTACTTAAGTGGTGCTCCTATGAAGTAGGGAGGAACCCCCTCCTAAGGAGGTTCAAGTACTCCGTAGCTGTAATAGTCACCTTAAGCGAGGCTGTCCGAGGAGTTGATGAAGGCGTAGCTATAGTTCCCGTATACTACTTTAAGGATTTCATAGACAGAATAGATGTCTACATAGAAGAAGCCGGGATCTCGAAGGTAGCTAATCCCTGCTACTATAGCTAGAGTCTATCCCTCCCCGTCTTAGACCTTCGACTGCAGCCGTTCACCCGAGAGTGGTTGTTCTTGGTGTTTTAGGGTCGTCTAGTGTCACCCTCGGGCTCCTCACGGCACGGTGCCGAGCCGCGCACCGCGGTTCAACCACGGGTCTTGGGACTCGGCACCCACCACGTAGTCGCTAGTCGTCTAGGAGCTTATAAACTTTTTGGGTATATACCCTAGTAGTGAGCTAAAATAAGCTATGTAACTATTGTGGCGGGTTTTAACGCATCTGGCGAGGACGCAAAACTACTCTTATCAACAGCGTGGCTCTTCAAAGTAGCCACTCATAGGCTATTCAGTATCGTTAAGCAAATGCCCATTCTCCCAGCCTCGGATATAGGTTGGAAGAGCACGTTCTACAAGATCGTCTACGACGTGATACCGAATAGAAGGTACTCCTATGGTGCGATCACGCTAGTTAGAAGCATTTATGAATCATGTAGACAACTAGGGGTGGACTTCAAGAGCGTTGAGCTCTCTGACTGGTTAATGTTCCAGCAGAGCGAGAAGGAGTACCCACCCAGGAGCATAACGCTTAAAAGTCCAAGCGAAGTAGAGGTCACAGTCTTTAGCTACAGCAGGGAGAGTACGAGGATAGCTCTAAGAGTCAGCACGTCTGGAGCTTACAGGAGACTGTTTGAGGCTATTCTCAGATGGAGGCAACCGTGTATGCCGAGAATATATGTGAAGTCTTGGAATGTTAGGAGCGGGAGGCTATACGTCAGAGGGGAGCTACAAGTAGCAATACCTACAGACTTCTACTACAAGCATATGGCTAGAGCTAGTGCAAACAATGGCAAGCTCTACGCTGGCGTAGATGTGAACGTGGATAGAATCAGCTTAGTGATAGTTGATGGCGACGGGAGGCTCAGAGACGTCTACACCTTCTGGTTCGAGGAGGCGTCTAGAAAGGGTTGCAGTAGACGTAAGGCTAGGAGCATCATTGGTATGAGAGTCCACGAGATGCTGGAGTACGCATACCACCACGGCGTTAAAACACTGTTTCTCGAAAACCCAGAAGTTCTAGGAAAACTAAAGCTCCTCTGGATTAGAATTGGCGATAGAGGTCATGAGAACTACAACTACAGAGTTTCAGTCTTTAGGAGCTCGGTCATCGAGATGATAGCGTTGAAGGCGCCGCTATACAGCATCAATGTCAAATATGTAGACCCAAAGGGAACAACAAGCTCTAGAGAACACAATGAAATAATGGTGAAACATAGATTAGACAGGCACACAGCATCAGCATACCTAATAGCCCTAAAAGGGCTTGAACAACCCTAGCCCACCTTATTTACAGAAACAGCCCCGGGTTAGGAAGTACAGTATCTCTTCATAGTGCTATCTAAGGTTAGAGGGAGCTACAGTTTTTATTTTAACAGAAGTAAATTAACTTGAGGTCGGGATCCTGGAGGTTAGGTACAGTAAGGACATCAGGTACCACGCGGTAGAACTGCTGAGGCTATACAGACACTTAATGAAGTATAGGGAGCTCTCCGAAATCCTCAACTTACCACCACCAGCTATATGGAGGTATATTACCTTTAAGATAGTACCTAACTACGAGAGGGCTGAGAACTTAGTTAAGGTACTGACCTCCAGGGAGGTTGTCTCAGAGCTTCTAAAGAGGTACGTTAGGTTTAAGGAGGGTGCTGTCGACGTTCAGGAGGTTCTAAGTAACGTGGTCCTAATGAAGATCCTGGCCTATGTAGCGTACCGTTACCTAGGTCCCGAGGTGGATACTGTTCTAACCGTTGAGTTAGATGGTGTTCCACTAGCAACGCTAGTATCAGAGCTCTTCAGATCTAAGTTAGCTGTAGCTAGGAAGGGTATACCAATAACCTCGGAGGGGTTTTACGAGGTAGAGTACATGTCCAGGGATCCGCCATCGATAATAAGGCTCTACATACCCTATACCGGGATTAGAAAGGGAGACAGAGTCCTTATAGTAGATGACATCGTTAGATCCGGAAAGACTAGTGCAGCACTTGTAAAGCTCATTAAATCGGTGGGAGCTACCTTAGTTGGTATATTCTCACCTATAGCCGTAGGAGCTGAGTGGGCGAAAACCTTAGGGGAGTATCTGGATAGGATCTTCATAATTCTTAAACTAGAGCTCTAACCCTAGATCAGAGCTTAGGTGTGCTGTTTGAGCTTAGAGTTTGACTGGAACTCCATAGCTAACGCTTTCTCAGCAGCATTCGTTATAGAGGTAGTGGCACCTAAGATCAGTGGGGTCTCAGGAGCCGAGGGCTTTAAGGATTTAACTACGGCGTCTATGGTACTATCGTCGTACTACATATGGAAATCTATAGAGAGTCTACCTAGGTACCCAGGATGTATACCCCTAGGGGTTAGCCTACTTAACCTAATTACTGAGGTACTTAACGACCCCCTTGTCGGGACTAATACATGCCTAGGCTACGGTTTAACAGCTATTCCCCTAGCTTCCTCTATCCTCTACGCAACTAGGGAGGGTTTTGTAGGGGGTATAGAAGGTCTGGTTGGTAAGGGCTTCCGAAAACTTCGGGCGTGCCTAGCTGAGGAACCTCCCGATGCGTTACTTAAAGCCATATCGGTAGTTAGACCCAGTTATCACGGAGTCTACGTAACCTCTAGAGTTTTTAGAAGCGTTTACGACGTTCTAGAGGAGTCCTCCAGCTGGGACCTAGTAGCATACAACATCGTTAGGGGTTTCGAGGTATCCCTAGAGCTAGTCGAACTACTGAGGAGGGTGGAGTTAGCTGAACTACCAGTAGCTGTAGGTAGGGTCTATCGCTATACTGCTAGTAGGTACGTAGATAGCATCTGCTTCAAGTCCTGCGGATTTATGGCATCCAGACTTGTAAAGATCCTCGCTAGCTCGGAGAGAGTAGATGACCTATCCCTACGGAAGGTACTAACCTCCACAGAGATAAACCTAGGCTCTATCTCAGACGTAGTAGCCTCAGCAGTAGCTCTAACCCTAGTGGAGAGATACTTGAGGAGGTTGCGGAGGTCTTGATAATACTCGCCGTAAGTGGTATAAGGAACCCTAACCTAGGTCCACTACTGGCTAGGTTAGTCAGTAGACTTAATCCAGACCTACTAGCTCTCTGTGGAGATGTAAACGTAGGTAAGCACGTCCTTAGAGAGCTGAGCCTCTTTAGGTTAGTGATGATCTCCGGTGAAAGTGATGACATATACTACGTAAAGCTAGCTAAGGAGCTCAACGCCCTACTGGACGGCCGTGTAGTTGAGCTAGGTGATATTAGGGTAGGCGGTATGGGAGCCGCTAATCCCTTGCAGGATGTACAGACCCTTACCCTACGTAGAGGTAGCAGGCTTGATATCCTAGTATCGTACTTCCCACCTAGTGGATGTCTAGATATCGCCTCACCCCTCTACATCCGGACAGGTCTTAAGTACGTAAACACTGCCGTGAGAGTACTTAGACCTAGGATCCTACTGGTAAGCCGCTCCTGGAAGTCGACTGCGTCCTACTGTGAAGGTGTCCCAGTAGTAGGCTTGGGGAGGTGCGTAGCCATTGTAAAACTACCCGACCTGGAGTTAAGGTTTATACCGATAAGTCTAGCTAGTTAGGAGGGTAATTGAGCTGGAGTACAGTAGTACGAGAACCTGTAGGGTAGGCTTCTTAGTAAACCCGATAGCCGGTATGGGTGGTTCGGTAGGGCTTAAGGGTACCGATGGTAGACTCCTCCTTGAGGCTATCAAACGGGGTGCTAAGCCGGTAGCTCCTAGTAGAGCTAGGAGGTTCCTACGTAAATTACTCGAGTACGGGAGGTTTGAGGACGTTAGGGTAGTCTCAGCTAACGGAGTAATGGGGTGTCTATACCTTGAGGAGATCGCCTTAAACCCGAGCACCTACGAGTGTCTAGATATACCTAGGTCTTCAGAGACTAGTAGAGATGATACTTTAGAGGTATCGAGGGAGCTACTGCGAAGGGGTGTTGAACTATTGGTCTTCGTTGGTGGTGATGGAACAGCTCGGGACGTTTTGGAGGTTTGTGGGACTTCCGTACCCATACTCGGGGTTCCATCGGGTGTTAAGGTCTACTCATCAGTCTTCGCGGTATCGCCTGAAGCTGCTGCAGAGCTGGTTGTGGATTTCTGTCGTGGGTTAGCCTCTGTTGAGTTGAGTGAGGTCCTCGATATAGATGAGGAGGCCCTTCAAAGGGATGTTATGTTAGTAGAACTACGAGGTAGAGCTATAACACCAAGTTCCCACAACCTTAGAGTGCAGACTAAGGAGCTTTACAGCGGCGACGACCTAGAGGGTATAGCTATGCACTTCCTAGACTACGTCTATAGACCAGGGGTACTCTACCTCCTAGGTCCGGGGGGTACCGTTAAGTATATAGCTGAGAAGTTGGGGGTTGGGAAGACCCTACTCGGGTTTGATGCTGTAGTAGATGGTAGGCTCGTTGGGAGAGATCTCACGTCTGAGGACATAAAGTCCCTGCTAAAGAGGTATGCTGAAGTATATGTAGTGCTCTCGGTAGTGGGTGGCCAGGGGTACCTGATAGGCCGCGGTAATCAGCAGCTAACACCCGAGGTACTTAAAACCCTAGGCAGAGATAGGCTTATAGTTGTAAGCCCCAGGAATAAGCTACTTAAGCTCAGGTACCTACTTATAGACACCGGAGATCCCGAGGTAGATAGACAGCTAGCCGGCTACTACAGGGTTATCGTAGGCTATGGCGAGGAGTACATTATGAAGGCCTTACCAGCCTCGAATACCGCACAGTTGAGAGGTTTAGAGAAGGAGTATCCAACTAATGGGGGTTCAGCTCTTATGTGAGTTTATGTTGTTTATGGTCATCGCCTCATCTCCTTCCCCCGCATCGCTCCCCGGGTCCGCATCCGCCTTGAGGGCGTTCGGGGCCACCCCTGTGACCCCACATCTTGAGCTCCTGGAGCCACCCTCAGAGCCTCACAGGGTAGCTCATCAACGTGGCAGCACCAACCCTTTAAACCTATGTGAAAACCAAAGCAGTTTTGCGACGGCTCCCCGCTACGAATAGTGAGGGTTCTACACTCACTAGGGCCTTCCATCATTGATTGGGACCCCCACGGGTGCGGCATCACAGAGTCGGACCCCACTGCCGACACCGAGGAGGTGTAGGCTCCTAGCTAACTCCTAGAAAGAGGTGAAGAGGGTATTTAATAAATCATAACAGTGCCTCTTCACTCTAAAGGGCGAAGTCTTTGACGAGGGTAAGGTTAGTATCACTAAAACCGTCGTTTATGACGAAGACTTTCCCCTACCTCCCTTCTTCCTACTCCTAGTCTTAGGTTTCTCCTTAGCTGTCTCCTTCCTCCCCTCTCTACTTACCCTTCTAATCTTCCTCCTCCCTCCAACTACAACCCCGCTCTGTATACTCTCGATCTCCTCAATATACTTCGAAATCTCGGCCGTGGGGTGAGTAGCTTCTACCAGTAGGTCGCTTACGCGTAGCATGACCTCAAGGGCATCAACATCTACAACAAAATCAGCCGGGGCTTCCTCTATGGCCTCAGTCTCACCAGCCTCTACCTGCTCCTCAACCTCCTCTACTCTCTCCTCCCCACTTTCACTCAACCACTACCCCTCGCACTTAGGTAGCTAGAAGCTTTTATGTGGGTTTACTGAGAACTGTTGAGTAGTTATGTGTAGGGCCGTGGCGCCGGGGGGAGGACTCGAACCTCCGACCACCGGGTTAACAGCCCGGCGCTCTACCTAGCTGAGCTACCCCGGCGCCGGAGGTACTTACATAACTGAGCTTAAATCCTTTTACTAGAGCACTGTTTAAACCTCGGCAAGTACTAGGGTTTGGGGTAGAGGGATAGTAACTCTCGGAACCTCAGCTCTTAGGGTTATGGAGTACCTTAATAGCTTAACCTACGTGCCCACCTTAAGGGAGGTTTCAGAAGCTACTGGACTAAGTGTTTCCTCTGTGTGGAGGGTAGTTAAACAGCTCGAGGGTCTTGGTATAGGCTTTAAGGCTGTTCCACTTCTCAGTAGGATGGGGCTTACCGAGGTCCTGCTGATATACCACACTAGGATACCGATGAAGAGAGTTCCCGAAGCTATGCTGAGGTCCTTCATTAGAACATTTGAGGGGATCACCATGCTTAGGTACGTGAGTAAGAGACACGAGGTTGAGGTTATTGTTAACTACGTAGTGGACCGCGTAGGTGTGGAACCGTCTGAGGTATACGTACTAGACACTACCATAACCCCTAAATACATATTAGCTCATATAGCTAGAGGAGCTATGGATAAAATCTACGTTAGGGAGCTTCTAGCATTAGCATCAACATACCAGCAACCGGTAATCCACACAGTAGGTACCTGCGATGTTGTTGATATAGCCCTAGTAAATCTCCTCGAGGAGAACGCCTTCGTGAAGATTAAGGGAGTACTTAACTACCTCAGAACCAGGTCCGTAAGCGTTAGTTACCGAACAGTTCTAAAGCACTACCATAACCACGTAGTCGGTCGGGGAGTCATAGCTGGGATCAGACCGACGGTAGAGAGATATATAGAGAGGTTATCCCCTAGTACTAGGAGAGTCCTCGTAGTCTACGGTGTACCACATTCTGTAGGTAGAGCTGTGAAAGCACTGTTAGGACTTCCGCTATTCTCCGAGGCCCTCCTAAGTAGTAAGGAGGGGGTAGCCGTAGCTATAGCATCAACACCTATGGAACTTCTACCTAGGATCGCGGAATTCCTCGACCTACTGAACTCCAGGGGCTACATTAACGAGTGGAAACTCCTTGAGGTGGATCCCGGTAGCCAGCTAAAGAGACCTTTACCGGAAGCTCTCGGAAGTTTAAGTGCCACTGAGATTATAGGTAGAAGAGACTCTCTGACCTCCTCCCCGCCCTAAAGGGAGCCCTCACCCTTTAGGGAGGTTCGGTTCCCCCATCTATTCGGGTCTACATCTGTCACCTGGGGGTGTTCAGGGGGGTCGGAGCTCCCCACATCCTACCTAGGGCTCTACGCGGTTGCCTACCCCGCATCCCGCAGTGGGCTTAGGGGCAACCACGCAAACGCCAACACAGAGCTTATAAGCTTCCCCCTCATCCACACCTTAAAAGGCGAGGCATTCAGTTGCGAGCTCGTAGGGTCGCCGTGGTGGGGCTTTAACCTACTCTACATAGGATCTATCCGCAACCGTGTACTCAAAGCGCTTAGGTTTAAGCCGGTTGACTATATACCTAAACGCCTCCTCAGGTTTAGAGTGTTTACCACACGAGTATACGTCCACTGTAGCAAAGTAGTACTCAGGCCATGTATGTATAGCTATATGGGATTCAAGCACTACTGCAATAACACTTACTCCAGGACTTATATGCCAGGTCTTTACCTCGAGTAGAGTCATGTTACCGACCTTAGCAGCCTCCACAACTACATCCTCGAGAAATTTGGGATCCGATAGTAGCTGGTAGTCACATCCATACAGACTACCGTAAACATGCTTCCCATAAACCAGGTACTTTACCTCCTTCATCTCCCCTGGTAGAGGGGTGTGTTTGTGAGTATATAAGTGTATCCCCCCTACCCCACTCCCCCTATAATCTTTCAGTT
>JAJHQJ010000084.1 GCA_020833415.1 Desulfurococcaceae archaeon | reverse complement strand
GTTGAGAAGGCTAGCGATAGTGCTAGGGTAGAGCCCCTAACCCTACCTAGGTAGGCGTAGGCTATGGCTAGGTATGTGAAGAGGGTGAGTGGGGAGTCCAGCATGGCTACCAGAGTGAGGGACCTGAAGGTCCTGTCGAAGGCTGTTACTAGGGGTACCGCAACCCCTAGGACATAGCCCCAGAAACCCCCTACAGTAGCTGTAACTAGTAGGTACTGGAGTACTAGAACCCCGATACCGGAGGCTATTGAGGGTAACCTCCAGCAGTAGGGTATATCACCGCAGAGGACCATGGATAGGGCCACCAGGTACTTACCCAATGGTGGGTGCTCCAGGTTCATGTACCTAAGTACACCACCTGCGTTGGGGTAGCAGTAGCCTGCCGAATAACCTACGACCCTAGGTAGGGCTACGACCCTTCCTAGGTAGCCCTCGGGTACATCTACGCAGAGCCCGTAGAGGGGGTTATCACCGGTGCCGTAGTACTCAGACCCCCTAACTACGCGGCCCCCTAGGAGCTCAACCTCCCTAGAGATCTCCTCGACAGCCCTTAGGTAGTCGTCCCTACTGGTAGTGTAGAGCTCTAGGGTAACCCTTAGAACCCCCGGTGAGACCCTGGGATAGACTCGGAAGACCTTGTTGAGGTAGTTCCTAGCTGAGCTCACGTACCAGACCTCATCGGATATGTAGTCGTCTACCCCGAGAGCATAGCTAAGCTGAAAGTACGTGTACACCGATACTAGAATGGCTAGAGCTACCGCGGAAACAGCCCTAGCCGTGGACTCGGTAGCTAATCCCAACCAGCTCCAACCTCCTAGAAGCTAGAATTGGAAGGGGTAGATATAGACCGCTACAGACCCTCTGGGAGTTCATGACCACTGAGGACCTAACAAATCGGCTCCAGCCACAGTAGCGGTGTAGTTAGGGACCCCGCCGAAGTCCCTAACGGAGAGCTGTAGGACCCCTCTTTTTAGCTCCTCTAGGACTCTAGTAGGGGAGGGAGGGTGTGTGAGGTTAGGAGGGTGTTTAGGACTCAGGACGGTAAGTACGACGCGTTACTGTGCTTTACACTAGGTGGGAGGAGGTACTACGCAGTATTCGCGGGGCTGGCTAGGCAGCCTAAGGAGGTTAGGGTTGTTGAGTCCTCCGGTAATGTTGTTAAGGTTGAGGTTCTGGATGAGTTCGGTAGGGGGTTCCTAACGTGCTCGATAGACCGTAGGTACTTCGACGAGGGGTTCTTCAGTTCTAGGTGTACTCCTGGGGTTCTCTGGATAGTTAGTGAGGAGGAGTTCCTCAGGCACAGGCCGTGTGCTGAGGTAGGGCGTGAAGGCTAGGTCATGAGGTTCGCTAGCTGGAGACTTGTTGAGGAGATACTCACACTATCTAACGTAGTTCTCGAGTTAGTCGACTCCAGGGACCCTCTAAACACCAGGTGCCCGAAGCTCGAGAGGCTCGCGGCTAGGCTGGGTAGACCCGTCGTAGTAGTGATCAACAAGGCAGACCTAGTCCCCAGACCTGTCTGCGAGGCCTGGGTAAGGTACTTTAGGGAGGTTGAGGGGCTTGAGGCAGTCTACATATCGGCCCAGAGGAGGTTGGGGACTCGGGTTCTTAGGGGAAAGGTGGTGGAGGTAGCTGAGAGGACCGGTGCTAGGGATAGGGTTGTGGTATCGGTATTCGGAGTCCCGAAGGTAGGTAAGTCAACTCTTGTGAACACCCTGAAGGGTAAGCACTCAGCAACTACCTCACCATACCCAGGTACCCCCGGCTACACTGTTAAGGCAAGACTCTACAGGATCGGGGGTAGGCTCTACCTAGTCGACACCCCCGGGGTACTGCCCCCTGAGGGAGGCGGTGTCGAGAGCTTAATCAGGTCTAAGCCAGTGGATGAGCTCGATAACCCTATCGCAGTAGCAGCTGAGCTAGTAGCTAAGGTCCTGAAGTACAACCCTAAGGCCTTTGAGGTAGCCTACGGAACCACCTCAGCAAGCGCTGAGGAGATCCTAGCCTACGTAGCTAAGAGGAGGGGGTGGGTAAGGGGGGGTGAGCCAGACCTATACGAGGCCGCTAAAGCTCTAATAAGGGACTACCTAGACGGTAGGATAGTGTACTACTACGAACCTCCGGTGAGGCCCCCGGGCTCACCTAGCGGTTCTGAGGGCTAGGCGGTACCCCACTAGCTCCACTACCAGCGTCAGCAGGACCCCAGGTACGAGGCCTAGGTATCCTACCGTATAGGTGTACACGTAGTGCAGTAGACCGTGGTCGCAGAGACCGGCCAGTACTAGGGCTAGGTTAACCGCGTAGAGTGGGGGCGCGACCAGTAGGTAGGGCCTACCAACCCTAGCTAGCCTAGCTACCCAGTAGAGGGTTACGTGGACTAGCAGTAGGTAGACTAACCAGAGAGCCGTGTAGGGGGTTGCCACGTCGTAGAGAACGGTCTTACCGCCTACGTAGAGCCTTAGGATAGGCTGTGGGAGGAGTACGACCCCGAAGCCGGGGAAGGCCAGGGCGTAGGCGATTACGAGTACTAGAACCGCGTAGATGAGGGT
>JAJHQJ010000025.1 GCA_020833415.1 Desulfurococcaceae archaeon | reverse complement strand
CCGGTATGGGCCTCGACGAGAAGGGTAGGGCCATGCACAAGTCCCTAGGTAACGTCATATATCCGGAGCCCTACCTGGAGAGGTACGGTGCCGACGCCTTCAGGTACTGGTCGGCCGTAGCCAGTAGACTGGGTAGCGACTACAGGTGGTCCGAGGCTACCGTTAAGACCGGGCTACTGTTCTGCACTAAGCTGGTGAACATAGCTAGGTTCGTAACATCCTTCGAGGAGCCCAGGGGCCCGGTAGCCCTTAGGGAGCTGGATAGGGCCATGCTAGCCTACGCCACCAGGGTCGGTAGGGAGGTCGTGGACGGCTACAGGAAGCTCGACGTCTTCGAGCCGACCCTGAAGCTCTACAGCCTACTCTGGGACGTCTTCGCCTCAAACTACCTCGAGATGGTCAAGCCCAGGGTCTACAGGAAGGCGCCCTTCCCCGATGCTGAGGTAGCCGGGGCTGTGTACACCATGTACAGGGTCCTCAGGCTGGGCGTGAAGCTGCTGTCGCCCGTAATGCCCTTCGTAACCGACTACGTATGGAGGGCCATGGAGGGTAGGACCGTAGCTAGGGAGAGGGTTACCGAGGAGGAGCTCACGTACACCGAGGGTAGGCCTGAGCTCATGGAGAGGGTGGTCGAGGTCAACTCAGCTATCTGGAAGTGGAAGAAGGAGAGGGGTGTGAGGCTCAGCGAGCCCGTTAGAGGGACCCTCTACCTACCCGAGGAGCTCGCGGGGGTCGCCGACGACGTGAGGTACCTACACAACGTCGAGAGGGTAGTTACCGGGGTACCGCAGTCCTGGGACTACGAGCTCGGGCGCGGTGTATACCTGAAGATCGGCTAGCCCCGGGGTACCGAGCCGTTTTGAGACCCCGCGAGGTGGACCTCCTAGCTAGGGTCCTCTACGAGGTAGTTGAGAGGAGGGTATCCCTAGACGTAGCCTTTAAGAGGGTTTGCGGTGGGCGCTGTGCTAGGGGGTTGGAGGAGCGTGAGAGGCTCTACCAGCTGTGTAGGAGGTTCGTCTCCGACTACGTTAAGCTCCTCTGCTACCTAGGTGGTAGGAGGGTTAGCTACAGGAGGCTGGCTAGGCTGTGGCTCGGTGGGCCCCTACCGGACCTCGAGGAGCCCTACTGCAGGCTGTCGACCCCCAGGTGGCTCTACGAGAGAGTATCCTCCCTACTCGGTGCGGTGGAGGCTGAGAGGGTCTTCAGGGCCTTTGAGGAGAGGTCCTGGTGGCTACGCGTAAACACCTTCCGCGGTAGCGAGGAGGGGGTCATTAGGGAGTTGGAGAGTGAGGGTGTCGAGGTCGAGGTCCACAGGGAGCTACCCTACATGGTTAGGGTGGTTCGTAGCCCCAAGCCAGTGAGGCTCCTAAGGGCTGTCAGGGAGTTCAGGGCCGTACCCCAGGACGTAGCCTCGGCCGTAGCTGTTGAGTACCTCGACATTAGACCCGGGGACGTGGTACTCGACATGTGTGCGGCCCCAGGACTCAAGACGTCCCTGATATCGATGCTATCAGGTGGTGAGGTCAGGGTAGTAGCCGTAGACGTAAGCCTTAGGAGACTCCTGGCGGCCAAGCACCTACTGAGGAGGATGGGGGTCCCCGAGACCTCGGTGAACCTAGTGCTAGCCGACTCGACGTACATAAACGCCAGGTCCGTGGATAAGGTACTCCTAGACGCACCGTGCAGTAACTCCGGGGCTATAGGTAAGGACCCGGGGGTTAAGGCTACGCTAACCCCGGGGAAGGTCGAGTACTACAGAGGTACCCAGCTTAGGCTGCTGACTAAGGCCCTACAGCTATCGGACGTAGTCGTCTACTCCGTGTGCTCTATACTCCCGGAGGAGGGCGAGGAGGTCGTGACCGAGGTACTCAAGGCCTCCACGAACCTCAGGGTAGCCCCCCACAGGCTCGCCAGGCTCTGCTCCCCGGGCTACCGGGGGTACCCGGTGTCCAACTCCGTCTGCAGGATGTTCCCCCACACCCACCTAAGCGACGGCTTCTTCATAGCTAGGCTCGAGAGGGTAGGTAGCTAGGGGGAGTGTGGAGGGAGGTTAAAACGTGCTACCGCTGCGTAGGGCCTAGAGCTGGCCCCTCTCCTTGAGGGCTAGGACCTCCTTGACAACTAGCCTCGGGTTTACGAAGGTAAGCCCGCCGTCGACTACGAAGACCTGGCCGGTTATGAACTCGGCGTAGTCGCTCGCTAGGAAGACCACCAGGTTGGCTACGTCCCTCGGTAGGCCGAACCTCTTAATGGGGTTTACCAGCTCCTGGAGCCTTATATCCTCCGGAGACCATATCGACTGCACCCCCGGTGTTAGGATGGGTCCTGGGGCTACCGCGTTGACGGTTATGTTGTAGGGGGCTAGCTCCGCGGCTAGGCACCTCGTCAGCCCCACTACCCCCGCCTTAGCGGCGCCGTAGTGTACCAGACCGGGGACCCCGTGGTAGAGCCCCGTAATGGACGATATGTTGACTATCCTACCATACCTCTGCCTAACCATGTGCGGGGCGACCGCCCTAGTTACGTAGAACACGCTGTTCAGATTCAGGTCGATGATCCTGCGCCACTCCTCGTCCCCCATCTCCAGGAACGGCTTCCTGGGGTACGCACCCACGTTATTCACGAGTATGTCTACCCTACCGAAGCTCTCGACCACCCTACCTACTACCTCCTCCACCTCAGCCCTCTTGGTTACGTCAGCTGCTAGACCTAGGGACCTAACCCCGCGGCTCTCCAACTCCCTAACTACTTCGGTAAGGACCTCCCTATCTAAGTCTACTATAGCTACGTGGGCCCCGTGGTCGGCTAGCCTTAGGGCTATCTCCCTACCTATACCCCTACCACCACCGGTGACGAGGGCTACCCGACCGCTTAGGGTTATACCCAACCCCACCACCCCTAGTATATCCTAAAGAGTTCCTCACCCCTCCTAGCGGTCTCGACGTAGTCCTCGATAGCCTTCTCGTAGGTGTAGACAGGCCTCCACCCGAACTCCCGCCTCAGCCTACTGTCGTCTATTACCGCAGCGTACCTAACGGCCTCGGCCGGCCTAATCTCGTACTGGAAGCTTGGTACGAGCTTCCTAATCAACTCCGCGAACTCCAGGACCCTGCAGACAAACCCGGCGGCGTTGTAGGCCCTGTAGCTAACCTTCTCAGCCTCCACTAGTGCTACTAGGGCACTGGATACGTCCCTTACGTATATGTAGTTCACCCTATCCTCCGGGTTCTTTATGACCGCCCTCTCACCGCGTAGCGCTGCCTCGACTAGCAGGCTCGAGTACTCGGCTGAGGGCCCCCTAAACCTACCCGGGCCGAAGACTACGGTAGGTCTGAGGATCCTGAAGTCTATCAGCCCCTTACTCCAGTACCACAGGCCTATCAGCTCCCCGCTGTACTTGGTGACCCCGTAGTAGGAGACCGGTCTACCCGCGTCCTCCTCCCTAACTGGCTCGGGTGTCTGCGGGTGGTACACCGACGCTGAGCTCATGAAGACGAACCTCCTAACCCCGTGGGTTATGCTGAGCTCTATGAGGTCCTGGGTAGCGACTATGTTAACCCTAGTTGCCGACACCGGGTCCTGCTCGCAGGTATCCGCAAGCAGTGCCGCTAGGTGTACTACAGCGTCCGGCCTGTGCTTAGCTAGGATGGCGTTCATCTGGTGGACGTTGGTTATATCCGCGACGTAGTAGACTATACGCGGGTGCTCGACAAAGGGTGAGGGTACCCTATCGACTACCACAACCTCGTGCCCCCTCTTGACGAGATCCCCGACTACGAACCTACCTATGAACCCTCCCCCACCCGTTACCAGTAACCTCAGCTACATCACCCCACAACCTACTCACGCACCCTTCGCTACCCAGGTCTAAAAGCGGTATATGGAACGTGTTCCACGTTCGCTATATAACCCGCCCTAGCTAGGGCTACGCGGTGGTTACGTAGTGAGCCAGTCGGGTAGGTCTACCGCACCGATAGCTATAGCCGTAGTACTAGCTATAATAGCCGGCGTCGTGGGGTACTTCGCCGGGTCCTCGAGTGCCACGGCAACTACGGTTACGAGGACCGTAACGGTGGCTACGGGCGCGGGTGTTCAGACAGTTACGGTGGCGACTACCGTACCAACTACAGTACCGAGGACCGTGACAGTGGCCCAGCCAGCTACTACCACCCCACAGTACGAGCTACACGTTGCGTGGATCACAGCCCCCAGCGAGTACGATACCCACACGTACTTCTTCTACAGGTTCAAGGAGAAGGTC
This sequence comes from Desulfurococcaceae archaeon, assembly GCA_020833415.1. Taxonomy (GTDB): domain Archaea; phylum Thermoproteota; class Thermoprotei_A; order Sulfolobales; family NBVN01; genus DRZP01. Next base: position 7,647 of record JAJHQJ010000025.1, on the reverse strand, counting down.
GAGGCTAGGACCGGTGGACGCGTTAGGATAGTCCTACACCCAGGTGGTGAGCTCGGCGACCAGGCTCAGTACCTAGAGCTAATGGCTACCGGCCAGCTCTTCATGGCCACCATAGAGGTATCCCGCTTCGCCGCGTATACCGATAAGCTGAACTTCCTAAGCTTCCCGGGTCTCTTCAGGAGTACTGAGGAGGCCCAGGCCTTCGCCGAGTCCGACTGGCTGCTGAACTACAGTAACGAGGTCCTCCAGCCCTTCGGGTGGGTCGTACTCGGTATAACCGTTGGAGGGGCCAGGTACTTCCTCTCAATACCTGAGAAGCCCATAACCTCCCTGGATAGCTTCAAGGGTCTTAAGCTACGCGTAATGGCCTCCCCGGTCTTCGTCGAGGCTGCCAAGGTCTTAGGTGCCAACCCGCAGACCCTACCCTACGCTGAGTGCTACACACTACTGCAGACTAAGGCCATAGACGCTATGGAGAACGAGGTGGCGGCTATAATAGCCATGAGGTTCTACGAGGTAGCCCCCAACATAGCTATAATACCCTGGGCCTACGCGTGGCACTTCGTAGTCGCCAGTAAGCAGCTCCTAGACAAGCTACCGGCGGACATCAGGCAGATAATAATCGAGGCAGCTAGGGAGACTTCCAAGGAGAAGAACGCCTGGGGCCTCTTCGTTGAGCAGGTAATAGGTATACAGTACCTGATCCAGCGCGGTGCTAGGATAATATACGTAGACACCAAGCCGATCTTCGACCTCCTGGAGAGGGAGTTCATAAACAAGAACCTGGATAAGATACCCCCCGGAGCCCTCGAGTGGCTTAGGAACTACAGGGCCTCCGTAGGTTAACACGGTTTTTACCTACACATAAATCCCCTCCCGCGGTTACTACGGGGTATCGGGGGTGGACCGTAGGTTGACCACCCGCGGTACGGTATCTAGGGTCCTCAAGGTCCTGGATAGGGCCCTCTCAGCTGTTGAGATCTCGGTGATCCTGGTGACGGGTGTTGCGATAGTTTCCGCACTGTTCTACGGGGCTATAGTTAGGTACCTCCTACACGGCTCCTTCCCGGAGGAGGCTGAGCTATCGTGGTTGATGTACACGTGGCTGGTGTTCCTAGGTAGTAGCTACGTACTACGAGGCGGGGACCACCCGAACGTTACGCTAATCAGGGGGAGGTTCGGGGCTAGGTACGCCGCGGCCCTATACCTGGTCTCCCTAGCCTACGTGGTGCTCATACTCTACCAGACCCTCCAGTACTCTAGGATATTCCTACTCCAGAGGACGGCGACCATGAGGCTACCCATGGCCTACTTCTACGGAGCTATGGTAGTAGGCTTCACCTTCATGGCGGTGCGCTACGTGATGAAGTTGGTCAGGCTCTTCCTGAGGTAGGTGGTCACTATGGTGTTCGAGCAGCTAGCCCTCCTACTAGCCTCCCTACCTACGTGGGCAGTAGCCATAGTCTTCATAGCCATACTGCTACTACTGATACTCCTAGGTGTTCCGGTAACGTTCTCCATAGGTATAACCAGTATGCTATTCCTAGTAGCCTACGGCAAGAGCCTTACAGCAGCAGTTACGGCTATGATGATACCGCTGCAGTCCTTCCCCCTACTAGGGGTCTTCCTCTTCATACTAATGGGGACAGTCTTCGAGAAGACCGGGCTCACTACCGTAATAGTAGACGCTCTAGAGCCCCTCGTAGGTAGGATTAGGGGAGGGCTTGGGGTGGTGACCGCCGTAGGCTGCGCGTTCTTCGGTCTGCTAACCGGGGCTGTAGCGGCTACCGCAGCCGCGTTCTCCAAGATCATGGGTCCGGAGATGGAGCGTAGGGGGTACCCCAAGGAGTACACAGCAGCTGTACTAACGTCATCAGCCCCCCTGGGGGCCTTCATACCGCCTAGTATCCCGGCTATAGTTATAGCTACGTCTACGGGTACCTCGGTACTCACCATGTTCATGGTTGGGGCGGCCCTGGGTATAGTAGTCCTAGCTGCTCTGGTGGTGCTGATCGTACTAACCTCCTACTTGAGGGGCTACGGAGGTATTGAGAGGAGGTACACCAGGCGCGATGTGGTTATCAGGGTAGCTAGGGCCCTACCCCTACTGGCGGTACCCCTGGCTGTACTAGTAGGTATATACCTCGGGGTGTTCTCGGTTACTGAGGCAGGTGCCCTGGGGGCTCTAGGTGCCTTCCTAGTAGCACTACTGTACAGGAGGCTGAGCCCGAGGCTAGTCCTACACATAGTGATAGAGTCCGGGAGGTCTACGGCCGTAGTTATGCTAATGATAGCCACCTCCTACATACTCAACTACACCTGGTCCCTAACCGGTATCAACAACTCGCTACTCCAGTTCTTCGTCGGCCTATCCAGGCAGTACAGCCCGTACGCCTCCCTAACAGTACTGGCCCTAATACTGGCGGTCCTAGGTATGTTCTTCGACGTGATAGTCCTGGCAATAGCCTGGGGCTCGGTAGTGATAAGCGCCTTCGCCCCCTACGGTATAAGCCCCTACCACATCAACGCGCTCTTCCTCTTTGGGGTGCTACTGGGGACGGCTACGCCACCAGTCGGTGCCGGGGTCTTCGTAGTCTCGGACTCCCTGAAGATTAGGATTGAGGAGATACTGAGGGGTATGACGTACTTCATAGCTCTCTACATAGTACTCTACATAGCCGTAGTCTACGTACCCGAGCTATCCCTCTGGCTGCCTAAGCTCCTCGGAATGGCTGTCTAAGCTTAGGTGTTTCCCTAGAGGACCCGGGCCAGGGTCTTAGCACCTTCGGGTACTTCCTACCTCAGCTGATCCCTCCCCGCATAGAGGGCGGGTTTCCGGTTGCTAGGCTACTAGCTACGTTAGTTAGGCTTATAAACTCCAGTAGCTTTAATATCTTGGTGTGACACGTGTCAAACATAGGTGGGCACAAGGTTGAGTTGGTTAAGTCCCTACTTAGGGCTATCCATGAGGGGACTAGGCCTGAGGAGCTTAGTACTAGGTTTAGGGAGGTCCTATCTGAGGTAAGTCCTGCTGAGATAGTACTCATAGAGCAGCAGTTAGTTAGGGAGGGGGTTCCGGTAGGTGAGATCCTTAAACTATGCGATCTACACGTCCAGCTATTCGGGGAGTACCTAGCCTCTAGGGAGCTGAGCGGTGTCCCCAGGGGCCACCCCCTGGACCTACTCATCAGGGAGAACGAGCTCATATCGAAGCTAGCTGAGGTCCTGGGGCTCTACGCCTCGGCTGTACTCGGGTCGCCTAGGGTGGAGCGTGAGGTATTCGAGCAGCTTAGGAGGGTGCTCCACGACCTTAGGTCGATCAGGCTCCACTACAGGAAGGTGCAGATGCTGATCTTCCCGTACCTGGAGAGGAGGGGGATAGTAGCCGTCCCGAGGGTTCTCTGGGGTCGTGAGGACCAGGTTGTGGTGAAGATTAGGGAGGCTATACAGCTAGCTGAGAAGGCTGTAGACGATCAGACGTCTAGGGAGGTTGCTAGGAGGGCCCTCGAGATATCTAGGGAGGTTGCTGAGCTGGTCTTCAGGGAGAACAGGGTACTCTTCCCAGCTGTGTGGGCCCTATTCACCGAGGGTGAGTGGGCTGCTATAGCTGAGATAGCTAGGGAGTTCGGCTACCTAGTACCGGTCGACGTGGAGTGGGTACCGTCGGCGAGGCCCGTCCTACCGTACGAGGTATCCCCCGAGATCGGTAGGGAGGTTCTGGAGAGACTACCACCTGAGTTTAGACAGCTCGCACTAGCTAGACTAGAACACGATACCTACAGCGTTAGGAAGGAGGGGGACCTAGAGCTCTCCACAGGCTTCCTAAAGCCCGAGGAGTTCGAGGCTATACTGAGCTCCCTACCCCTGGAGATCACCTACGCCGACGAGAACGATAGGGTGAGGTTCTACAGTAGGAGTAGGCTCCTGAAGGGGTTCGCTAGGTCTAAGACAATACTAGGCCGTAGACTCCTCTTCTGCCACCCACCTAGGCTTGAGGCTATGGTGAAGAACGTAGTTGAGAGGTTGAAGAGGGGTGAGGTAGAGTACAGGGAGTACTGGACTAGGCAGGGCGATAGGATCCTGAGGGTCGTAGTGGCCCCGGTTAGGGGTAGGGATGGGAGGTACCTGGGTACCCTAGAGGTAGTCGAGGACCTAACCGAGGTGGTCAGAAACCCGGAGGAGGTTATGAAGAGGGTCCTGGTGCTCTAGGTGTCCTCAGTCCTAGAGCTAGGCTACAGGTACGTCATACCCTCACTAAGGAGGAGGTTGGTCGAGCTACTCCACCAGGAGCTTAGGTTAAGTAGGGTGGAGGTAGCTAGGAAGCTGGGTTTAAGCCCCTCAGCTGTTAGTAGGTACCTAAGCTGCGAGAGGGGGGCTACCCTAGAAGTCTCTAAACTACCGACCGTAGATACGTGGCTGAGGAGGCTGGCTGAGGGTGTGGCAAGCGGTAGCCTAGACCAGTACGCAGTAGAGGAGGAACTCCTCAGGATAGCCCTGAAGGCGGCTGCCTCAAGGCTCCTCTGCAGCTACCACCTGAGGTACCTCGGCGTAGACCCAGCTAAGTGCAGTATATGCCCTAAGCTCTTCGGCCACCTCCTCCGTGTTAATTAGCCTTCGCAAATAGTTTACCGGGTTTTAAGTATGCTTAGAACACTCCCCTTACTTAGGTTTACTTAGATGTAACAGCCTAGCTCTTAAATCGATTGAAACGAGGGAACCTTGGTGATGAGATGAGCTGGGAGGGTACCTCAAGGAGGAAGGTACTAATAGCTAAGCTAGGTCTCGACGGGCACGATAGGGGGGCTAAGGTAATAGCCATGGCCCTCAGGGATGCTGGCTTTAGGGTAGTCTACCTAGGGGTCCACCAGTCACCGGAGAACGTTGTTAGAGTAGCCCTGGAGGAGGATGTCGAGGCTGTGGGAGTCTCAATACTTTCGGGAAGCCATGAGGAGCTGGTCTCAGACCTCATTAGGGTAGCTAGGGAGAGGGGGCTTAAGGTACCTATACTAGTCGGTGGGGTCATACCCCCCGAGGACGTCGGTAAGCTGAAGGAGGTGGGGGTCTACGAGGTCTTCCTACCGGGGATACCCCTATCTAAGATTGTTGAGGCTTTTAGGAAGGCCGTTGGTGAGTCTGCGTGACTGTGAGGTTGGATCACATAGGTATAGCTGTTAAGGACCTAGACGCGGCTATCAGGTTCTACAGGGACGTACTGGGTCTAGAGTTGGAGAGAGTTGAGGAGGTACCTGAGGAGAGGGTTAGGGTAGCTATATTCAAGGTGGGGGGCGTCCACATAGAGCTCCTGCAGGGTACGGACCCGGAGTCAGCTGTCAGTAAGTTCATAGAGAGGAGGAGTGAGGGGGTACACCACATAGCTATCCACGTAGACGACGTCGACGCTAAGACAGAGGAGCTTAAGGCTAGGGGCGTTACCCTAACCTACGATAAGCCCAGGGACGTATCCGGGGGTACTAGGAGGATAAACTTCGTACACCCGAAGAGCGCCTTCGGGGTCCTACTGGAGATACTAACTAGGAGGGAGGGGAGTGAGTAGCTCGGAGAGGGTTAGGGAGAGGCTACTGGAGTGGGAGAGGGAGGTACTGGAGCCCATATTGAGGAGAGCACCTGAGAGGAGGAAGGCGTTCACAACTGAGGAGGGTATTGAGGTAAGGAGGCTCTACACCCCGCTAGACCTAGAGGGCTGGGACTACCTAGAGAAGCTGGGCTTCCCGGGGGCCTACCCCTTCACCCGCGGAGTCTACCCAACGATGTACAGGGGTAGGCCGTGGACTATAAGGCAGTACGCTGGCTACGGCTCGGCTGAGGATACTAACGAGAGGTACAGGTACCTACTCAGTATAGGTCAGACGGGGCTCAGCATGGCCTTCGACCTACCGACCCAGTTAGGCTACGACCCGGACCACCCGCTAGCCTGGTACGAGGTCGGTAAGGTCGGGGTCTCCATGCCGTCGGTGCAGGAGATGGACATAGTATTCAGGGACATACCCATGGACAGGATATCGACCTCGATGACTATAAACGCCACGGCTATAGAGGTACTCTCTATGTACATAGCCGTCGCTGAGTCCAGGGGGATCCCGAGGGCGGTACTAGACGGGACGGTCCAGAACGATATACTGAAGGAGTACGTAGCTAGGAACAACTACATATACCCACCAGAGCCGTCGATGAGGTACTCGGTGGACCTGATACTCTTCGCAGCTAAGGAGATGCCTAAGTGGAACTCCATAAGTATAAGCGGCTACCACATGGAGGAGGCCGGAGCTACCCCGGCTATGGAGGTAGCATTCACCCTAGCGGACGCCATAGAGTACGTTAGGTGGGTTATGGAGAGGGGTAGGGTACCGGTAGATACGTTCGCACCGAGGCTGTCGTTCTTCTTCGCAGCTAGGACGAACCTATTCGAGCAGGTAGCGAAGTTTAGGGCGGCTAGGAGGATGTGGGCTAGGATAATGAGGGACATGTTCGGGGCTAAGGACCCGAGGTCCATGATGCTGAGGTTCCACACACAAACAGCCGGGGTCCTACTAACGGCTCAGCAGCCCATGGTCAACATAATAAGGACCACGATCCAGGCCCTCGCGGCTGTACTAGGCGGTACCCAGTCACTCCACGTAAACTCCTACGACGAGGCCCTCTGCCTACCCACTGAGGAGTCCGTGAAGCTGTCGGTTAGGGTCCAGCAGGTGATACTATACGAGTCCGGCGTCGTGGATACCGTAGACCCACTGGGCGGTGCCTACTACATCGAGTGGCTGACAGACCAGATCGAGGAGAGGGCTTGGAAGTACATAGACGAGGTAGAGCGTATGGGTGGTATGCTGAGGGCTGTAAAGCTCGGCTACCCGCAGAGGGAGATAGCTAGGGCCGCCTACGAGTGGCAGCTCAAGGTAGAGAGGGGTGAGGTACCCGTAGTCGGCGTAAACATATTCGTAGAGCCCGAGGTACCTAAGGTGAAGATACTCAAGGTAGACCCAGCCGCTAGGGAGAGGGTGGTCACCAGGCTGAGGAAGTTCAGGGAGAGCAGGGACCAGATCAAGGTTAGGGACGCCCTAGACAGGGTTAGGAGGGCTGCCGAGAGGGAGGACGTGAACATCTTCACACCGATCTACGAGGCCGTTAAGGTCGGTGCTACGGTAGGCGAGATCAGCGGGGTCCTAAGGGAGGTCTGGGGCGAGTGGAGGGCCCCGGAGGTCTTCTAGGGGTTAGCCCCCTAGCCCTAAGGAACTCCTCTAAGAGCTTTTTAACCTGCTCGTAGACTAGTCTAGCCCCCTCCAGGGCCTTCCTAGCGTACGGCTCCGTGTACAACCTCGTGGGGGGTAGGCCTAGCTCCTCATCACCGTACATCGACGGCTCCCCCTCCCTCCTAAGCCACCTGGAGATCGCGGCTAGCTCCGGGATCCTCTCCCTAAACCACTGCGGGAACCTATCCGAGAGCTCTACGAGTACGGGACCTACGTCGTGCCACCTAGGTGGCTCCACACCGACTAGGCGGAGGACTGCCTTAAGTAGTAGCTCGACGGCCTCCTGGGACTGCCTTATGCAGTAGGGTTTCCCCCGAGGCAATTAACTGTGAATACCTGTGGATAGTTCTAAGTGCTTTGTTCTTGCCTCGGGGTTCCCCCG
>JAJHQJ010000030.1 GCA_020833415.1 Desulfurococcaceae archaeon | reverse complement strand
GGTGGTTGAGGCTGTTGTGGAGAGCTTAGTAGGGGTCCCGACGGTTCTTATAGGTCTCCTACTCTACCTACTGCTAAGCTCTAGCGGCCCTGTGTACAGGTTGCTGGGGGTTAGACTACTCTACACCCCCTACGCCATGGTCCTAGGTCAGGCAGTCCTCGTAACACCCCTCCTCATATCCACTACCTACAGGTTGCTCAGGGGGTCAGCTAGGAACCTCTGGGAGCTGGCCGTGAGCTTAGGTGCTAGTAGGGTCCAGGCAGCCCTACTAGTACTTAGGGAGTCCCTACCGGGTATCGTAGCCTCGGGTATCATGGGGTTCTCGCGGGCTATTGGGGAGCTCGGCGTCGCCCTAATGCTCGGCGGTAATATAAGGGGCTATACGAGGGTTGTAGCTACGGCTATAGCTACGGACGTCGCCGCCGGGGAGTTTGAGGAGGCCCTAACCCTAGGGGGCGTACTACTACTCGTAGTGGTACTTGTGGCTGTATGCACTAAGCTACTCACCAGGGTGTACGAGGACTGACCGAGGTTAAGCTGATAGACGTGTGGTTTAGGTACCCGAGCACCGCTAGGTTCTCCCTCACCGGTATCTCAACGAGCTTCAGATCCGGGGAGCTCACCCTGGTTAGGGGGCCCAACGGAGCTGGTAAGACCACCCTACTTAAGGTAGCCGGCCTCGTGTACAGACCCTCGGCCGGTAGGGTGGTGGTAGACGGGGAGGACTTCTGGTCCCTCGATGAGGGTAGGAGGCTGGCTAGGCGTAGGGAGGTCGTCTACGTCCATGAGAGACCTGTCCTAATCCGGGGTAGGGTACTGGATAACGTAGTGTACGGGCTTAGACTTAGGGGGAACGGCGGTAGTGGGGCTGTGGAGTTATGTAGGGAGGTTATGGAGGAGCTGCAGCTGTGGGAGCTTAGGGATGTAGATGTGAGGAAGCTCTCAGCGGGTCAGGCGCAGTTGGTAGCCGTAGCTAGAGCCCTAGTACTCGAACCTAAGCTAATCTACCTCGACGAACCCCTAGCACACCTAGACGAGGAGAGGAGGCTACTGCTACTGAAGACCCTGGAGAGGATCAGGAGGAGGGGTGCGGGAGTCGTAGTAGCATCGCATCAGGACCTAGAGGGTTTAGGTGTAGACAGGGTCGTAGTTCTAAGCGATGGGAGACTCGTAAGGGAACTCTACTCCGGAGACCAGCTCCACGGCTCTCTTAATCAACTGCCTACGGGGGGTTCACGTCCTTAAACCTCTCGCTGGCTAGCTCTCCACCAACCCCCCAGTTCTCCTTCGGTACCTCGAATACTAGGACCTCAACTGCTTGAGGGGGTATGCCCAACTCCTCGAAGACCTTAGTTATCCCTGAGACTATCCTGCGCTTAGCCTCCTTGGAGGTCCCGGACCATACGTAGACGTGGACTACGGGCAACACACCACCACTAGAGGTTACGCCGCTTAGCTTTAAGTGCGATCAGAAACACGAGCCTACATCACCTATCAGGCGGCAGCGTCTCCTCACTCCACCTCCACGTGGTTTCCGGGTTTAAGAGCTTTCCCACCACCGTTTGTCCCTAGATGCTCATCCTCATCAGTCTATGTTCATCGCACCTAGGGACCTCCACCTCGCCCACACCTCGTGTGTGATTAGTGTGGGGTCATGGGCGGCCGTCGAGCCCAACGGCACGGGGCTCCCATCTAGCGTAAACCCACCTAGGCTCGGGGCAGAGCCCCCATCACCTAGACGGGTTCTTAGATAAAGTCGGAGCTCATAAACCCGACCCCTAAACATCAACTACGAAACAGCCCCACCGGGCTCTACGTACCACCTAGGTCTGAGCCCGGCCCTCTCCAGGGACTGCCTAACGCTTGGGTAGAGCTTCACTACCTCCAGCTCAGCTACCTCAGCTAGCCTGGGGTCTACCGAGGCTAGCCTAAGTAGTAGGGTGGCTACGTCCCGGGGTTCGCTGAAGGAGGTCATAACGGCTACCGTAACCCCCATACCGGGCTCTAGCCCAGCCCTAACCAGGTTCTCCACAGCTCTTAGCTGAACCTCGAAGTACTCTGCCGGTGCCCCGGTCAACCTCTCGAAGTCCTGCGGTGTAGCACCCTTAATGGAGACCCTAACTACGGTACCACGTACTACCCGGCTAGCCAGCTCCTCGGATGCCGCGCGGCTGTAGCCTAGGAGTACCCCGTTGGTCTCTACAACCAGGGTCCTACCCTCCCCAAGCCTACTGAAGAGCTGCACCACCTCCAGTAGGTGGTCGAAGCCTACGGTAGGCTCACCACCGGATAGCCTGAGGACCCTAGTACCCCACCTCCTACCACCATCTACCAGCCTCTCAACTACCTGGGCAGCGCTGTAGAACCTACCCGAGTCGAGCCTATCCTTAAACGTAGCCCAGCAGAAGACGCAGCTCAGGTTACAGCCGACTACGTAGCCTGCGTAGGAACCCCTGTACCACCTACCGTAGCTAAACCCGTAGTACCTCCTAAGGAGGCTCCCGTCGAGCCCTCTAGTAGCTACCAGCCCCTCGAGCTCCCTCAGGACCTCTATAGGGTCCCTACTCCTCCTCGAGTAGCCCGTAGAGCTCCCTCCTCCTAGCCTCTAGTAGGTTAGGCCTTAACCCAGCTAGCTCGGCAGCTGTCTTGGGTGACCTACCGGTAGACCTCCTAATCTCCTCAAAGAGCTCAACGTAGTTGAGGTCCCTAACTAAGTGGTGGTCAACTACCAGGGTTTCAACGCAGTTAGCTAACCTAACTAGATTCCCCAGGGCTACCCCGACATCGCTATCACTATAGGCCCTACCCACGAGATACGTCGGGGGGCCGTCGACTATGGCGATCCTGGAGCCGCACATGAAGTCTACTACGTACCCATCCAGGGGCCCCTCGACATCGGAGGAGAAGCTCACGGACTCACCACCGTACTCAACTCTAACAGCTAGTACGTACCCGAGCCTGGGGGTATTACCGTGCTGTACCGGCTTGGAGAAGACAAGCCTAGTCCTACCGAACACCCTCTCCACACCGTCGGCAACCTCAATCCTAGCCCCGATCCCCCTGAGGATCCTCAGGAACCTGGACGCCCTTATCCTCTGGGATACGTTTATACTCCTAGTCGGGTCCTTAACTAGAACTACCTTAGATGAGTAGAGGTCTGCGGGGATCAGCCTACCGGGGTCGTGGTGGTCGTAGTGATAGTGGGTTACTACAACTACATCTACATCCGCGAGCTCGGAGGCTATCCTGGAAGCCGAGTCGGAGAGGGCCCTAAGCTCAACCTCGTGCGGGGGTAGCCCGAACCTGATCGGGGCTAGAGCTGCGGAGGGGTCTACGAAGACCCTGAGATCCGGGGTCTCGATAACGGTGGCCATAGACCTAACCCCGAGGCTGTCGAAGGCTACAGGTACTACCCTCGTACCGCCCCCTCCTGCAGGTTTCTGAGGTGGGATATAACACTACCAGCCCCAGAGCTGGGGTAGGAACCTCCGACTCGCGGGTTGATGAGTTTTTAACCCTACGGGTACTTAGGTCTTGGTGTGAGCTGTGTACGAGATAACTAAGGAGGGTGTTTTCCAGCTTCTCAAGAGGTTGACCGAGGCTGTAGGTCCCTCTGGGTTTGAGGATAGCGTTAGGGAGGTTGTTATCGAGGAGCTTAAGCCCTACGCGGATTCCCTATGGATAGATTCCCTAGGTAACGTAATAGCTGTTAAGAGGGGTTCTAGGGGTAGCGGTAGGCTCATGCTCGCCGGCCATATGGATGAGATAGGTCTCATAGTTAGCTTCGTAGATCAGAGGGGTTTCATAAGGTTCCAGCCTATCGGAGGGGTCTCCGAGAGGGTCCTACTGGGTCAGAGGGTCCTAATCAAGGCTAGGGACGGTAGGATAGTTAGGGGTGTTATAGGCTCTAAGCCACCGCACATAATGAAGCCGGAGGAGCTTAAGCAGGTACCTGAGATCAAGGACATGTACATAGACATAGGGGCCTCCAGTAGGGAGGAGGTTGAGAAGCTCGGTATAGGTGTGGGGTGCGTAGCTGTCTTCGAGAGGGACCTAGCTGTCCTAGGGGGCTCCGACGTAGTCACCGGTAAGGCTATAGATGATAGGGTAGGTGTTGCGACCATGATCGAGGGGTTCAAGGCTATAGACGGTAATGAGGTGGAAGTCTACGCAGTAGCTACTGTACAGGAGGAGGTCGGGCTTAAGGGAGCTAGGGTAGCAGCCTACTCGATAACCCCGGACGTAGCTGTAGCCCTAGACGTAACCATAGCTAGCGACGTAGCTGGAGTTCCGGAGCAGGAGTGGGTAACCCAGCTAGGTAAGGGACCCGCTATAAAGGTCGTTGACGGTAGAGCTGCTACGGGGTTGATAGCCCACCCAGCTGTTAGGGATAAGCTTATCGAGATAGCTAGGCAGTACGGTATACCCCACCAGGTTGAGGTAGCACCGGGTGGGACTACCGACGCCTCAGCAATAGCCTTAAATAAGGAGGGTGTACCTGCGGCCACAGTATCGATACCCTCTAGGTACATACACTCACCCGTAGAGGTAGTGAACCTGGTGGACGTAGTTAACGCAGCTAGGCTAACAGCGCTCTTCTCATCCAAGGTAACGTCTGAGTGGGTAGCCTCACTAGCTAGGAGGGTAGTAAAGTGAGCCAGACAGAGGTAAGCTTCGAGGAGTTCTCCAGGATAGACCTAAGGGTAGGTAGGGTTAAGAAGGCCGAGAGGATCCCGGGGTCTAGGAAGCTCCTAAGGCTTATCGTAGACCTAGGTACCGAGGAGAGGCAGGTAGTTGCAGGTATAGCTGAGTGGTACGCACCAGAGGAACTGGAGGGTAGGTACGTAGTTGTAGTAGCTAACCTAAAGCCTAAGAAGCTCATGGGTTACGTATCGCAGGGGATGATACTAGCTACGTGCGGGGAGAACCGCAAGCCTGCTCTAATAACAGTCTCCGAACCCGTAGAACCCGGGGAGAAGGTCTGCTAACCGACCTAGGGACCTACACTCTCCGTAGGGAGGGACCTACCTTTTACTCGCGGACTTCCTCCTGAAGTACTCCTTGAGGAGCCTCTCGACAACATAGCTGCTAACGTACCTCCCGTGGGGTCTCAGCCCACCTGAGAAGCCTTTAGGTATGTGGAGTAGCTCGTGTATCACTACCCTAACCTTCTCCTCGTAGGTTAAGGAGTTGAAGTTCCCCTCTATAACCTCTATAACGTACATCGGCTTCAGCCCCAGTACTAGCCTCCAGACTGTGGGAAGGTAGTGTATTCTAGCTAGGGCCCTAGATCTGCAGTTCCTGCAGACAACTACCCTAACCCTCTCTACATCTATATAAAAGAAGTAGTCCCTTAGGGTGTGGACAACGTCTCTTACTAGGGACTCTAGCTCGGGGTCGAAGGAGTAGTCCCTCACAGGTAGTACGCACCTCAAAGATTGCAGCTGGTTCCCCAACCTCTTAAGCTAGGGGGCTGTTCGGATAGCTGTCAGGTCTACTGAAGGCTTACAACCTGGATTATCTCCCTAGGTGTTAGCTTAACAGCTCTTAGGTACCTGTAGCTTATCTTCCTAAGGTCCCTGTTATCACCCATAATCATTACCGTGTGTAACCTGCAACCTACGTCCCTGAGCCTCTTACTCAGTGCTGAGGAGGCTATCCTATCCTCGCCATCAGTTATCAGTACAAGGTCGGAGACCCCCTTAACCCCTCCACCGGCTATATCGTCGCAGGCCGCTATAACAGCCTTAGTTATATCGGTACCCCCACCGCTCTTAACTCTAGCTAGGTACTTCAACATCTCCACAAACTCCCTGGACTTAACCCTCCTACCGATCCTCACCAGCTGGTGGGGCATTCCGTCGAAGAACCTTAGGTAGAACTCCCTACTCTCCTTCCTACTCCGCATTAGTAGGGCTAGTAGAGTTGCCTTAGCCCAGACGATCTTCTCCCCCTCCATACTCCCGGACTTATCTACGAGTACATACAGGGGCCCCAGAGACTTTGGGAGGACCTTGTCGTAGAGCAGTAGCTTACCCTCGGCTAGTTTAAGCCTAAACAGGATCTTAGGCATAGCTATCTCAGATGGGTGTACCCTCTCCACGTCCCCACCTACCTCGAACCCCCTAACCTCACCCTTACTGTACCTCTCGTAGGGCCTCACGATCTTACCCGATATATCGGGTACCTTAGTGAGTAACTCTAGGACAACCCTCACATCGGCTGACTGAGCCAGCTTTATTACCTCGTCACCGCTCTCCTCTAGATCGAACGCTGTACCTGTTCCAGGCTCGGTTCCGTAGCTCATCAATTTCATCATGGACTTAACGGCGTTGAAGGATTCGGCCACCTTCCTACTTACAGAGCTTACCAGCTCCCTCATCTCCTCCTCGGTAACCTCCTCGGAGCCCGACGAGCCTCCTGAACCCTGCTGGAGCTGTTCTAAAGCCTTCTCAAACTCCCCGAGTACTATTGCCGCAGCTAGGGTACTGAGGGTGGAGTTACCTATTGTTGAGTACCTCATTCTGGAGAACTCCTCGGACTCTAGGAGGACCTTGAAGAACAGGTAGTTCCTAGTTAGCTCCCTAGGGATCTCCTCCGGGTTCCTCAGGAGTGGGTGTGGTAGGTAGAGGGAGTAGTAGCTATCTATGGATAGGGGTAGGTCTACTACCCCAACCCCTCCGAGGACCTTCTTAACTATGTTTACTACCTTCTCCCCTCTGTATATGGCGATGGGATCCCCGTGATCTACCCCTCTAAGGACGCTGGGCATTACTAAGCTATCCTCCTCCTTATTATTGAGGCTATCTGATCTATTAGCTCTAGTACCTCCTCAACAGCCTTCTGAACGGCCCCATCCTGAGACTCTAGGGCTATTGCCGTAACCCTCTCCCTAGTTAACTCGACGTCCCTCAGTATCTGTTTGAACCTATACTCCACGTACCTAGACTCAACGGGCTGCAGGCTTACGACGTAGTTTAGAAGTTCCTGTAGGTTTGTCTTAACCTCATTCAGCTCCCTCAGGTACCTGTAGGGTGTCTTAAGCTCCTCCGATAGTATAGTGTTGACCTTCTCAAGTTCGTCAGCATCCCTGGGGATCACGTACTTGAGGACTAGCAGATCCTGCTCAGTAGCCCTAGTCCTACCCTCGAGGACCGCGTTAGCTGCTATAACCTTGAGTGCCTTCCCCTTCCTCCTATCGCTAGTGTGTATCCCTCTACTCTCGAAGGCTGCGAAGAGCTTCGTTAGCTTGTGCTTTACGGACTCTAGGTCTACGTCGAGTACAGCCTCATGTAGCTTCCTAAGTTCCTTCATGTCTGCTACGGGCTCAGCCTTCCCTAGGTTCCCGTAGTACATACTCTTCTCGATGATCCAAGCCTTATCCAGTAACTCCCTCCAGAGGTTCTCCGGTACAGGCCTTACGAAGTGCCTTAGGAGGAACCTATCGTAGAAAGCCTGGAGCTCCGATTCATCCGGAACCTCATTACTAGCTCCGAAGAGGGACCAGAGCGGTACAGCGATCTCGCTATAGCCATCATAGAGTACCCTCTCCTGTAAAAGGCTGTTGAGAGCATTGAGTATAGCTGAATTAGCCTTAAATATCTCGTCTAGGAAGGCTATCTCAGCCGTGGGGAGCTTACCCGAGGTTATCCTTACGTACCTACCCTCCTCGAGGGCCTTTATGTCTATAGGCCCGAAGAGCTCTGAGGGCTCCGTAAACCTCGTTAGGAGGTATGAGAAGAACCTAGCGTTAAGTAGTTCGCTAACCCTCCTAATCATAGCCGACTTAGCGGTTCCCGGCTCACCTATCAGGACGGTGTGCTCCCTGGATAGTAGGGTCAGTACTATAACCCTACCCTCCTCCTCACGGCCTGTGAACGGCTCTACAAGTTTCTTCAATAACGTTGCTGGCTTACTGAGTAGACTTATCTACCACACCCTGTAGAACTTGTGAGTAACTTAATATTTAGCAACCCAGCTCCTCAACCACGTACCTAGCTATCCCAACTACCTCCCTAGCTATACGGACCAGCTCCTCAACATCCTCCAACCCTAAAAGCTCCGAGGGAGTCCTACCTGCTACCGGGTCCCCGTACCTAACCAGCTCGCTGTACGTATAGAGGACGTACTGGGATAGTTCTACTAGCCTACCTAGTCTGTCCTCTAGGTGCTTAACCCTATCGGGGAACTCCTCCAGAACAGACCTGAGGTCAAGGACCCTATCCCTAATGGATGATGGGGTCCTGAAGCACGATACTACGGCATCGACGGAGTTCTCCACAGCCAGTACCGACCCTATGGAGGCTAGGACCGGTAGACCTAGGGAGATTGCCCTGGAGGACTCCTCCAGCAGCTCGTCGGCAACCCTAAGCCTTACCGCGGACTCCCCCATATCCAACCCGGGCAATTAGCGGTAGTAGGGTTATCAGTAGCGCTAGGGATGTGAGGGAGTAGAAACACAAGAGGCAGTCCATCCCGGTAACCCCTAGGAGGGTTGGGCTCCAGCACCCGGGAGCTAGCTTGGGGTAGTTACAGGCTATGGGCTGTGGTATTAGACTTGCTGAGAGCTCCTGGTAAGCACATGAGACCGGGTTAGTCGAGACGACTAGACCGGAGAACACAGCCCCAACCGCAGAGAGAGCTACTGTTAGGTATGCTACGTACCTGCTCTGCGATAAGGCTACCGATAGTAGAGGTACGGTAAGCGGGAGGGCGCTGAGGAGGACCCTAGGCCCGTAGCTAAGACCCCCGTGCCAGTCGTACCAGGAGGAGTACGCTAGTAGGAGTGCTACTAAGGTTGAGTAAGCTAGTAGGAGCTCCCGCCTAAACCTACCGCGCCTAGTAGCAAAAGGTACGGCCAGTATGAGTGAGACGGCTAGGGCTGGTGAGGATACGAGGAGGCCCTTCCTAAGTCCGAAGACCAGCTCAGCCAGTGATAGCTCGCTGATTATCCTCCGGAGGTCTAGAGGTACTATACCGAGCTGCTGAGCGTAGGCTGTCTGCGCTGATAGCGGTACCCCCACTACGAATCTGTAGTATAGCACTACAGCGGATAGCGGTACTAGGTAGGTGACTAAAGCTGCAACTAAATTTCTCGCACTCCTAGAACCTGCGAGTACTAGAGCTAGGGCAACTACCCCGAGTACCGCTAGGGTATGGTCGGAGGTAGCAGCTAGTGAGAGAGCCAGTAGTGAGGCGGTAGCATCCCTAGCTTTACCCTCCCTAATCCACCTAACCAAGTAGTAGAGTCCGGCAGCTACGAAGGGTACTGAGAAGCTCTGGCTGTAGGCGATGGAGGAGTAGACCCAGCCCAGACCTATAGCATAGGTAGTAGCCACTAGGAGAGCTCTCCAGCTATCTAAGTAGAGGAGGGCCAACCTCTCGACGTAGAGTACTGAGA
>JAJHQJ010000082.1 GCA_020833415.1 Desulfurococcaceae archaeon | reverse complement strand
TCTAGTGAGAGTGCTCCGGCTATCTCGTCCCAGGATACCCCTAGGGGTGTTAGGAGTTGCTCTAGGGTTGACCTAGCTACCTTTATGTACTCGTCTATATCTATCTCGTCGATCCTAGCTAACTGTATGGGCTTAACCTTCTCCCTCCCCTTAACCTTTACGTAGTATATGATGTCCCCAGGTCTTACCTGCCTACCGTACGCTAACAACATCTTAGCTGCCTTTACGTGCGGTCCCTCGGACTTGTACTCACCCAGCTCCTTATTGAGCTCGTTCTTGTAGGCTACGTCCTCGAGTGAAAGGTCCCGGTTCTTTAGCTTTAGGTAGAGGGTTCTAACGGATTCCTTCACCCTCTCCTTAACTAGGTCAACGGATGAGGGGCTAGGCTCTATGGATCTCAGAGTGTCCACTACTTGGGTGAATACGTTCTTCACGATCTCGGGGACGTTCCTCTTCTTACCCATGAGGCCCTTAATGTCGACGGATAGGTCCTCCTTAACACCAACGTAGTTCTTCTTCAGAGCGAAGACTACGTGCTTGTATGTCTTGTCTACCTCGATCTCCAGCCTAAACTTCTCGGAGACCCCCCTAACCAGGTTGTTTAAGGACTCCGGGTCGGGGTTCCACAGAAACAGCGAGTCGGTATCCCCGTAGAGTACCCTAAGGCCGTAGTTCTCAGCTATTTTAATGGTAGACGTTATAACGTGCCTACCCAGGGCTGTTACGGATTCGGCTAGGGATGGTGTATAGAACGGAAAGCTGGGGTGGCCGAAGACCCCGTAGCTAGCGTTGATGAACACCTTCATAGCCGACTGAACTACGTCGTACCAGCTCCTAGTGTCCTCCGGGAGGCTCCTATCCTTAGCTAGCTTCTTGTATACCTTAACCCTAAACTCCCTAAGTATGGATATCATCTGCGGGGTTATCCCCTCGAAGTCCATGCAGACCTTGTGGAGGACCCTCCCGGACTCGTCCCTCACGTCCTCCAGCTTACGGCATAGCCCTGGTGGCGGGTCTATCGTCTCGTAGCTAAGGTTCCACACGACCATTATAGACGGATACAGGGAGGCGAAGTCGAGTACGGTTGTGTTGAAGTAGACGCCGGGTACGGGGTCTATCACTATGGCCCCGGCAAACCTCTTCCCCAGCTTAGACGCCGTCTTAACCTCCCCCTTGATGGCCAGTATGTCGCTCTGGTTGGGTATTAGGTACCCCCTCCTCCTATGCTCCCAGAATAGGAGGCTCTTAATCCACGCTGAGACCTTTCTCCTCGTAACCTCCTCGATACTCATCTTAGATATACGCATTATCAGTACTATGAGCTTCCAGACCATCTTACTGTTCCCCAGGACCAGCTTTAGGGTTAACTCAGCATCCCTCATATTGTACCTTACGAGGTCGCATAGCGGGAGTACGGATACCCCTACCTCAATCTCGACCTTGGACTCACCTAGTAGGGCCCTGGCTATAGCATCCAGGGTCTTCTCCTTGTAGGCTGAGCCGAAGGCATAGTTCTGTATAGCCTCTATGTCGAAAAACCTGTACAGGTCTATGTGAACACCGTACCTTAAGGTGATGAAGTCCTCCACGACCTCGAAGGGTATGAGTTCCCTGTCTATACCTAGGTTGAGGGCTCTGTTAATTAGGTAGGGTAGGTCAAATGAGTCCCCGTTAAAAGTTAGGACTACGTTGTAGCTTCCGATGACCCTGAAGAGCTCTAGTAGGAGAGCTCTCTCGCTATCAAAGATCTCTATAGTACACCCCGTCGGTAGGGACTTTAGATTCCCGAGCTCTACCTGCCTTGCGAGTACCAGTACACTTCTCAATCCATCAGAACCGGCTAAAGCCACGCTGATAACCGGGTAGGGAGCCTCCTCCGGGTCGGGGACCCTAGTCTCCACTGGCGTGTAGACCTCTATATCGACAGCTAGGATCCTCGGTTCCGGTGGCTTCTCTTCAAAGAGCTCTGCGAACTCCTCAAAGTACCTCCTCCTCTCCTCGGGTAATCCCTCGGTGAGCTTAGCTAGGAGGGCCCTGGTGCTGGGACTTACCTCAACCTTAACCTTGGAGACCCTACCTCCGTTTACGGTATACCTCATACCGGGGACCAGCTGGAGGTCGTAGATGTAGTTGTGGTGATACTTTATCTTAGCCTCGTAGGCGTTCTCAACGTAATTCCTCAACTCTCTAACGGCTAGGGGGTCCTTCACCACAACCTTAGTTAGTACAACCTTCCTCATCCTCAGGAGGTCTACCTTCTCCACGATCTCGAAGGAGTCAAAGGATGGGTGCTCAACTATTTTCCTAACCTCGCGCAGCTCCTCGGGGGTCTTATCGGTCAGGAAGTAGGGTTTGTGCCCGACGGGGTCGTAGACTACGTACACCTTACCGTCCCTCTCCGAGTAGAACTTCATGTAGGCCTTACCATACTCACCCGAGTAGTAGGTACCTAGGAGGTAGGCTTCCTCAACTACTGGGGACACCTCGTAGCTCTGGGGTATGGGGTCGTAGCTAGCCACCCTATACCCCCTACCTATCCTAAACCTAACCGTAACTCCGTTAACCTCCTTGGTAACTACCTTAACGGAGTAGTTGTCTAAGCTCAGGTTACTACCCTGCTTACGACTCTTAATACCCTCCCTCAACTCATCTCTGACTACTCCCTACCTAGGAGGGTATTAAAAACGCTCCCGGATTACGTACCAGCTTATTACTTCCAGTAGACCGCGATAAGCGGTGTAGGGGTTGGATGACGCGTTTAAGGCTCAGATAAGGTT
>JAJHQJ010000013.1 GCA_020833415.1 Desulfurococcaceae archaeon | reverse complement strand
ACATAGTGGTGCAGTAGGTGGTGTAGTTATCTACGAGCTCCAGAAGTTGGGGTCGGGAGTCAGCTACTTCATAAGCCTTGGCAATAGCCTCGATGTAAGCCTTGAGGAGGTTCTAGAGGAAGTGATCGAGGACCCACATACTGATTCGGTAATAGCATACGTGGAGTGGGTTAAGGAGGGGAGGAGGTTTATTGAGGCTCTCAGGAGGCTCTCGAGGTCTAAGCCCGTTGCCGTAGTTAAAGGTGGGTGGGGTAAGGCTAGCTCAGAAGCAGTTAAGACACACACCGGCGGTATAGCTACACCCTACGAGCTGTTTAAGGCAGCGGTTAGACAGGCCAGGGCATACCTAGCCGAGGAGATTGACGAGGCTGTAGAGGTTGTCGAGTTCCTGAGGAGGCTTAGGGTTCTCCCTAAAGCAAGAAGGGTGCTGGTGGTAACAAACTCGGGTGGCTACGGGATACTCACCTCCTCACACCTTGAGGTAACTGGAGCTGAGGTACCTTCACTAACCGAGGGCCTGGCTAAGAGGATCAAGGCGGTAGTCTCGAAGGAGTTTAGCGGGGTTAATCCCGTAGACTTCGGAGGGGACTCTAAGGCAGCAGATGTAGTTAGAGCACTTAGCCTAGACGTACTTCGAGACCACTACGACCTAGCCGTAGTGGTATACGTACCTACATCGGCCGAGGCTCCGGAGGAGATATGCGGAGCTTTTAAGGAGGTCCCTGAGGTTCTACCAACAGTCTACCTAGTAGCTGGCGGAGGCTCCACTGCCATAGCTAGGTGCCTATCGGAGGTTAAGCCAGTTGTTAAAAGACCGTCAAGCTTAGCTAAGGTCTTAGCATACCTTTGGAGTGTCTACCGCTAAGCTCTCAGCTACGACAGCTTCGGCCAGTTCGTAGACTACCACCTCGCCTACCCTAAGGGGAGATGTGTATAGCAAAGATAGCCCAGCTCCATTGAGTACAGCGCGAGTGTTGATAACCGAGGGGGGCTGTTTCGTATTTGATGTTCTGGAGTTAGGTTTATAGACCGGTTCTGTTTATTACTACTGGTGCCAGCTGTTCCAGAGTCTTCGGAGAGGTTGCTGAGACCTAGGGAGGTCTGCCGGAGGCTTGGTATCAGCTACTCCACTCTATCTAGGTGGGTTAGGGAGGGTAGGATCAGGGCTGTTAGAACTGCTGGTGGTAAGTACAGGGTTCCTGAGAGTGAGGTTAGGAGGATTGCTGAGGGTCTACCCATTAGCAGGGAGGTTAGGGCAGTTATCTACGCACGTGTAAGCTCAGCTGATCAGAGGAGTGACCTGGAGAGGCAAATAGAGTACTTAACACAGTACTGCTCCTCCAGGGGTTACAGAGTTATTGATATACTGAGCGACGTAGCTAGTGGCTTGAAGACCGATAGGAGAGGTCTGCAGAAGCTATTCGACTACGTTGTTAGTAGACAGGTAGACGTGGTTGTAGTGACGTTCAGGGATAGGCTGACTAGGTTCGGCTTTGAGTACCTAGAGCACTTCTTCAAGCAGTACGGCGTTAGAATCGAGGTCATCTTCGGAGAGGAACCTAAAGACTCTTACCAGGAGCTCGTAGAGGACCTCGTAGAGATTGTAACTTCCTTCGCTGGGAAGCTCTACGGTATGAGGAGCCGTAAGAAAAAGAAGCTCGTAGAGGACTTCAAAAAGCTACTAGAAGAGGTCGAGAAGAGTGGGTGAACTCACTAGGACAGTCGTTGTGCCGAGTGCTAGGCTTACCGAGAAGAAGCTCGAAGTCTTTAAAGAAATTGAGGAACTCTATAGGCAGGTTCTCCTAGAGCTCGTGAATTATGGTTTAAAACAACATTTGACTCATTCACTAGGTTGAAGAGGGATAAGCATCACGAACTGTGCGGAAGATACCCACATCTACCTAGCCACCATGTTCACGTTGCTTGTCAAGACTCTTCCACCAGGGTTAAGAGCTTCAACAAGCTCAGGAAGAAGGGTTTGGCGAGGACTGAGAGGCCTGAGGTTGGTAGGGTTAGTATTTAGCTTGACGACCACCTGTGGAAGCATATAGGGTACACAACAATCCTCATCTACACCCACAGGGGCTGGATACCAGTAGAGCTAGTACCTCACAAGCTATACTGGAGGTACATTAATAGTGGCTGAGCCCTGAGAACGCAACCGAAGATAAAGATTGTCTATAGGCGTAAGAGGCTACTAGTATACTTCGTGTTTGTCAAGACTGTTAATGTTGATGAAGATAGTGCTAGACTTATTATATCTGTTGATGCTAATGAGGATAACGTGGCTGTTAAGGTTCACGGCAAGGTGTATATCCTTGAGACGGGGATTAAGAGGATTACCATTGGATACGCTAAGTACAAAGAGGCTGTGCAGAGCGTTAAGGGCAATGGATACGCTGGTAGAGCTATTCACAGCAGGGAGCGTAAGAGAGAAAGAAAGATATTAGGTTGAAGATCGCAAACATAGTCGCCAATACAGCTAGGAGCATCAACGCTGTGGTTGTACTGGAGAAGCTTCCCAAGCAGTGCCCGAGAAACATGGTTAGAGATGTTAAAGACCCAGTGCTAAGGCATAGGATATACCAAGCAGGGTTCAGAGGTATGGTTAGAGCTATCGAGGAGAAGTGCTTGGAGAAGGGGGTCCCCGTAGTTAAGGTAGACCCTAGGAACACCTCATCCACATGCCCGTTCTGCAGCTCTAAGCTGATGGGGGGCGATGCCCCGAGGCAACTCAAGTGCCCTAGGTGCGGGTTTGGAGCCCTCGAGAAGAAGTATACAACTTCCAAGGGGCCTGTGCCGTTGGCCCCGATGCCCAGTGAACCCGCACTGGAGGTAGCAGTGCTACCGATGAAGGAGTGGGCGAGGAGGAAGTCCCTAGGTGCAACGAGAAAATGAATTAGTGAGGATGAGCATCTAGGGACAAATGGTAGGCACGAACCCTTTAGGTTATCTTTGTGGTTGCCCCTAAGCCCACCGGGGATGCGGGATAGGCAACCGCGGAGAGCTCTAAGTAATGGGGGGATCTCTGACCACCCCGACTGCCCCGCAGATGACAGATGTAGTCCCGAATAGATGCGGGGAACCGAACCGCCCTAGGGAAACCCACGCCCTTTAGGGCGGGGAGGAGGTCAGGTAAATATACCGTATGCAGATACGAGAAAGGTAGGCATGCGGTTCGAGGAGAACGTGACCTAGTAAACCCCTCCCCGGACGACGATGTGTGCAAGCTCAGGAAACTCTACATCTCCCACTCCTCTAGGCCTAGGGTATTTCGATGTGCTAGGCCGATATAGAACTAACCAGTCCAGCGTCTGGAGGGGAGAGTAGGAGAGTCGAGAGCATTTTAACCTCGAAAGGTCTGTACCCCACAAACTTAAAGTCCCCGATAACCTCCTCCCTGTATATACTCAATACCTACACCAATCCATATCGATGCACCATAGTTCTGAATCCCGGTGAGTGAAGATAGCAGTAAATATGACTTGGAGCTTAGTTCCAAGGGAGGGGATGTAGTTCTAGACCTTGCACAAGCTGGGGTCTTCATTCTCCCGGTTTGTGGCTAGAGGCTCGGTCATTCTTTACCGCTTTGCTAAACCCCTTAACTCCCCTCTCAACGATTTCCCTAATTTTAGCCCTCACAGCAGGTCCCATGGGCTTACCTAGACCCCTCTCAGTTAGTCTACAGAAGGCGCACACTTCAGCTGATGTGGGTGTTCCGCAGTACCTACACCTCCCTACCTGACCTAGTAGTCTACTCTTGTAGAAATCCAAGTTCTTAGCCAAGGCTCTTGCAAAGGCTATCTTAATACCTGGACTACCCTCCTCAAGGGAGTTTAAGAACCTCCTAACCTCCTCCTCTATACTACCTCCTCTCACGGTGTATGGGCAGGAGCTCTCAACTACGGGTAATCCCTGCACGTAGGCGTAGAGGGCTACTTCCCTCTCCGATATCTCATAGAGAGGCCTTACTCTTCCAATTAAGCCCTCTTCCGACTCTGTCCCAGGTCCAAGCTTACCTATACCGCCTAGGTCCTGAGTGATGAAGTTCTTAACTACGTACGGTAGAAGGTCATCCATGTGGTGTCCGAGGGCTATAGCATTAGCTCCGAGCTCAAGGGCTGCGGAGTTTATTAGGTACCTCTTCACCAAACCGCATACACTACAGGCAGGTCTCCTACTCCTAGTGACTAGCTCAGGTAGGGATGCGCCGATAAGGTCCTTAAGGTCCAGCACTACTAGCTGTACCCCGAGGATCCCGCAGAGTTTCTCGACTACCTCCCTAGCTTTCCTGGAGTACTCCCCTATTCCAAGGTCTATATGTACGGCTACTACCTCAAAGTTCAGCTGTCTTGATACCTCAGAGAGTATGTGGAGTAGAGCAGAGCTATCCTTACCTCCAGAGACTGCTACTAGAACCTTCCAACCGCTTTTTATGAGCCTGTACCTCTCTATGGTCTTAATAACCCTCCTCCTAACGAACTCCGCGAAGTGCTTCCTACATAGCCTGAGCTTAGCGTAACGCACCAACGTTACTGCCGGCTCCTCACATAGGGAACACCTTAAACTACCCCTACCCACCTCTGCTAGGTGGTTGGTCATCGAACCTCTACCTACTCCAGGACTCCAGGTCCGTAACCCACAGCTCTATGGAGGTTTAAGCTACTCTAAGAACTGCTGAACCTCTTACACGTGCCGCCTTGAGGTCTACTAAAGCCCTGTTTACCTTGTCTAGGCTGTAGATCTGGACCTCAGTCTTAACTCCGTATTTACCTGCTATACTTAGGAGCTCTTCAACATCTCTCCTGGTTACGTTCGCCACGGACTTTACCTCCCTCTCAAGCCATAGGTGGGTGGCGTAGTCTAGCTGAATAGGGGTCTGCTTCCTAATTACGTTCACCACGAGCCTACCACCTCTACCGAGGAGTTCGAGAGCCCTAGATACCATCTCACCAACAGGTGTAAAGTCAATAGCTCTATCGAGCCTCCTAGGGGGCTCCTCTGATGGTGTTCCCACCCAGTCGGCACCTAGACGCTTAGCCAGATCTCTATGTTCGGCGCTCCTGCTGAAGACGTACACCTCAGTACTGGGGTAAAGGGACCTCAGTACCTGAATGATTATGTGGGCGCTAGCCCCAAAGCCGAGTAGGCCAACCCTATGACCATCGGAGACTCCGGCTAGCTTTAGAGCTCTATACCCCACAGCACCCGCACAGAGAAGAGGCGCTACGTGTACTTCGTCAAGCCCCCTAGGAATTCTGTAGACGTAGTCCCCATAAGCTACGGTATACTCGGCATAGCCCCCATCTATATGGCAACCGGTGGCCCTGAAGTTCTCGCAGAGGTTTTCAAGACCCTCCCTACAGTACCGGCACTTCCCGCAGGTCCACCCTATCCAGGCAATCCCAACTACATCCCCAGTACCTACCGGTCCACTATACTCCTTACCCACCTCGACTACCCTACCAACGACCTGGTGACCCGGGATTAGGGGAAGCTTACAGAGAACCCTCCCCTCTACGATGTCTATATCGGTATAGCACACCCCACAGGCTGAGACCCTTACAAGTACCTGACCAGACCCAACCACAGGTACCGGAACATCCTCAATAGACAGGGGCTCCTCTACTAGCTTTAGGTTGGGGTACCTACGTGGTAAGCCCTCTACGTATATCTCGGCTACTTCCTGGAGTACGGCTGCCCTCACACACTATCCCCCGCTAGTTGAAGAAAACCCCGGACCGTAAATCTTTATGCCCTCGAGGATTTAGCAAACTTCAGCCCCTCTAAGAGTCGTTGGTCTAAGCTTTAAGTCCTCCTCTCGTGGATGTTCCCAAACTTAGCCCACTAGGTAGTCTACAACAGCCTTGGAGAACATACTGGCAAGGTCACTCACCTCCTTGGAGTATACTAAGGAGAATATGTACCGTATATCCGTTCTCCCACCCTCGCTCTTTATCTTAACTAGGAAGCGCTCAATCTCGTAGTCTACTAGTACTAGTATTACCGCAGTGTTACCTAGGTTCTTAACCCGGCGAGAGCCCCTAACGGTGTGTATATTCAATAAATTGGACCTAAGTCTGTGGGATATGTGTGAGGCTATTAGTAGGGCTTCACTAGATGCTAGGACGTTCTCTAGGCGGCTTCCCTGAAGAATCTCAGTTAGTCTCCTCAGTATAGTTAGGGCTATGAGTTTGGTGAAGATAGAATCTGACAGAACCTCAACTATACTACCCTCCCTTAAACGGTTTAGGACGAGGTTTCGTACGAGTTCCAACTCCGTGAGGGTCTTGATTAAGCTTAGGCTACGGCTCATCCTCGGTCTAAGCCTACCATTTATGTACCTACTTAGTGAGGACTCGCGAATTCCTAGTATGTTACTTAGATAGGTGAGTTTCGAGTACTTCTTGTAGGCTGTGAGGATGTCCACCAGATCTACGTAAGCTAGTGATTCTGCATACTTATGGGGGAGGGTACTGTAGATACTGCTCAGCACACCCCACCTATACCGTAACTCTATCGCCAGGTTTAAGTACGGAATCCTGAGGTCAGGGTTCAGCTCTTATGTGGGTTCATGTGACTTGGTGTCATTGCTTCATCCCCGTCTCCCCGCATCACTCCTTGGGTCTGCATCTGCCTTAGGGGCTTTCAGGGCTACCCCGAGGACCCCACATCTTGGGTGGCACGCCGATGAGTATCCTATAGCAGAGCATATAAACACTCCTACTACCAGGGTTCAAGTAGTAGCGGGAGAATGGTATCAAACCACATTAACCTATGTGAAACTTTAAACAGTTATGTGAGGCTGTTGCAAAACTGATGGTAGGTTTAAGTATCTGTGAATACCTGTAAATACTCGGTATCATAGAGTAATGTTTAAATACCTCTACTCTCACTGTAGTTTCTTGGATGATCCGCTCTGCGGTGACTTAGGGACTCAGATGGGAGCCCCGTGGTGTTGGGCTCGACGGGGGCCCATGGGGTGTGGGTGATGCTGGTGAACCCACACCGAGGCCCAACCCCGCTAGCGGAGTTACAGGTACACACAGATACCACCGAGTACCGTTAGCGGGGAAACGCTAGTTAGATACGCGGCAGGTCGCTTCCGACCTCCTCCCTGCCCTGAAGGGCGGGGCTTTCAGTTGTAATTGCAGAACTTAAGGATATTTACCTCAGCAAGTTTTTAAGCTAGGTGGTTTAGGTGTCAACCACTAGGGAGTACCTTATCGGGAACTTGGATAGGGTTAGACTTGACTACGATAGAGCTACCGATACCCTACACATAAGCTTCGGGGAGCCGCCCGAGGAGGTGGACGAAGCCATACTTACTGAGGAGGATGTAGGGTTTAGGATAAAGGATGGTAGGGTCGTCTCGATAACCATCTACAACCTACTTAAGAGGCTCGGGCTCGAGGTGTAAGATGTGGGGACCCTTCTGGTACTAACCCAGTACTTCTCACGTAGAGAAGTGGAGTTACTCGTCGAAGAACTCTCAAGCTATCATAGAATTCAGGGGAGTCCCTACTTAGAGGATGCCGGTAAGTACATTAGGGATAGGCTTGCTGAGTGGGGTGTAGATGTAGAGGTCTACGACCTACCCTATAGCTCAGAGGCCCCGCCAACCTCAGCTCCCTTAGTGGGCTGGTTTGTGGAGGACGGCTACGCTGAAATGGTTAAGCCTAGGAGGAGGACGGTATCCTCACTTAGGGAGGCGTGGACTGCTGTAGTTGCACACTCACCACCGGGCGAGTTTGAGGGTAAAGTATGCTATGCACCTACTTATAGTCATATTCAATCCTGTGCAGATAGCGTTATACTAACCTCCGACTGGGGTATGGGGACCTACGTAAAGGCTGTAGAGTCTGGTGCTAGGGCTGTACTGGTATTCAGAAGAAACGCACCTAGGGGAGCCTACCCCTACTTCGGGCTCTTCCCCCTAGTACCGGAGTTAAAGTATATGAAAATACCAGCACTGACAGTACCCCGTGATGTAGCTGAGGAGATCTTGGGTCACGTGGAGAAGGGTGAAGAAGTCGTAGTTAAAGGGTTCGTTAAGTCAGGCTATAGGGATACTGCCTATGCCAGAGTTATTGAGGCTAGGTTTGGTAACGGTAATGGGGAGTTCCACCTAGTAGCACACTACTGCCACCCGGGTGCTACTGTTAATGATAACGTGAGCGGCTCCGTAGCCCTACTAGCAGCAGCTAAAGCCCTTAACACCGCTATCAGGGACGGTAAGCTTAAGGTAGACACGCCCATGAGGTTCGTCTGGGTACCGGAGCACCACGGCACAGCACGCTACCTACGTAAGGTCCTCGGGGAAGGTCGGAATATACTTGGTGCAGTTAACCTAGATATGGTCGGTGAGAGACAGTGTAAGACCGGTTCAACACTAAATCTGGTGAGACCTCCAATAGCCCTCCTCAATAAGCTGGAGGCCTCCCTCTACACAAAGGTCCTAGAGGTACTCCCGAAGGTCGGAACATTCTCGTCCCCAGCTGAGGTACCTCTATCTAGGTTCTACGTAGTTAACTACGAAAGTGGGAGCGACCACGATGTGTACGTAGCCATGGGGATCCCGGCTGTAATGCTTAATCAGTGGCCTGATAGGTACTACCATACCAGTGCCGACACCATAGATAAGGTGAGCTTAAGAATGGTTTACTCCCTAGGAATAGCCGCGGTAGCTTCCGTACTAGAGTTAGAGACAGCTAGGTTAAAGCCCTACCTACACATGGTGTACGGGATGGATACTCTACGTACGTCTGGAGAGGTTCTTAATGCTAGGTATTACCTGTACTGGAAAGTATCTAAGCTGTTCAGAGTAGAACTGGGCATACCAAAGGTTGAGCCTCCGGATAGTGGTGATATTGTAAGGCTATCTATGAGAGGCTACCTCACCTCCCTCTACTTGAGGTACAAGGCGGGCTTGGAGGTGCTGGAGAAGCTACGCAGAGTTCAGGATAGGTTTAGGTACCTTAGCACAGCACTAACTCTAATCGGTGTCCACTTAATGGAGGGACCTAAGAGTGTTGAGAGACTCAGGTTCGAGGTCTCGGGGGAGTTAGGCTACGAGGTACCGCAGGACGTCTTCTCGGAGTTACTTAACCTAACCGAAGTAGCCGGCTACATATCTCGGTGAGCTTAGTTGCTCCTAGTTTTTTACGGTAAGGGGAAGGGTAAGAGCTCGGCTGCTTATGGAACTGCGATCCGTGCTCTAGGGCATAAGTGGAGGGTTCTCATAGCGGTATTCTTGAAGGACTCCCGGAGCGGTGAGATAGAGCTGCTAAGTAGCTTCAGAAGGTTAGTTAAAGTATACGTACTGGGGACAGAGAGCTTCGTAACTCCAGGAGATCTAGGTAACCCTGTAGTCTCCGAGAACATGGCTAAGGCCTACGCATTCCTAAAGTACATCCTACCTAGGGAGCTCAGGAACTTTAGGCCTAAGCTAGTAATATTCGATGAACTAGGGCTTGCAGTACACTTAGGTATAGTCGACGAGCGCCTTACTTGTAGAGTGCTGAAAGTATTTACCGGTAAACTCGATAGGCACGCAGTAGTCACAGGTAGGTATGTACCAAGCTCTATAAAGGGTATGGCTGACCTAATTAGCGAAGTTAGAGAGGTGAAACACTACTTCAGGAGAGGATTTGTCAACCTAGAAGGTTTAGACTACTGAGTGCGAACTCTGTAGTTCTATCAAAGGCCTTGGAAGGCTGTAACCTAAAGGAAGTCGTTTAGAAACTTAAGGAAAGTGAGTGGGCTGTCGTTAAACTAAGACCACCGGATTATCGTGATCTCTCTTACTACTAAGCTTGGTATAGCTCTGTAACTCCACTCTAACTCCAACTCCATCTAAGTACCTTAAGAACTCAATAACACTCTCCCTGATGAACTCGCTCTTAGATTTACCCATTCTTTTTGCAGCCTCTGATATCAGTTCATTAAGCTCCCGGTCAATTCGGAATGTAACTATTTTAGCACAGTTAGGTCTTTGCTGCAAAGCCGGTTTATAAGCTCGATAGTGCCCACCGGTAACCACAGACGACCCCTAGATTTCTCGCAACCACTAAATAAGTATCATAACCTGCCGAAAGCTAGGTTTCAACTTCTTAACTACTAACGTAAGGCATTGTTTAGGTTCACATAATACGCCGGTATCTGATTACGGTGTTTGGGTTTATCTATAAGACCTCTAAGTAACAGTTCTAGGAACTGGGCTGACCCTCGGTTACTTCCTCCACGATCTTCCTTAGCTGACTTCTGTACATCTCAATTAGCTCCTCCGTTGTAGTAGCGTCCTCGGGGCTCTTATCGGGCCTCCACCTGATGAACCGCGGGAATCTGATTGAGATACCTACACCCTTTCTAATAGCTCCCCTACAGCATGTGTGCTGGGGGGATAGTGTTAGTTCCGATCCTAGTATCTCAGCAACCAGTGCTGGTACTACCCATATATCCGGCTCCATATCGGAAATGACTCTGGGGTGTCTGTGGGGTATTACGTACGGTTTCAGGAGCTCGTCCATCTTCTCTAAGTCTGCATCGCTAAATCCCGAGCCGACTTTACATACCGTCTGGAAGGTATCGGTAGCTTTATCGTATGCAGCGAAGAGTAGTGCCCCTACCTTACCTCCCCTCCTACCCCTTCCCTTGAAGGCTCCTACGACGACTAGGTCTACTGTATCTATCATCTCGCTCTTGTAGTCCCTCTTATACTTAATCCAGAGCCAACCCCTAGCACCAGCCTGGTATACCGACTGATCGTGAAGTGCCTTGACCATAACACCCTCGGCTCCGTCCTCTATGGCCTTGAGGAAGAACTCCTCCAGTTTAGTAGGTTCTGTAGCGAGTAAGGCCTCTGAGAGCCTGAACCTCTCGGACTCCTCAACCACCTTGGATAGGACCTCCCTCCTCTCCCTGATAGGTTTGTTTATGAGGTTCTTACCGTCAACGTAGAGGGCGTCGAAGAGGAAGACCGAGACCGGGTACTCCTTTATAGCTTCGTGTATGTCGTGCTTCCTCTTCCTATGCATAAGCTCCTGGAATGGTCTTAGAGCCCCAGTATCGGGGTCTATGCACACTATCTCACCCTCTACTATGGCTTCGGAGGCCTTCAGACCCTCCCTAGCCATTTCAACTACATCGGGGTACTGGTGAGTTATGTTCTCCAATCTCCTAGAGAATACTACGACCTTATCCCCGATCTTATGTATCTGAGCCCTCTCACCATCGTACTTGTACTCAACTAAAGCTCTACCACCAACCTTAGCGAGGATCTCACCAGGATCGCTTAACCTCTCAGCAAGCATAGGCCTTATAGGTATCCCAGGGGTTGGGGCTATACCCTTAAGCCCCTCCAGACCCCTCGTGGCCAGTACCTTAGCTACGTTGCCGAGGTCTGCCCTGACGTTATAGGCGTACTCTATAACGGGCCTGTTAGCTGAGGAACCCGTGTAGGCTACTGCAAGGGCCTCCATAATCGTTGCGTCCCCGACTCCCAGCCGTAACCTGCCCTCAACTAGCCTAGCTATGTACCTAGCCTCTAGAGGACCGGCCTTACTGAGGAGGCTGGCAATAAGGTTGATCTTTATATCCCTACTCCCCTCTCCAGTAGCTAGAGCAACTCTGCTCAGGATCTCATGGACTTCCGCAACAGTCAGCTTAGCTGTTTCCCCAGGCTTCTGAACGAACTTAGCAAGCCCTCCCGTGGAAGGAGCTTTAGTAGTTCTAAGTTGCTCAGCAACCTTACCGCTATCGCCTAACTTACCGTATAAAGCCTCAACCTCGGACTCCCTAACACCATAGGCCTTCGATATAGCCTTAATCAAGAGCTTTACTCCCACTCCAAGCTCTGGAAGACCCAGCCAATCGGGCCATAACCTACCCTGGAGGAGGTATACGAGTTTATCCACTACATCAGGTTCGGCCTTTCTAAAGAGGTCAGATACTATGGCAACTAGCTGAGTCCTACTCGTAGTCCTCTCAGCAACCTCTAAGGCCTTAGCCAGTACCTCAAAGAGCATACTACTCCACTTACTACTAGTCTAAAAAGCTTTTAACCGAACACCTCTAAGAGAAGGTACTGCTCGCCCTTAGATGCTCATCTACTCATGTCTAAGCACCTAGGGATCTTCACCTCATCTACAGGGGCTTAAACTGACATCACCTTCTATTGGAGACTTCGCCCTTTAGGTTGAAGAGGGGGTTATCTCCCTATAGTCTTGTGCTATATAGACAAGGCTAGCAAGCAGCTAACCGCACCCCCGGAGCCGACAGCGGGGCCCGAGACCGTAATACCATACCGGCAGAGGAAGGGTGGGGAAAGGACTCCAGCGGTGTAGGACCCCTTGCCACTCACAGAGGGGAAACTGTCAGTGACGGTCCCTTAGGCTAACCTCCTCCTGTCCTAAAGGAGTGGGGGTTCCCCTAGGGTGGTTCACCGGTTCCCCACACCTATTCGGGGTCTACATGTCTTCTATTGGTTGTACTCAGTGATGAGTGCTCAGACTCTGTAAGCCTCAGGCGATAATAGTTGGAGTACTCATAACTCCGAGCCCCGAGAGGGGTAGTGGGTCGGAGACCGACCCGGGGCTACCCTCAAGAAGAGGGGGTGTAGCCCTAAACCTCCCCACCCTAGGGGAACCCCAGCCCATCAGGGCGTGGAGGAGGTCGAATCTGTAAAACTTTGTGAGATGAACTAGTGCGGTATTTGAGCATCCACGGGCTTACGGCCAATTCATCGAGTACTGTTAGACAGACCTCAAAGACCTACTGCTGAAAGAGTAGCGGTTCTTTAAAGAAGTATTGGTAAACGCGCTTAAAAGCCTCAGGTCGAGTCTGCTACGACGATGACGTTGAGAGTGCCGAGGGCATGCAACTCTGCTAGTGAATGGTTGCAAGTCTACGTGCCTATGGAGAGCTATGAAGAGCGTGTTGACTGTGAAGAACCTACCTAACTCAGGGATAGGTGAGGCTCTAGTAGAGGCTACTGCAATAGCTGTAACCCTAGCTTGGAGTAGCCTCGCCTCAGTAGTAATCGCTGGTGTGGGTTCTCTAGTCGTAGCTAGAATTCTGGGTCCCGAAGGCTATGGAGTCTACTCCCTCGTTCTCGCAGTACCCTCCTTCCTAGCGGCGATCTCGGATCTGGGTCTTCCAACAGCCCTAGTTAGGTACCCGTCTAAGTACTCAGATAGGGCTGGTTCGTACATATCCTCAGGGCTGATCCTCCTAGCTTCATCAGCCTCATTCACATCCCTAGTGTGCTTCCTTTTTAGAGAACCACTAGCTAGGTACATCATAAATAGACCTGAGTACTCCGAGCTCATAGCTATAACCGCACCCTTCGTACTATCCTACCTTCTACTCTCAGCACTGAGGTCCTCCCTACTGGGGGTGAGTAGGAGGGGTAGAGCAGCTCTGGTAGACCCTCTCTACAATACTCTCAGAGTAGTCCTCTCCATAGCTCTAGCATCAATATACTACGTCAGGGGAGCTATTGTAGGGTTCGTCGTCGCATCAATCATTTCCTCAGCTGTTTCACTAGTACTACTGATCACCTCCACAACGGGGCTAAGCCTTAAGGTTAGTAGAGAGTTACTCATAGATATGCTTAAGTTTAGTCTACCCCTCTATGCGACATCCATACTAGCTTCTCTCCTAGGTACCTACTCCACCATAGTAATGTCCAGAGCCTTTAGCGATGCTGAGATAGGTAACTACAGGGCTGCAGCCAACCTCCTCTCTGTGATCTCCGTAGCTATAGCCCCCTTCTCCACTGCATTCCTTAGGGTGTTTTCTGAAGCTAAGGACGAGACAGAGCTAGCTAAAAACTTCGCGGACTCAATTAGGTACGTCTCACTCTTCTCAGCCCCTCTAACTGTTTTCTCCTTTACCTGCTCTGTTGATGTCGTACGTGTAGTCTATGGACGTAGGTACATAGAAGCACCTGAGTACTTTAGGGTACTTGTCCTTACCTACGCTCTCACCCTACTGGGTTCTCACTCCCTAGGTTCAGCTCTTAACGCACTAGGTGAGACAAGGTATATACTAATTTCCAATACTATTGGAGCTCTGGTGTACCTACCCCTACTTTACCTACTCACCTTCAGAGTGGGACTAATAGGTGTGGCTATAGCCTCCGCAGTTCTCAATACCGTAACTACCTTAACTCAGCTGTACCTACTAAGCCGGAGGATCTCCGTGAGGCTGAAGGTAGCCCGCCAGGCTAGGCTATTAGCTGTATCTGCTGTAGCATCCCTACCCCTAGTAGCTCTAACAACTACAGCTACGGGGTTCTTGGAGTCTCTCGTAGTACTACTGGCGAAGTTTCTAGTCTACTCAGCTACTTATCTTCTCGTAGCCGTAGCCCTCGGCGTAGTTGGTGTAGGAGAGGTCAAGGTCATAAAGACCTTGGCTAGCGGGTTAGGAGTATTCGGTACGTTCCTAAGTCCTGTACTCTGGTATCTGGATAGCTTAATTAAGCTTCTGACGAGGTTTAAGAGGGGTTGAGAGGTGTGGTTTGCATACGCTATAGGACCTCTAGGTACCTACGTAAGGGTTAGGTGGTCGTACGTAGTTGATTTAAGTGTGTGTGAGGAACCCCTCGGAGTGGAGTCTGTGAGAACTATCCAGGTAAGTAACGTGGAGGACCTTATGGTCATATCCTCGGTAGACCCCGATCTAGTGGACGTTGTTAAGAGCTCCCCCCGTAAGGCTGTGTGCATAGTCCACTATGGAAGGTAGAGCTTTAAAGCTCGGAAGCTAGTAATTAGTGGTGATGATACGACGGTCTCCTGATGGTTGATGTATCTTCTCTTCTCTGATTACCTAGCCGGCTTTAAAGACGGCTCTTACGTATAGACGCTAAGTAGGTGGAGTTGAGTGGGGCAGGGCGGTGAGCAGTTTAAGGCTATATCTCCAGCGGAGTTTTTCTACAAGAACAAGGAGATAGCGGGGTTCTCGAACCCGGCTAGGGCCCTCTACCAGACAGTGAGAGAGCTTATTGAGAACTCCCTAGATGCTACCGAGAACTACGGTATTCTCCCAACTATAAAGATCTCCTTAAGGGAGCTCAGGCAGGTTGAGGAAGGAGCTCACTACGAGGTTGTAGTTGAGGATAACGGAATAGGTATACCACCTAAGTACGTTCCACAAGCATTTGCTCAACTCCTCTTCAGTTCTAAGTATGTCCTAAGGCAGACCAGGGGGATGTTCGGACTTGGAGCTAAGATGGCCGTCCTTTACGCTCAGATCACTACAGGCTACCCAGCTGAGGTCATAGTAGCTCCAATAAAGTCCAAGCACATCTACAGCTTTAAGCTGAAGATAGATATCAGGGAGAATAAGCCCGTAGTCTTAAGCTTCTCCATGACCTCAAACGTAAGCGGTAGACACGGAACCATCGTTAGGCTAGTAACCCTAGGGGACTGGTCCAGGGCTAAGCAGAGGATATACGAGTACGTAAGAAGGACTGCCGTAATAGCCCCCTACGCCGAGATACTATTTAGGGACCCTGAAGGTAGTGTAGTGCTATTTGAGAGGTCTATTAGTAAGCTACCCCCACCAGCGAGGGAGGTCTTACCCCACCCACACGGAGTCGATATAGAGACCTTGAAGAGCATGCTGCAAACTCAGAGTGTAAACCCGGTAGCGGAGGTCTTAGTGGAGAGCTTTCAGGGGGTTGGTGAGGTAACAGCACATAGGATACTGAGTGAGGCTGGAATACCTTCGGAGAAGAAGGCTGGAGAGCTCTCAGATAGGGAAATTGAAACCCTACTAAGGGTCATGAAGAACTCTAAGGACATTAAACCACCTAGGGCTGACCACCTCTCCTACCTAGGTAGGGATATAATAGTAGCCGGCCTAACTAAGATCTTCAACCCCGAGTACGCTAACGCTATAACTAGGAGGCCATCAGTATACGAGGGCCATGCCTTCATAGTTGAAGCTGGGATAGCTTACGGAGGTAGGGTACCCCCTTTAGAGGAGCCTCTAGTCCTAAGGTACGCGAATAAGATACCCCTACTCTACGACGAGCGGAGCGATGTAGTTTATAAAGTCCTTGAGAGGATAGACTTTAAGCTTTACGAAGTAGAGTTTCCAGCACCCCTCGCTATAGTTACCCACATATGCAGTACCAAAGTACCCTACAAAGGGGTGGGTAAGGAGGCTATAGCTGATGTACCGGAAATAGAGCAAGAGGTAGAGAGTGCACTAAGGGAGGTTCTGAGAGACCTTAGGTCATATCTCCTGAGAAAGAAGAGGGAGATTGAGGAAGTGGAGAAGGCGGTGTCAATAGCGAAGTACATTCCTGAGGTTTCTAACGCCCTCCATAAGATGTACGGGGTAGACCCTAAGGTAGTTTCCCAAAAGCTTCTCGAGATCCTTAACTCCAAGCTGAAAACCTTTAAGATAGATAGCTTAAGCGATGTGGTGGTAGAGTAATGACCGAACAGCGAGAGTTTGTATCCAAAGTAGACCTTAAAGCACGTGAGAGGGCTCTACAAATACTTCGGGAGAGGTTTTACGAGGTCCTAAAGGACGTTATGAACGGAAAACCCCCTAAGCTTATTATAAGGAAGAGGACCCTAAGTAACACCATATATGACTCTGAGAGGGGCCTTCTATTACTTGGAGAAGCTACCTTCGAGAGGTCCTTCGTAGACCTACGTGAGGCGAGGAAGTTCATGCAGACAATGCTCATGGCTAGCATGATCTTCGAGGCTCTTTCCAACGGTGAGTACCCGACAATAAGAGACCTTTACTACAGGGGTAAACATACTATAAGGTTTAGGAAGCTACCATCAAAAACTGTAGCCGAGGAGAATACCTGGGATGAGCAGTCCGAGTCCGACTCGGTGATACGGGATATTGAGGTACACACCAACGTTCTAAGGGAGGAGATGCTTATACTGAGTAAGGAGAAGGGTAAGGTAGTCGGGGAAATGAAGATCCGGTCGGGGGACGATGTTATAGACCTTAGTAAGATGGGTCACGGTGCGTACTCTATCGAACCTACACCCGACCTAATAGAGTTTATAGACGTTGATGCCGACTTCGTACTAGTCGTAGAGAAGGACGCAGTTTTCCAGCAACTACATAGAATAGGCTTCTGGAAGAAGCATAAGGCCATACTCATCACCAGCGCAGGCCAGCCTGATAGAGCCACTAGGAGGTTCGTTCGCAGACTTAACGAGGAGCTCGGGCTACCCGTCTACATACTATCGGACTCCGACCCCTATGGATACTACATATACAGCGTATTCAAGACGGGGTCAATAACCCTGTCCTACGAGAGCGAGAGGTTAGCAACACCTAAGGCCCGCTTCCTCGGGGTTATGATGACAGATATCTTCGGTAGTTCTAAGCTAGGTAAGAAGCCGTACCTAGCCGATGAGGAGAGGCGGAACTACATAATTAAAGCTAAGGACAGGGATATCAAGAGGGCTAAGGAGCTTAAGGAGTACCCCTGGTTTAAGTCAGAGAGGTGGCAGGTAGAGCTCGACGAGTTCCTAAATAGGAAGGTTAAGCTGGAGATAGAGGCTCTAGCTAGTAAGGGTCTTAGGTTCCTTTCTGATAGGTATATCCCCGAGAAGATCCAGATAGGTGACTGGATTGCCTAGCCTCAAGAACCTTCTCGAAATCCTTAGCTCCCTAGAGGGGGTTATAGACCAGACAATGCTTAGAGTAGACGCGTCCGAGAAGGATTACATAAGCTTTGTTGAGCTCTCGGAGAGGTACCGGTTCAGGGCTATAGTAGTCCCACCAGTGCTACTCCCGGTTGTAGTACCTATAACGAGGTACAGAGTCTGCACAGTAGCTGGGTTTCCACATGGTTACCTATCTCTTAAGTCTAAGCTAGCTGAAGTAGAGTATGCTGCTGACGCTGGTGCTAGAGAAGTGGATGTAGTCATGAATACGGTACTAGCTAGAAGCAGTAGGTGGAGTGAACTTAGGGAGGAGTTGATGTCCCTAGCTAAACTGGCCCACGAACTCGGACTGACCATAAAGATCATAATAGAGACCTCAGTTCTAAGTTCAGAGGAGATACGGAAGGCATCGCAACTTGTTGAAGAGGTGGGAGCAGACTACATTAAGACAAACACAGGTTTCGGATCGCGCGGGGTAGTACCTTCCGACGTCATAATCATAAAATACTCCACCAGTGGTAGGTGTAAAATTAAGGCAGCCGGAGGTATAAGAACAGCTCTAGATGCTGCACTACTTCTAGCCCTAGGAGCCCACGTAATTGGGACAAGTCACGGTGTTGAGATTGTTGAGCAGGCTAGGGGTATTTTAGCCAGTCCTCAATACAGGGAGCTTTTTAGTTCGCAAACTTAAATGTATTTCCTCATTCTTTAAAGTCTTGACCGCGCTAAAGGCTTCAGATAAGCTGTTTAACGCAGGAGGTGTAGCAATCGTAAGTGCCTCGAAGAAGGAGGGTACTGTAGGTAGGACTATTCTCGAAAATATGCCTACTACGTACGTTAAAGGAGGGTACCGTTAGTTAACTACAAGTACGACCACGTCCTCAACTAGTGTGTTACAACTGAAAGCCTCGCCCCTCAGGGCGGGGAGAAGGTCGGTTCAGAACTCCGGAGGAGGCTATCAAGCCTTTAAAGTTGTCTGTCAAATAGTACGAGAGGTACAAGAGCATGGGGGAGGGGAATAGCCGTTAGAGCAGACCTTCATATACACAGCTACGTGAGTGACGGACTACCGAGTCCACGTGATATAGTTAGGTATGCTGCTAGAGTAGGCCTAGACTCCATATCGATTACAGATCACAACACCTTTCTCGGTTCAGCGATAGCTCTTAGAGAGACCTCTAGGGTTATAGTAGTACCCGGAGCCGAGTTTAGAACACGGTACGGGGATATAGCTGTCCTCTGTGAGTCGTTACCGCATATACTGTGGAGAGAGTCTAACTCGGTGAAAAAAGTTAGCTTAACTTCCCTAGTAGACTTAACCGAAAGAGAGAACTGTGTCCTAGTAGCAGTACATCCGTACGCTAAGTTTAGGTACGGTATTGGTAGTCTCTACAGAGCTAGCTTCATAGACTGTGTTGAGGTGTTCAACTCCTCATCAGACCCGGTAACCAACGTGTATACCCTGATGACGGTAACCGATAAGCTGTGTAGAATAGCTGCTAGCGATTCCCACATGCTAGAGACCGTCGGTAGGGCGTACACCCTAATCAACTGCAGCAGCTTGAGCCGAGAGGAGATCCTTGAGAGTCTTAGGAGGGGTAGAGTCAGCCCATACTACAGTCTCGTTAGCAACGTAGTAGACTTAATAGTATTAACTAGAAAGAGGATATACTATTCACTTAGGTTAAGACTAGGCCTACGCGGTGATGTATGGAATAGGGTTAGGAGGTACAACGAAATCCTCAAATCCTTAAGGAAGACCTAGGTTATGGGAGCTACCGGTACTTAAATCCTAAATAGACAGTGCACCCTGCGGAGACCTAATGTACGGGTATATTAGCCTATTCCTAAAGTTATCTAGGGCACGGTATGGTTAAGGTTAGACTCTACGGGTCCTTAAAGGAGGCCCTTGGAAGGAGCGAGGTAGATATTACAGTAAGTACGGTGAAGGAGCTGCTAGATAACCTCAGCGGGCTAAGCCCCAAGTTAAGGGCTTTAATTGAGCGGGGGGACTTCATAGTGCTTGTGAACGATAGACCTCTCCCCACCAGCCGGTTTGGTGAAGCCTTGGGTGAGGGCGATAGGGTAGACATAATGCCGGTAATCTCCGGAGGTTTAAGGCCCTTAGTAGGTAGTACTGTAGGTGGTCGATCTGACCGCGGTGCAGAGCCCTAGCTATCTAGAGCTTAGGGGGAGGGTAACTGAGGTATCCAAATCCCTCATTCCCAGGATTGTTATATACTCCGTAGACTGTGGAGATGTGAAGGTTAGGTTCGACGCTCTTTCAGAACTTCTTAAGCTAAATACCGGTGATGAAGTAGCCATTACAGTAAGTAAGGAGAAACCTAATTACAGTAAGGGTGTGGACTACGTAGCTTGGGGCTACGTAGTGAGCCTGAGAAGTAGTGATAGGGTAGGCAAGGTGATTATATCACTCTGGGGCTACATAGTCATACTGGAATCCGCTAACACCGAAGTACTTAAGCTGTTCAACTATATGGATAAGGTCTACTTTAAGGTCTCTAAGTTAAGTACCTAAGAAGGTATCTAGCTATAGCTCTAGAGAGAGCAGGAGGTACTGCCTCACCTACCTGGTTATACTGTTCATCCTTACCCCCGAGGAATACGTGGTCGTCGGGGAAGCTCATGAGCCTAGCCTGCTCTCTAACCGTTATGAGCCTGGGTTCGTAGGGGTGGATAAACCTCGATGAACCGAGTACCGTAGGTGCTGGGGAGTTAGGGTCGAGCCTAATCAGGTTCGGGTAGAGTCTATCTCCAAACCCCCTATACCTAACTAGTGCACCGCCTGGTTTGAGCTTAAAGGCCTTCCTAAGCTTTCTAGGACTAAGAGAGGGGGGTGGTTCGTGATTTGGGATGTGCGTGTCCGGCGATGGTGGTGGTAGGTCCCCTATAGCCTCCCACACCGTTACTATTCTACGAAGCTTTGGTGGGGAGATAGGTACATTTGATATGAAGACGCGGGTCCTCCTCGAGGGGGTTCCGTAGTCCTCTGCTTTCAGTATGTTAAAGTGAACTGTACTATAGCCTGCTGCAGTAAATTCCCTCCTTAGAGCTGCCTTAAGGGGGCCCTTCAGTATCCCCGGAACGTTCTCCATGATGAATAGCCTGGGCTTAACACACTCGAGTATCCTTATGAACTCGAGTACTAGGGTACCTACGGGGTCTGAGTAGAGTCTCTCAAGTGGGTCCTCCCTCCTTCTCGGGTTAGATGCTGTGAATGGTTCACAGGGAGGTGAGCCTATCACCACGTCAATACTCTGCAAACCTAGGAAGTACCTTATGTCATCACATGAGATCTCCCTTATATCCTCCCTGATGACTAAAGCCCCGGGGAAGTTGGCTGTGTACGACTTAGCTACTGACTTATCGTTATCTACAGCTAGTAGAATTCTAAAGCCTTCATCTCTAAAGCCTCTGGCAAAGCCTCCAGCACCTGAGAAGAGATCAAGAAGAGATGGCCCTCCGCTCATTCTCTACCTCACTACTCAGCTTCTCTACGAGATTCCTTAGAGGGGTTAGGTAGGGGTTTCTATCCTCCTGGAGCAGAATGGACGAGCACTTAGGACACCTAAAGTCGTGCTCTAGAGCTTCGTCAAAGGAGAGCCTAAGCCCATCCTCCGGGCAGACGAAGAACACTGTCGATAGCTCGTACTCCAGCCTAGCCCTTAATTTCTCCAGGGCTAATCTCTTACGGTTCAGTAGTGCCTGGTTTATACCAACAGAGTTTACCGACCAGTAGTAGATGAACCTACCCTCCTCCGGGGCCTGCACCCTTCTGTAGGCTACTAAACCCAGCTCGTTTAACTCGTAGAGTACCCTCCTCACCGTCTGCTCATCTAACCCGGTTTCAGCTATTATATCACTGTAGCTCAGCTCCTTATTGCTTTCTAGGAGGAGCCTAAACACCCTAACCCCGTCCTGCCCCGAGTACGCCTCGATGAACCTAAGGAGATAAGCCATCGGATCGCTCAACCCTCACCACCTTCTTACCTCGCTGCTGCGGTACTATGTACAGTTTAGCATCAGGGCAGATAAGCCTTAGCTCCCTCCCACCGAACAGCCTGTCTAGGAAGACTGCTAGAGCAGCTACCTCCGAGTGGGGCTGATGTCCTATAGCTACGTTAAAGTCGGCTAACTCGTAGAACACCCTGGGGACCTTCTCAGCCCCTACTATAACTAGTAGATCCCTACCTAAGGACCTCAAATGCTCGATAACGTCGTCAACGTGTACCCCGTACATAGTTAAGTGCACTACGACCCCGCCCCCCTTCTTCCACCGCTCCACGTACTCCACGGGGTCAACACCGTCCTCAACGAAGAAGTCCCTACAACCCCACAGCTCCCTAACCTTTAGTAGACTCCTAACCACCGACTCGTCCCTAACACCAGCTATAACTACGCCCGACGCCCCGAAGGCCCTAGCGACGAGACCTACGTGAGTAGTAACCCTCTTATCCCTACCGGGTCTATGACCTAACCTAAGCACTACAACTTTAGCCACGACCCCTCCCGGAGCTTCATCTTAAGAACTTATAAAGCTCGCCTAGGTTAAGCTCGTGTACCGAGGTCCTGGATATGACTACCCGTAACCTCAGTGCTGTGTACTTAGTGATATTGATAGCACCGCGCCTCACAGCTACCCTTGTCTCGTAGATAGCCGTCTCGGGGGTTCTGGATAACTCAACTAGGTACGCCGTCGTTCCACCGCGGAGAGGTACTAACCTAAGTTGGACCCTACTAGAGTTTACTAAGGCATCGATAGCCCTCAATACCCAGTCCTCGGGAGATGTAGCGGTGACCCCTAGATCTACGGAGTACCCACTAGGTGGAAACCCCTTCGAGATGAGGGTCTTACCTTTGGAGGCTTCAGCATCTCCATCTACTAAGGTGAACTCATCCCCCCCTGTTAGGTAGTTAAGGGTAAACACGTAACTTTGGTTCTCAATACCTTCGTATACTAGAAGCAGTACAGGACCCGGTCCCACAACTCTACACCTCCCCTCTCTACATACTACAGCTGTATCCTCACCTATGGCGAGCCCTATAGTAGCGGGCACCCTAGATAGGACCTCAAAGAAGCTTATGATAGCTGCGTAGGCGAGGTTGTAGTGAACGCCCACTACTAGCTTATACTGAGGAAGACCGAAACCCCTAATAATCTCGAAAACGATATCGAAACCTCTCGGAATACTGTAGTCGCTAAGAAATACAGCTCCCCCACTTGCCCCAGCCACGACCCCTCCCCTTAGGTAGAGCTCCCAGACTGCCGAGAGCACAGGTGTTGGGACCCCGTTAGGTAGGAAGCACCTTACGTACCTATCCGGGAACCCCCCTAGGAAGAACACTGCATCTAGGCTCCGCACCAGCTCCACTAAGTTCGTATCGTGCGAAGTCCAAGCGCAGTTATCTACAGTAATGTTTAGTAGTACAGCCTCAGCACCGTGTCTCTCCAGGTACCTAACCCACGCAAGACCTATCTCAATAGGGTTATCTTGAGCTGTTGGCATTACTCCTATACGAGGTCTCTCCTTGCGTGTAGCATTGAACAGAACTAGTAGATGTTCGAACGTAACATACCTACCACCGTGGAGAATCAACGACCCCTCTACAACGGCTATGGACCCCCTAGTCGACGTTACTACATCTCCATACCGGGTAGGTCTAAGTACTGTAACTAGCACAATTACACAAGAGAGAGCTATAGCTACTAGGACAGCGATTACTGCTAAAGACTTAGCAGACATAAACCACCCTCCAAGAACGGTTGTTAGAGATGAAAGGTTAAAAATGTTATGTCTAATCTAACCAAATCCCTAGCTCTCTGGCGTAGGCTTAGGATTCTCGCTCGTGACGGTTATGGGATCAGCTGGGGCGTGACCATCACACGTACCCGGTGCTATTATCACGCCAGCATCGTCGGGACCTACCCAGCAGGGATCGGCTGGCTGAACTTCTCCCTCATTAGCCCCTAAACCTATGTTGCTCCCAAACAGTGCTCCGAGTACGACTACTACTAGTACAGCTACCCTCAGGACCTTATTAGTGAACACACCCAAAGAATCTCGGTGAGATTCTTTGGGTGTGTTCACTAATAAGGTCCTATTTCAACCTGAAAAGCGGGGGTATTGCGCTGCGTTTAAGGCGGGGCTACGTGGTTAAGGTCTTTAAACCCGGTACCGGGGTCTCGGAATTCGTAAAGGCTTTAGTAGGCTGTGGTGAGGTGGGGGCCAGCATCTTTTTAACTAAGCCCTCACCGGTTGCTGTATACGGCTCCGGGGGTAGGGTGTTCGAGATCGTCGTGCCACCCGCTTCTCTAGCTGCTGACCGGGGGGTTTTTGAGAGGTGTGGCCTCGCATATGACTACGTAGTTGCTGAGAACTCCTGGGTTGAGGGGGGTTTTGCTCCGGCACCTGGTGATGTAGTTGTTGAGGGGGGTTGCCTACTCGCAGAACACGTAGGGGAGGTTTTCGG
Source organism: Desulfurococcaceae archaeon (assembly GCA_020833415.1). Taxonomy (GTDB): domain Archaea; phylum Thermoproteota; class Thermoprotei_A; order Sulfolobales; family NBVN01; genus DRZP01. Next base: position 9,521 of record JAJHQJ010000013.1, on the reverse strand, counting down.
GGGGTGCTCGGCTGGGGGTAGGTGCCGAGTTCTGTGTAGAGCTACTGAGGAGCTACTTACTAAGTACCTCCTCAACCCGCTAGTAGCTGACCTCAGGGGTTTGGAGGGTGTGACTGTGTCTAAGTACTCAGGTAGGGTTAGGGTACTCTGGTCTAGCCACCCCATTCTCTACGGCGTTAACCTCGGGGAGCCTGTAGAGGTGGAACTGGCGCCTGTGAAGGACACTAGCTTAAGGCACTATGTTAAACCCCTAGCGTACATCGATGGAGAGCCCCTAGTCCTTGAGGTACCATACTCGAACTCAATACTCTTCGCAGGCTACACGGATGGTATGAGGGAACTAGCTGTAAGGTCTGTACTATACACCTGCTTAAGGTCCTCAACTAATACGTAGCAGTAGCTAACTAGAGCTGTAGAAAAGAGCCTCCCTACCTATAACCTGACCCGGGACGTTCCTACTGAAGGTAGCTATGACCACACCGTTCCTGCCCCTAGCGTGGACCCTGACTACCCTACCCAGGTACGCGTTCCCATAGCCATCGACTACTCTAACCCTACGACCAACTAGACTGTGTACGTTGTAGTTACCTACGACCCTGATGTAGACCTGGTTAACGTACTGAGTATTTGAACCCCTCCTATACCCCAGTACTATACCTACTGCCACCGGGCTAGGACTCATACCTGAGATACTCACCACCTAGTAGGAGTTTTAGTGAATTGGAATATAAGAAGCCCAGGAGCCGGAGTTAAGTCCCACCCGAGCTCCCTACCCTTGAGGAAGAGTGTCAGTGTGAACTAGTTTCGTCACCTCTCCTGGGCTGCCCACCTCATCACACCCTACCGTGGACGACCTCTGAGTATATTTGGAACAGCACTTAAAATTCTTTATAAACCGCAGGGCGTAGCTTTAGAGGAAGGTGGAGCCGGTGTCATCTACCCTACTTGAGGTACGTGACATAAGGATATACTACTACACACTAACCGGAGTTGTAAGAGCTGTTGACGGCGTATCTTTTAGCTTAAGAGACGGTGAGGTCCTAGGAGTTGCTGGGGAGTCTGGTTGCGGTAAGTCCACCCTAGGTTACGGCCTCCTAGGCCTCATACCACCTCCGGGTAGGATAGCCGGGGGCTCTATAGTTCTAGACCGCGTCGACCTAACCAAGCTCAGGCCGGCTGAGCTCAGGAGAGTTAGGTGGGCTAAGGTAAGCATGGTCTTCCAGGGAGCTATGAACGCCCTAAACCCCGTGTACACCGTGGGGCACCAGCTAGCTGAGCCTCTGGTGATACACAAGGGGATGGACGTCCGCGAGGCTCTTGAGATAGCCGCTGAGGTCCTTAAGAGGGTGGGTCTCACTCCGGATATTCTGAGGAGGTACCCCCACGAGCTTTCAGGGGGTATGAAGCAGAGGGTTATGATAGCCATGGCCCTCCTACTAAAGCCCAGGCTAGTAATAGCTGACGAGCCTACGACGGCCCTCGACGTAGTTATACAGGCACAGATAATGAACCTCTTCAAGGAGATTAAGGAGAGGGAGAGGAATGCCATGATATTCATAACCCACGACCTAAGCCTAATAGCTGAGATAGCCGATAAAACTTCCATAATGTACGCAGGTAAGATCGTTGAGATAGGCTCCTCGGACGACGTCTTCAACAGCCCAGCTCACCCGTATACACAAGGCCTACTCAGGAGTATCCCGAGACTGAGGGGTAGGGAGAAGATAACGTGGATACCCGGGGTCCCACCAGACCTAAGAGCTCCACCACCTGGCTGTAGATTCCACCCGAGGTGCCCCTACGCCATGGATATATGTAGAACTGAGGAACCACCAACAGTGGACCTAGGTAGGGAGCATTTAGTCTCGTGCTGGCTGTACGCTAAGAGGTGATGGGTGTGCCTCCTAAGCTCATAGCTGAGAGGGTCTATAAGTACTTCCCGCTTAGGCGGAGCTTAACCGAGATACTGACGTTCAGGAAGCCGAGGTACGTTAGGGCCGTCGACGGTATAGACTTCACCGTTGAGGAGGGAGAGATCTTCTGCCTAGCGGGAGAGTCCGGCTGCGGTAAGACCACTACCGGAAGGCTAGTCGTAAGGCTGATAGAGTTTACCGGAGGTAGGATGCTCTACAGACCTAGGGATGACATACTTAAGCAGATACCCTCAGCTCTACTAGTTGACGGTAAATACGTAGACCTCACAGCTAAGCTACCTAGGTTCGTGGATAAGCTACTGAGGAGGGATGTTCAGATAATATTCCAGGACCCCTACGGCTCTCTGAACCCAAGGATGCGCACATACGACATACTTAAGGAGCCCCTTGACATACACGGCATAGGGGAGACTGAGGAGGAGAAGAGGGAGAGGATATACAGGATCCTCGAGGAGATTAAGCTAACACCGCCTGAGGAGTTTGCCGAGAGGTTCCCGCACATGCTCTCTGGGGGTCAGAGGCAGAGAGTAGCTGTTGCCAGAGCCATAATGCTGGAGCCCTCCCTAGTTGTCGCAGATGAGCCGGTGAGCATGCTAGACGTCTCCATAAGGGCTGAGATACTCCAGCTACTACTAGACCTTAAGGCCTCCAGAAACCTAACATACATCTTTATAACCCACGACCTAGCCGTAGCCTCCTACATATGCGATAGGATAGCCGTAATGTACCTGGGGACCATAGTCGAGACTGGTAGGATCGATGAGGTAATAAATGACCCGCAGCACCCCTACGCTAAGGCCTTAATAGCAGCCGTACCCGAGCCAGACCCCCGGAATAGGTTCAAGATTAGGGAGGTACCTATAAAGGGTGAGATCCCCAGTGCTGCTAACATACCACCTGGCTGTAGATTCCACCCGAGGTGCCCCTACGCCATGGATATATGTAGAACTGAGGAACCACCAACAGTGGACCTAGGTAGAGGACGTATCGTTAAGTGCTGGTTACACGCTAAGCGCTAATCCTACTACAGCTTGTCTAAAACTTCTTTAGGCAGTTAATCTAAGCTTTTATACCCCGCCGTAAACTTCTACTGGAGTAGTACTTGAAGGCCGGTATCCGAGGTTGGGGAGCGTACATACCTAGGTTCAGGCTCAGCGCCCTAGAGGTGGCCTCGCTGTGGGGTTACGACTCTAGGCTACCTAAGGCACTGAACATCGTCGAGAAGTCTGTCGCTGAGGAGGACGAGGACGCTGTTACCATGGGTTGGTACGCTGCTAAGGTAGCCCTTAGGAGGGCCAGGGTAGGCGGTGAGGAGATCGATGCGGTGTTCTTCGGTACCGAGTCCAAACCCTATGCAGTTAAACCATCGGCTACCATAGTAGCTGACGCACTGGGTATTAAGAGGAGGAAGCTTGCTTCAGATATGGAGTTCGCCTGTAGAGCGGCCGGGGAGGGGCTTAGGATAGGTGTAGGACTAGTAGGCGGAGGGTTCGCTCAGAACGTCCTAGTCATAGGGTCGGATACTGCTCAGGCTAACCCAGGCGATCTACTAGACTTCACGGCCTCCTCAGGGGCCGTAGCCTTCGTTATAGGTCCGGAGAGTAGTTCTGTAGCCTCCATAGAGGCTAGCGTTACATATGTAACCGACACACCGGACTTCTGGAGGAGGGATAGATCTCCATACCCAGAGCACGGTGAGATATTCACCGGTGAACCAGCCTACTTCCACCACATAATTAGTGCTGCTAAGCTACTCATGGAGGAGACGGGGCTTAAACCATCCGACTTCGATTACGCGGTATTCCACCAACCTAACGGTAAGTTCCCTCTTCAAGTAGCTAGGGTACTAGGCATACCTCAGGAGAAGGTTCTACCAGGTCTGGTAACTCCCTACATAGGGAACACGTACAATGCCTCAGCTCTACTGGGGCTAGCTAAGGTTCTTGAAGAGGTAAAACCCGGTAGTAGGATCCTCACCGTAACCTTTGGTAGTGGTGCGGGCAGCGATGCCTTTAGTATAGTAGTTAAGGACTCGATACTCGACGTAGTCAACCTAGGACCTAGGGTAGTTGATTTGATGAACGATAGACTTCCAATAACCTACGCCGAGTATGCTAAGTTCCGCAACCTCTTCCTAAGAAACGTGTAGGGTGGTCCCATGCGTGCCTACATAGTTGGAGGGTCTGCAGTAAAGGTGGATAGACACTTCGAGTACAGCTATAGGGACCTAGCGTACAAGGTACTCTCAAGCTGTGAAGCGTGTGGAAACGCTGAGTACATTGTGGTGGCATCGGCCCTACCCGAGCTAATGGCACATCAGGTAGACCTGGGGGTTCACATAGTTCAGTGGGCTGGGAGGAGGGTTCCAGTAGTTAGGGTAGAGTCTGGGGAGTCCTCGGGTATTGCGGCAGTAGAGGTCGCTACATCCCTAATACACTCAGGGACTGCTAGGAAAGTCGTGGTACTAGGGGTTGAGAAGGTTACTGAGTACCCTACGTATATAGCTAACCGCATGTACTCCCTAATCCTAGACTACGAGTTCGAGGTACTTAGGGGGGTTAGTCCACCGGTATACGCCGCCCTAGCCATGAGGGAGCTGTTAAAGGTAGGCTTTAGTAGGGAGTGCTTTAGTAGCTGGGCAGTTAAGATGCACGAGAACGCCACGAGGATCCCCCACGCTATGCTGAAGTTTAAGATCTCCCCGGAGTCGTTTAAGGAGGCTCAAGTACTTGCCGAGCCTGTAACGCTCTACGACAGCTTCGCCCTAGGGGACGGTGCCTCGGCTATAGCTCTCTCATCCGAACCTGTAGGCTACGAGGTAGCCGTAGAGGTGGTATACGGCTCCTCGGAGGTGGGTCTCCCAGCCTACGCTAGAGACCGCGTGTCCGAGTTGCAGGCCTCTACTAAGCTACTAAAGCAATTAAGGGAGAGGTTTGGAGTAGACCTCAGGAAGGTTACTGTAGAGTTACACGATAGCTATACACCCTACCCAATAGCCTTACTATACTCCCTAGGCTACATAGATACTAGGTGCGAACTGAGTGAACTGGAATTCGTAAACCTAAGCGGTGGGTTAAAGGCTAGGGGGCATCCTATAGGTGCTACCGGGGTCTACCAGGTCTATGAGGTGTTTAAGCTCTTGACTGGAGGCTTTGATGGGGTCTCCGTGAGTTCTGAGGTAGGTGTAGTTCACTCCATGAGTGGACCTGATAATGCTTCTAGGGTACTACTCCTAAGGAGGTGGAGGTGATGAAGCTCTCTGTACCTCAGTTCTGGAGGGTAAAGGAGTCTCTGTACGAGATGATTCTAACTAGGTGCTTAACCTGTGGTCGGGTATCGGTATTTAAGAGACCGGTCTGCCTCTACTGCGGCTCGACGAAGGTAGTTCACGAGAAGTCTCAAGGTGTAGGTGTGGTAGAGAGCTTTACGAAGGTCTACTACAAGCAGGACTCAAGCGAGGATAGACTCCCAGGGACCGTAGCTGTAGTTAGGCTAAGCGAGGGTGTGAAGATCGTGGGTGAGGTCGTGGGGGTTAAGGTAGACGAGGTTCGTGAGGGTATGGTAGTTGAGGCTGTACTAAGGCGCTACATCTCAGACGACCCCTACGGAGTCATATATTACGGCCTCAAGTTTAAACCTTTAAAGCAGAATAGTACTCGGTAACCCGTAGTTAAAGAGTTTTAAATCTTTCTCTACCACCATTAATACGGGGGTGCTGTTGGACTATAGGAAGTTCATAGCCAAATCAGCCGAGGCTTTCAGAGCCTCCGAGATCAGGGAACTACTTAAGGTAGTGGAAGCACGGAGGGTTATTAGCTTTGCAGGCGGCTATCCCGACCCCGAGACCTTCCCGAGGGAGTCTCTAGCTAGGATAGCTTACGAGGTAGTACTCAACTTTGGTGATAAGGCTCTCCAGTATGCCCCAACTAAGGGGGTTACGGTATTCAGGGAGACTTTAATTAGGTGGCTAAAGTCTAAGAATGTTAAGGTCCTCAATGAGGACGACCTAATAGTAGTCACCGGCTCTCAGCAGGCACTGGACATAGTAGCTAGAACCCTGATAGACCCCGGAGACTACATAGTAACAGAAAACCCAACCTACCTAGCAGCTCTAACTGCTTTCCGACCGGCTAAACCTAACATAGTCGGCATACCCGTAGATTCCCAGGGTATGAGAGTTGATATACTTGAGGAGAGGCTTAAGGAGCTTAAATCTCGCGGAATTATTCCTAGGTTCGTCTACACCATACCTACAGCCCACAACCCCACAGGTATATCCATGAGCTTAGAGAGGAAGAGGTACTTACTCGAACTGGCGTCCAAGTACGACTTCCTCATCATAGAGGATGACCCATACTCCTACTTCGTCTACGACGAGGCTGACGTAACGAGGTTAAAGACCTTAGATAGCGAGGGTAGGGTTGTCTACATGGGTACATTAAGCAAGATACTGTCCCCAGGTCTTAGGGTTGGGTGGATACTCGCTAACAGACAACTTGTAGATGTCTTCGAGAGAGCTAAGCAGAGCATGGATCTCCACACCCCATCACTCTCCCAGTACATAGCTAAGGAGGCTATAGAACGCGGAGTCGTTGAGGAGACCATAGAGAAAGCTAAGAGGATATACAGAGTTAAGCGTGATGCTATGGTGGAGGCCCTGTCGGAGTACTTAGTTAGGGATTCTTGGTGGATAAAGCCAGTAGGTGGGCTCTTCCTAATGGTCTGGCTACCTAGAGCTATAGACACCAAGGCATTGCTACCTAAGGCTGTGGAGGCGGGTGTTGTGTACGTACCGGGAGCTCCCTTCTTCGTAGATGAAAGCGGTACTAACACTATGAGGTTGAACTTCAGCTACCCATCTGTAAACGATATAAGAAGAGGCATTGAGATCCTAGGTACTCTAGTAAGGAGAGAGCTAGCTCTTCCAGCAGGCTCAACGTAATCGGAGGGAGGTAACTTCACCGAATATATTTCGGTGTTTAGCTCTTTTGGGGCCTTGCTTAGAGACTTAGAGCTACTAAGAAAGAGCGAAGAAAGGATGGGAGTATCGCAACTAAAAGCCCCACTCTGAAGGGCTGGAGAGGGAGCTAAATAGGTGATCTCAGCATTTCCTAAATTCCTAAATAGAGCTACCTTGCTTTAGGTATACCACGTAATTGATGTATGTACCTGAGGTACCTATTTCGATGAGCTTTTGAAGGGTGTCGACTACTTTGATAGCTCTCTCCAGGTCGCTTGGAATGCTGTTGGCAATCTCGACAGCCCTAGCTACATCCGGCTCGACCTTAGAGCTAGCTATTACCCTTTCCACAGGTACTGAAGGTATGTATTCTCTAGGTATGAAAGGCGAGATTATGAGGGATTCGCGGCATTTTCTGGCTGCTGAGATGTTTAGGTAAGGGTTGAGAGATGCTATGTAGACCACGTCGTAATTACCTCCAGCTTCCTCCCAAAGGTAGGACCTAATCCCGAGTCTCGAGGCTTTCTGAAGACCTATCTCACTGGAGCACATAGCCTCTACCCTAAGTAACTCTGTTGCTGAGTAAGCTAGTGAAAGGGCCTCAAACCCGCAACCAGCTATGAGGAGGGTGGAACCTGAGATCCTCTTTAGTATGGAGGGTATGTGTGTTAGTAGCGAGACCTTAGCCCCCAATAGACCGTCAATACTGCGGGGTGCTGGTAGAAGGCACTCCGATGGTATGCTTAGGAGCTCGGCCAGAGTACCGTCAGCCCTAGTTGCTAGGTCCACGAAGCACTTGGGAGCTACAATGGCCTCCTCACCGACATTGAACTCACTTACGCCGTAACCTAGCTCTAAGACCCTAACCAGACCTGCCGAGCCGGCTACCTTACCGTAAACGTAAGGTATGTAGCCCCTTGCTGCAGCCCCATCTAAGGGGGTTAGGACCGTGGCCATCGGTTTAGCCAGTACGTACCCTGCCTTAACAGGTGGGGGAACCATCTCTGCCAGTTTCAATCCTCCAGCTACAACTACGGCTATTACCGACCTCATAGCTCTGTCTTATACTACCGTTATTAGCTCAGCTAAAAATTTAAGTTGGGTGCGGCGATGTTCAGGAACTACATAGGTAGGTTCTACTACCTACTCCACCCACGCCTTACGGTTATCGTAGGCTCGGTATGCCCTAACGGTAGGGTAAACCTCATGCCAGCTAGCTGGAACACCCCGGTCAGTGAGGAGCCCCCGGCTGTTGCCGTAGCTATAGATTCGAGTAGCTACACTAGGGAGTGTCTAGACTACTGCGGTGAGGCTACTCTAAGCATTCTAAGCTTGGAGGACTCCGACCTCATATACCTACTCGGCACGACGTCTGGGAGGGATGTCGATAAGGTAGCCCAGTATGGGGTAGAGCTCGTCGACAGCGTAGATGTAAGACCCCCCGGGATTAAGAGGGCTCTCGCAATACTGGAGACTAGGGTTCTAAGTAAGTACCAGGTAGGTGAGTCCATACTCTACATACTACAGGTACTTAGAGCTCGTGTTAGGGAGGGTGTAGCTGATAGGTACGGCTATACTCTCAGTACCGTCAGCCCGGCACTACACGGGGTTGGTAGGTACTTCTACGGGGTAGGACCTAGGAGGGAGGCGGCGAGGAGAGGTGAGTACAGACACAAAACTACTCCTCCTGAGTAGGAAGGTATTCAGCGACTACAGTCTGCTGGAGAAGTACTTTGAGGTATGCGGCGAGGGAGCCTCGGAGTCCATTCCAAGACCTACAGACATAGAGTACGTTAAGTACCTCGTCTCGAGAGGTTCGACATCTCTAGACCACATCCTAAACGAACTTAAAGAAAGACTCTTGGAGCGGGTCAATGCTAACTGCAGCCTAAGAGCAACTAAGGAGGTACTTGGAGTAAACCTACCGGAAAGTCACTCAGTAGCCCTTGTCTCAGTGCAGCTAGCTGGGTGGATTCTAGAGATAGCTGAAGCTCTGGGTGTAATTAAGCTAAGACCGCTCTACGAAAAGAAGGAGAGGACCTAAACACCGTATGTCGCACTTCCAGGGCGGGGATTACAACCGAAGGCCTCACCCTTTAGGGTGGGGACGTGGGGAACTTATAAACTCCCCCTTGCTTGGTAGTTCCCGCTGATGAGGCTACATGGATGTGGTTGCCCCTAAGCCCTCCACGGGGGTGCGGGGTAGGCATCTACGTAAACTGGTTAAGATGTAGGAATCTCGGCTCTCCTTACTACCCCGCAGATGACAGATGTAGACTCGAATAGATGTAGAGGGCCTATGAACCTCCTAAAGGGAACCCACACCTTTTAGGGCGGGGAGGAGGTCAGGTGGGGCAGGTAATCAACCACCTGAAGTACTGACTCTACTAGTCTCACAATGCGTAAGTTACGGCTTCTAGTCTTAAGTAGGTGGAGTTACATAACGCTCTTGTAAAGCTTTTAAAACCTTCTGGTACTAGTGTGTGAGGATAAGGCGTCAGGTGGGTGTGGTATGAGCAGAAGACCTACTAAGCCGCACATGAACCTGGTCGTAATAGGCCACGTGGACCATGGAAAGAGTACGCTGGTAGGCCACATGCTCCTCATGCTCGGAGCTATAGATCCGA
>JAJHQJ010000021.1 GCA_020833415.1 Desulfurococcaceae archaeon | reverse complement strand
GGTGGGTGTGGTATGAGCAGAAGACCTACTAAGCCGCACATGAACCTGGTCGTAATAGGCCACGTGGACCATGGAAAGAGTACGCTGGTAGGCCACATGCTCCTCATGCTCGGAGCTATAGATCCGAAGACGGCTAAGGAGGTTGAGGAGGCCGCTAAGAAGGCCGGTAAGGAGACTGAGAAGTACGCTTGGTTCCTCGATAGACTTAAAGAGGAGAGGGAGAGGGGTCTAACAATAGCCCTATCATTTATGAAGTTCGAGACACCGAAATACTACTGGACCATAATCGATGCTCCGGGACACAGGGACTTCGTTAAGAACATGATTACCGGTACCAGCCAGGCTGACGTTGCTCTGCTGGTAGTATCTGCTAAGACAGGTGAGTTTGAGGCCGGGATGAGCCCTGAGGGTCAGACTAGGGAGCACGCTATACTGGCGAGGACTATGGGTATAGAGAACCTCATAGTTGCTGTAACTAAGATGGATATAACTGAGCCACCGTGGAGTGAGGCTAGGTATAAACAGGTAGTTGAGACCTTGAAGAAGTTCCTGAGGACCCTAGGCTACAGGGTTGATGAGATACCTTTCGTACCGGTATCAGGCTGGCTGGGCGATAATATAGCAAAGCCCTCACCAAACATGCCGTGGTATAAGGGGCTGACGCTCGTAGAGGCCCTAGATACGGCTAAGGAGCCTCTAAAGCCTATTGAAAAGCCTCTTAGGATACCCGTACAGGAGGTCTATAGCATCTCGGGTGTAGGTACGGTACCTGTAGGCAGAGTCGAGACTGGGAGACTTAAGGTTGGGGATAAGGTAGTGTTTATGCCTCCAGCAGTAGTTGGGGAGGTGAGGAGCATTGAGATGCACCACGAACCTCTAGACGAGGCCTTACCAGGCGATAACATAGGCTTTAACGTTAGGGGTGTATCCAAGGAGCAGATAAGGAGGGGCGACGTCGTCGGGCACTTAACTAACCCGCCGACCGTAGTCGAGGAGTTTACTGCTAGGATATTCGTAATGTGGCACCCATCAGCTATACACGTTGGGTACACCCCGGTAATACACGCACACACAGCATCGGTAGCCGCTAGGATAGTGGAGATCATAGGTAAGCTAGACCCCAGAACCGGGCAGATAACTGAGAAGAACCCGCAGTTCATTAAGGCAGGTGAGTCCGCTCTAGTGAGGTTCAAGCCCATAAAGCCTATGGTAGTAGAGAAGTACAGCGAGTTCCCACAGCTAGGAAGGTTCGCAATGAGGGACATGGGTAAGACCGTAGGTATCGGTACGGTAGTAGACATAGTACCAGCGAAGATCGAGATCAAGGCTAAGTAAACCGAAGAACTAGGGTCAAGCTGATGGCTAAAGTAAGGATAAGGCTGTGGAGCGTTAACGTATCCCATCTAAATGACGTTGTAAACCAGATTGTAGAGCATGCTAAAAAACTTGGAGTTAACATATCGGGACCGATCCCGTTACCAACTAAGAGACTCGTCGTACCCGTGCTGGTACCGCCCCACGGGGAGGGTACTAAAGTTTACGAGAAGTGGGAGATGAGGATACACAAGAGGTTAATAGATGTAGATGCTGACGACAGGTTTATGAGGCAGATAATGAGGATTAGGGTACCAGACGATGTCTTCATAGAGATAGAGGTCCTGAGGTAGTTCTCCCTAGATTAGCACTCCCGCAAACTTCTAGCTAACTTTTTAAAAGCCTTCTCAGCATATACCTACTCGGAGCCGGGGTGCCCGAGCGGTCTAAGGGGCCGGCCTGGAGAGCCGGTGGGTGTTACGCCCACGCGGGTTCGAATCCCGCCCCCGGCGCCACCTTATCTAAGTTCTCCGGGATCTCCTAACGCGGTAGCTCTACTAGGGTTTGTAGAGGGTATAGGGACTGCACTTCTAGCTATACGTCAAGGTACTTGAAGAACTCCGTGGGGGTTGGTACTAGCAACACCTCCTCTAACTCCTTAAACTTAATCTCCATATACGCCTCAAGGAGGTCCCTCGTAAACACCGGCTTGAGGAAGTCGTTATCTGATGCGAGTTCGTCAAGTGCCTCAGCCAGACTCCTAGGTAGGGTCCTCTCACGGGGGAATCTGTGTAGGTTGTAGGTGTTCTCCTTGATCGGCTCGCCCGGATCTATGGACTTCCTAATCCCGTCTAGACCAGCTAGTAGTATTGCTGCTATAGCTAGGTAGGGGTTTGATGACGGGTCGGGGGGTCGGAATTCTACCCTCGCATCTGAGGGGGTTATAACCTTAGGTACCCTAACCATAGTGCTCCTGTTCGCCGGACCCCAGGTAGCATATACCGGGGCCTCGTACCCAGGTACTAGTCTCTTGTAGCTATTCACAGTAGGGGCCACTATGGCTGCTAAAGCCCTCGAGTGACTGAGTAGACCCCCTATGAAGTACCTAGCCAGCTGACTTATGCCGTACTCATCGTTCGGGTCGTGGAATACGTTGGTAGAACCCCTCCACAGACTTACGTGTACGTGCATCCCGGAGCCGTTCTCTCCATAGATAGGCTTCGGCATAAATGTCGCCTTAAGTCCTCTAACTGATGCTATAGACTTAGCTACGTACTTAACTGTCTGAATACCGTCAGATAGAGCTTTGGGACTCTTAGCACCAAGTGACAGCTCTACCTGACTAGAGGCTACCTCATGGTGGTAGCTACGTACATCAACATCGAAGTACTTCCCTAGAACTAGGGCTACCTCACTTAGGTAGCTACCGAGTACCTCCCCCACGGTGTGGTAGTTAGAGTCTAAGCCCTTCCCAAAGGACCTGTCTACAAACTCTAACCTATACGCAGTAGCTATTGGAACTCTATACAGTAGTCTAACCTCCTTAAAGACGAAGAACTCAACCTCAACTCCGACTAAAGGCCTTAGACCCTGACTATCGAAGTACTCCTCAACTCCCTGAGTAACGTACCTCGGATCGCATGGATGTCTAATACCCCACTCAACGTATATGTCTGAGATAGCCCTCCAGTACCCGTCTAACCACGGTATTGGCCTTAAGGTACTCTCATCAGCTACTAGCAGTAGATCACTCCTCTCTATAGGTGCCATACCTACGCTACTACCATCGACCTTAGCTACTATAGCGTCCGTACTAGGTACACTAGGTACAGCTACTCTAGTAACTCGTAGTCTACCAGTTAGGTCTGTATAGTGTAGTTCAACCCACCTCACCTTCTCTAAAGCTCCCGGTACGCTCTTTGAGAGCACCACCTCATCGACTACCACTACCAGTACCGCTCATTGTTTGCAGGCTGGAACACTAGATAAAACTACTGTAAATAAGGTGGAACACTTATTAGCGCGTATAGAAGGTCTAGTAAGGGGGTGCTGGTGGTACGTTCTACACATACTAGAGAGTCTCTGAACGAGTTAGACCTGCAGATACTAGACATGGTAAAGGATAATGCCCGGCTAAGCATAAGGGAGATAGCTAAAGCCTTAGGGAAGTCTCCATCAGTTGTGCACAGGAGGTTGAAGCGTCTGGAGAGAGCTGGGGTAATAAAGGGATATGCAGCGTTACTGGACTACACAAAGTTAGGCTACGGGATACATGCACTAACTCTTCTCCAGGTGGAGGGTGCGTATATAACCGACATAGAGAGAATGCTGGCGCAGGAGGCAAACGTTCGGGCAGTCTACGACATTACCGGGGAGTACGATATTGCCATCATAACAGTGTTTAACTCCGTAAGCGAACTCGACAACTTCATAAAGAGAATCCTAAAGGTACCCTACATTAAGAGATCGGTTACCAACATAATCCTACGCGTAGTTAAGGATAGCCCAAATATCGGGCTAGCATTAGGTAGAGAACCCCGCCGAGGACACCCCTGGGTAGAACCAGCCAGCTAGCTTTTAATTAGACCTAGACCCGCCCTTAATTTACTAGGCGCTATAGTCGGCCGGTGGCACTCTGTGTACGATCTCGTAATAATCGGTGGAGGACCTGCGGGCTACGTAGCTGCTATAAGAGCCGTAGGGAGGGGCCTAAAGGTAGCCCTAGTCGAGAGAAGGTTCCTTGGAGGAGAGTGTGCTAACTGGGGTTGTATACCGACTAAAACCTTCCTAGAGGTAGCGGAAGCCTTCTACAAGGCTAAGTCTCTGAGGCTTGCCGGTATAGAACTGAGCGTTAGCTCCCTCTCCGAGGAGACCCTCCTAGACTACGTCCGGAGAGCGGCTCTAAGAACTCGCGAGGGGATTAAGTCTCTCCTAAGCGAGGTAGACCTAGTTGAGGGTTTTGGAAGGATCTCCGGACCCCATGAGGTTGAGATTGTGAGCAGTAGCTCTAGAAGGTTCCTAAAATTTAGGTACGCCCTGATAGCAACTGGTTCCGAGCCTAAGGGGATCCCGGGTGTAGAGTTCGACGGGGAGTACGTTATATCAAATAGGGAGTTCTTTGAGCTCCGGAGACCCCCCGAATCGATGGTTATCGTAGGTGCTGGAGCTGTGGGGGTTGAGGTCTCCACAGCCCTAGCTATGCTGAATAAGGAGATCTACCTCGTTGAGCTACTGGATAGGGTCCTCTACTTTACTGATCCGGATGTATCAGCAGTAGTGGAGAGAAGCCTCCGCAGGTTCGGCATCAGGTTATACTTAAGGTCTACTGTTAAGAGAGTTGAGAAGGTCCCGGGTGGGGTGCGGGTCTTCGTATCCCGGGGCACCGGTTCCGAGGAGGTAGTAGAGGTTGAGAAGGTCCTGGTAGCCGTGGGTAGGAGACCTAATGTTGAGGGTATAGGATTAGAGGTAGTGGGGGTTAGGTATGACCCTAGGGTCGGTATACACGTTGACGAGTCCTTGAGGACGAGCATCCCCAACATACTTGCAGCTGGGGATGTAGTAGGACCTCCCCAACTAGCACATAAGGCCTTTAGGGAGGGTATGATAGCTGCCGACACGGCTGCCGGTGTTAGAAGTTCACTCCCACGCTTTCCAGTGCCGCAGGTAGTATTCTCACACCCACAGGTAGCCATAGTGGGTAAGACTGAGGAGGAGGTAAGGGCCTCCGGTCTGGAGTGTGAAGTCTATAGGTTCCCCTACGTAGCCCTAGGTCGAAATACTACGGCTCTACTCAAGAGTAGCGAGGGTTTCGCCAAGCTAATTGTTGAGAAAGGCAGCGGGAGAATCCTGGGAGCTGAGGTAGTAGGTAACGAGGCCTCGGAGATAATACATATCTTCGCCCTAGCTATAGCATACAGTATGAGAGTCCCGGAGCTGGCTAATGTTATCTACACACACCCAACGTACTCCGAGGTAATTGGGGAATTAGCGCACCTAGCTCTCGGAGAGCCTCTGCATATGCCTAAAGTATCCTAGTACAAGCTATTAGTTACCCTTAAGAGTGAGGATGGGAACCTGAACCCCAGGCCACCGGATGTTAATGAGTCCAGCTCCTATGTGAGTTGATGCGGTCATCGCCTCATTCTCCTCCCCCTGCATCCCGCTCGGATCCTCATCGGGCTTGAGGGTACCTCTAGACCCCTACATCTTGGGTATCCAACACATATTAGAAGATTATATGTGTCTTACCGATACCTAGCACAAATTGCATCAAGAGCTATAGAAAGCTATATAAACTTACGTAAAACCGAAACAGTAACTAGGGGCATAAACTTACCACCTGCTGAGACTTCGCCCTTTAGGCGGGGAGCCTGCAACCGATCTACAATTACTTGTGGTTAGTTTTGGATAATCGTAAACTATTTTACTGCTTGCTTCTACTTGCCTCTATTACTCTAGTTTAATGGGGTGTACTGATGAGCCTCCCTGTGAGGGTCACCGTGACCGCTCGTATCGAGGCGGTCACCCTCGAGGGGGCGAGGGCCCCCGGTGGAGTTCCTGAGGGCGTACCGCGACTCGGTCCAGCTGGTGGTAGACGGGGTATTCGGATCGAATACCCTCCGAGAAGACACTACATAGAGTATTCTACAGTAGACTGAGGGGTCTCGGGTTCGGGGACCACACGTCTCCGAGATGTACAGGCGGGCTAGGGAGGCCGCCGGGTCAGTCAAGAAGAATAACGGATCGAAAACGGTGCTCAGGGAGCTAACAGCTAGGGTGCACACCCTAGACTACGAGATAGACCTCAATAGGAAAACCCTAGAGATAGCAGTACAACACGACAGGTGGGCAGAGCTGAAGCTGAAGTGGTATAGTTACTTAGACAAGTACCTCGACGGCTCCTGGAGGTTCGGTGAGGTACTGGTGGGCTACAGGTGTGGGAGGTTCTATGTATATATAACGTTCCACAGAGACGCGGTACCTAGGGAGCCACGGGTAGTTATGGGTGTAGACCTAAACTTCAACAACATAACACAAGTAGACCTAAGCGGTAACCTAGTCTCAATAGGCGTAATACCGTTCAAAGGGTTGAAGAGGGCACTACATCTACGTAAGCTCGCTGAGGATCTACAGAGGAAACATCCGAGGAACTGGAGGTTCCTGAGGTGGGTTAGGAGAGCTAGGGCTAGGTGGCTTAGTAGAGCGAAGAACGTTCTAATAGATGCTACACATAGGGTATCTAAGAGGCTTGTGGAAGTAGCTAGGGGATACAACGCTGTAGTAGTCTTCGAGGACTTGAAGAAACTGAGGGAAAACGGCAACGGTGGAAGGAAGCTGTCGTGGGAGAAGCCGGTGTGGTGCTATAGGAGGATGCAGGAGTACGTAGAGTACAAGGCATTGATTGAGAGCATTAAGGTAATCTACGTAAACCCGGCGGGAACATCTAGGAAGTCTCCTAGTGGTAAGAAGGTAGAGTTCGTAAACTACCGGTTTGTAGAGCTAGGAGGAGCCATTACATCGAGGGATGTGGTAGCCTCGTGGAACTTCGCCCTCAAGGGTTTTAAGCAGATGAGGGGCTCTCGGGTTAGGTGGAGCCCCGATAGCCCCCGCGGTGAAGCGGTGAAAACCCGAGCTATGCGGGGGAACCCCGAGGCGAGGACAGAGCACTTAGAACTATTCACAGTTAATTGCCTCGGGGAAACCCAAGCTGGGAAAACTTTATAGGTTTCCCATCTATCTCTGTCCTGGAGGACGGGGCTTCTGGTTGTAAAGCTTTTAAGCCTTTAGTGCGTGTAATGTGATAGGGGCCCGTAGCTCAGCCAGGTAGAGCGGCGGACTTAGGGCCGAGGCTCTTAACCCGTAGGTCCCGGGTTCAAATCCCGGCGGGCCCGCCACAGCACCACATTCGTTTACAACCGAAAGCCCCGCCCCTTAGGGCGGGGATGGTATGGAAAGGTTTATTTAGGTAGTTTGTACGTGGTTAAGCTGAGATGCCGTAACTGTGGGTATAGTTGCTGGGGAAGACCTAACGGGGCTGGTGGAGAGCCTTAGGGAGCTCCCGAGGGAGCACAGGGTCTCCCTGCCGATACTGAGCTACAGGAGGCTGGAGTTCTGGGTAGACTGGCAGGCGGAGAAGAGCGGGGTACCACTAGTAGTCGTAGACCCGAGCGGGACTTCATCGACGTGCCCAAGATGTGGATTCAAGCTAGTTGAGAGCGGTTACAGGAGGTTGAGGTGCCCTAGATGTGGTTTTGAAGGCGATAGGGATACCGTAGCTGTAATGAGCATCGAGAGGGTAGCCCTAATCCAGTGGGGGGTCTCTGACCACCCCGACTGCCCCGCAGATGACAGACGTATCCTGAATAGATGCGGGGAACCGATGAACCCCCTGAAGGGAGCCCTCACCTTTTAGGGCGGGGAGCAAGTCAGATGTTGAAGGGAGGTGCAGCTCTCCAACTCTCTAAGCCTGCTGGACTCTAGGGTCAGGGCTGTGGTAATTGAGGAAGGCTATACTACGCTAACCCCTGTTCAGGAGGTTGCTATACCTAAGATTCTAAGCGGTAGGAATGTAATTATTGTAGCTCCTACAGGTTCGGGTAAGACTGAGGCAGCTATTTTTCCGATTCTCTCGCAGATGGTGAGCAGGGGTTTACTCAGGAGGATCTCGGCTATCTACATAACCCCCCTAAGAGCTCTAAATAGGGATATTGTAAGGAGGGTCATGAGAATAGCTTCGAAGCTCGGCATAGAGGTTGCAGTAAGGCATGGGGATACTCCTACATCACTTAGGAGACTTCTAAGTTTAAAGCCTCCGCATATACTGGTCACAACTCCGGAGACCTTCGCCTACATACTTATTGACCAGAGGCTTAGAGAGGCTCTCGGTAATGTTAGGTGGGTGGTGGTAGATGAACTCCACGAGTTAATTGAGAGTAAGAGGGGGGTTCAGGTAGCTGTCAACCTTGAGAGGTTGGTAGAACTTGCCGGAGAGTTTCAGAGAATAGGACTCTCAGCTAGTATAGGTGACGTGGGGCTTGCCAAGAACGTCCTAGCCTTCGGTAGGCGGGTAGAGGAGGTGGTAGTACACGACCCTAGGGACATGGATATCCAAGTAGTAATGAGGTACACCTCCATAGATCCTAGTGCTAAGTTTCAGCTCATAGCCGACCTAGTAAGGAAGCACGGGACAGCGATAGTCTTCACTAACACTAGGGACGAGGCCGAACTCGTTGGCAGGAGACTCAGTGAGTTAGGGCTTAACGTAAGAGTGCATCACGGTAGTCTATCCAGAGAGGAGAGGGAAGAGGTGGAAAGGCTACTTAAGGAGGGGAAACTCGATGCTGTTGTAGCTACGTCGAGCCTAGAGCTAGGTATAGATATTGGTGCGGTAAACGTTGTAGTACAAGTTTCCTCATCCAGGCAGGCTCTTAAGCTAGTTCAGAGAGTTGGGAGAGCGAGGCACCGGCCTGGGGAAAGAGCTCTAGGATACGTAGTCTGTGACGATGTTCTTGACGACGTAGCTGAGTCCTTAGTCCTAGCTAGGAGGGCTAAGGCCGGGTTAATGGAGAAGGGTAAGGCCTACGAAAAACCCTACGACGTACTTATACACACCCTCGTGGGTATGGGCTTAGAGGGGGGTTACACTAGGGAGAGAGCCTACGAAGTGGTGAGGAGGTCGTACCCTTACTCTAGTCTAACCTACGAAGAGTTCCTCAAGGTCGTCGATAAGACTGTTGAGCTAGGGTACTTGAAGATCTCCGGGGAGCTCCTAGAGGCTAGTGAGAGGGGTAGGATATACTACGTCACTACAACAACGATTGTTGATACAGCAGCATACGATGTAGTGGACTCTCTCTCCAAGAGGAAGCTGGGTACCCTCGATGAAGAGTTCGTAATCGATCTAGTAACTGATACAAAGCTAGTCCTAGGTGGGAGGCTCTGGAAGGTGCTCTCAGTAGATTACGAGAGGCATAGGGTTTACGTGGAGGAGCTGAGCGCTGGGGAGGCCCTCATACCTTCGTGGACTGGTGAGACCATCCCTGTAGACTATAGGGTAGCTAGGGAGGTATGCGGACTTTACGAGGTGATCGCCCGTACTGGGAGGTTACACCCTAATTACATAGCCTTAGCGGATCCGGAGTCTGTAGGGTATATAGAGCGCATAGTGAGAGAGCATGTAGCTAAGGGTTACGTAACCCCTTCGGATAGAAGACTAATCGCTGAGGTGGTTAACAGTGAGAGGCCTCTAGTAGTTTTAATGAGCTGCTTAGGGACCAAGGGGAATAGAGCTCTAGCTTACCTAGTACTCTACAACCTCTACGCGAGATACGGTATAAGCCCGGCCTACAAGGTTGATCCGTACAGAGTTGTTATAGAGCTCCCATTTAGGTTGCCCAGTGAGGTACTACTCTCATCTATTCTAGAGGCCCTTAGCGGAGGCAACGTTATGGAGTTAGTTATTGAGGGTGTGAGGAAGTCTAGGCTATTCGAGTACCTACTATTTAATGTAGGCTATAGGTTAGGTCTAATACCTCGGGGACTGGAGCCGAAGGTAGTTAGGGCGATAGTTTCTAAGCTCCACAGCGATGACGTTATCTCCTCCGAGGCTATTAGGGAGGGGTTAACTAGGTACATTGATGTAGAACCCTTACTCAACCTGGTGAGAAGGCTTATGAGTAGTCCAAGTTCTCTAGTACTCTATGAGAGAGCCGATCCCTCTCCTATAGCTCTAGAGGGGTTAAAGTACCTGAGGCCCTTCGATAGGGTTAAGGATGGAGCTATACCTAGAAAGATGATCTCCGAGATCGTTAGGAGGCGTGTACAGGAGAAGGTAATTACCCTAGTGTGCTTGAGCTGCGGCTACAGCTGGAAGTCGAGGGTCAGAGACCTACCAGAGAGGATAAGATGTCAGAGGTGTGGCTACGGTTTAATAGGGGTTAGTAAGGTCCCCGATGATAGGGTCGTAGAGATTGCTAGGAAGGCTATTAAGCTGGGTAGGGACTACAGGTTCGGATTAAGCGAGGAGGAGGTGAAGGTATTTGAGAAACTTGTTGACACAGCTATACTCGTCCTAGACTTCGGTAAGAGGGCTGTTGAAGCTCTCTCAGCCCACGGTGTGGGTCCGGAAGCTGCTAAGAGGGCTCTTCAGTACGCAGGGGATGAGTTCTACGTAAAGCTATATGAGCTTGAGAAGCAGTATATTAAGACAAGGCAGTACTGGGACTGAACGGGGTTTCCGCCTCGGTATAGCTACCCAGGGTTTCTTAAAACAGAGAGCACTACCCTAATGACGCGCTTCCAACTGTAATATATTTTTACAACTTAGTAGAGTAGCTCTAGGTGTAGCGGGAGCATGGCGTTCGGACCTCCTGCACTCGGCTACGATAGGGCTATAACCGTGTTCTCACCCGATGGAAAGCTGTACCAAGTTGAGTACGCATCCGAGAACGTTAGGAAGGGTTGGACCACCATAGCCCTCAAAACACGTAGGGGGGGTGTTATAGCTGCTGAGAAGAGGAAAATTGCCCCACTCATCGATGCTAGGTCCATCGAGAAGGTCTACATAATCGATACGCATATAGGTGCCTCGTTCGCCGGTCTAGCAGCTGACGGTAGGGTCCTCATAGACTACGCTAGGCAGGTAGCTATGAACTACAGGTTCATATACGATGAGCAAATAGATGTCGAGCTATTGACTAGGTACGTATGTGATATTAAGCAGCTGTACACACAGCACGCCGGGGTAAGACCCTTCGGAGTCTCACTGATATTCTTGGGGGTGGATAGGAGGGGGGTTAGGCTATTTAGGACTGAGATCAACGGCTACTACTTCGGTTACTTAGCCCTAGCTTTAGGGATGGGTGAGCAAGTTGCAACTCAGTACCTAGAGAAGCACTACAATGATGATCTCGATGTTAAGGAGCAGATAATACTAGCTCTAAGAGCTCTTAGAGCTACGACAGAGGGTCCTCTAGACCCTAACTATGTTGAGTTAGGCTACATAGATGCTACTGAGAGAGTCTTCAAGAAGCTGGGGTACGACGAGATAAGCTCATTCATATCGGAGGCCGGTGTAGATAAATGAGTAAGAGTAGGGAGTATGTAGTTGCTAGGTACGAAGTTAGGGGGCAGAGGTTCGAGGTTCTCGTAGACCCGGATAAGGCTCTGGAGTATAGGGAGGGTAGGAAGGTAGACATAGAGGAGGTTCTAAAGGGTGACTACATATATAGGGACGTGAGAAGGGGGGATAAGGTCTCCCCAGAAGAGCTGGCCAAGGTATTTGGTACAACGGATATCAAGGTGGTTGCAGACATAATAATTAAGAGGGGGGAGTTGCAGCTAACTACAGAGCAGCGAAGGCGCATGCTTGAGAATAAGAGGAGACAGATAATTAACTTCATAGCTAGGTCGGCCGTAGACCCGAGGACTAAGACCCCCATACCGCCTCAGAGAATAGAGAAGGCTATGGAGGAGGCTAAGGTTACGGTAGACCTCTACAAAGGGGTTGAGGAGCAGGCGGCAACTATAGTTAAGGCGATAGCTAGGGTGCTCCCAATAAAGATAGCTAGGGCTAGGTTTATTGTTAAGGTACCCCCGGAGATAGCCCCAAGAGTAGCTCAAGAGCTTAGAAGACTGGGTGAGCTAAAGGCCGAGGAGTGGGGTAAGGACGGTAGCTTTAGAGTAGAGTTTGAGGTACCTGCAGGTCTCCAGGTGGAGGTGATAGATAAGATAAACAGGCTAACAAAGGGTAACGCTGAGGTTAAGGTAGAGGTGATTTGATGAGCTCTAAGGAGGCTAGGAGAGTTCTCGTAGTACCGGGAGAGGTTATCTGCGAGGGAGAGTTCAAGGTTCTATCGCCAAACTACATCGTTAAGGTAGATGGGAAGTACGTAGCAACAGCTATAGGCCTAGCACAGATAAACGACGACAGTAGGGAGCTGAGTTTCATCCCGCTAGAGGGGTGCTACGTACCTCAAGTAGATGACATTGTTATAGGCTATGTAGTTGACGTAGGCCTAACCTACTGGGAGGTAGACATAAGGGCCCCGTTTACAGCAACACTATACGCTGTCGACTTCCTCGGTCGACCGGTAAACCCGGCTAAGGAGGACCTCAGTAGCTACTTATCCACAGGGGATACGGTAATCGCTAAGGTAGAGGTCTTCGATAGGAGTAGGGGACCTATAATAACAACTAAAGGTAAGGGCTTAGGTAAGGTTATACAAGGTACCATAGTGGAGATAAGCCCGGTTAAGGTAGCTCGAGTAATAGGTAGACGCGGGTCTATGCACCAGCTACTACGAAGCGAGACGGGTTGCGATATTACGGTAGCTAGGAACGGGAGGATCCTAATAAGCTGCCCAAACAAGGAGTTGGAGGACATCTTAATAATGGCTATACTCAAAATAGAGCGCGAGGCTCACATACCGGGTCTGACGGATAGAATTAAGGAGTTTATAATTCGCGAGAAAGTGAAGAGGGGACTAATAAGTGGGGAGGGTAAAGCTACTTAGAGAGGACGGTCTGAGGCATGATGGGAGGAAGCCGGATGAGCTTAGACCTATAAGGATGCAGGTAGGGGTTCTAAATAAGGCCTCAGGCTCAGCTCTAGTGGAGTACGGGGCTACCAAGGTACTAGCAGCAGTACACGGACCCCGTGAGATACCTCAAAAACACCTACTACTACCTAATAGGGCTATACTTAGGTGCAGGTACCACATGCTAACGTTTTCAACGCACGAAAGGAAGTCTCCCGCACCATCGCGTAGGGAGATCGAACTCTCCAAGGTCATCAGAGAGGCTCTAGAGCCCGTAGTTATGGCCGAGGTGTTCCCGAGGACTGCTATAGACATATTCATAGAGGTTATAAACGCTGATGGCGGGACCAGGACCGCCTCGGTGACGGCTGCCTCGCTAGCACTAGCTGATGCTGGTATACCGATGAGGGACCTAGTAGTCGGCGTAGCTGTTGGGAAGGTAGATGGCGTGTTGGTCCTAGATATAGACGAGGTCGAGGATATGTACGGAGAGGCCGATATGCCAGTAGCCGTAGCACCCTCTCTAGGTTTAGTAACCCTACTCCAGCTCAACGGGGTTCTCACTAGGGAGGAGTTCGACGAAGCCCTTAAGCTAGCCCTTAAGGGTGCTCAGGTAATCTACAATATAGCTCGCGAAACCCTAAAGAGTAGGTACCTGGGAGTTAAGGTGGAGGAGTAATGTCGGTCACTCCATCAGCTGAGATTACCGTACCGAAGTTAAGGTCTGCTACTATATTAAGTATGCTTAAGAAGGGGCTTAGAGCCTCTGGTAGAGGTTTAACGGATTTTAGACCCATTGAGATAGTACCCGGTTACGTACCCAACGCTGATGGCTCGGCTTTGGTGAAGTTAGGTAATACCGTTGTAATAGCCGGGGTTAAACTTGAGGTAGGCTCACCGTACCCCGATACCCCGAATGAAGGTGCATTGGTGGTAAGCGCGGAGTTCATGCCCACAGCCTCCCCGACCTTCGAGCCGGGACCTCCAGATGAGAACGCGATTGAGTTGGCTAGGGTCATAGATAGGTCCTTGAGGGAGATCAAGGCTATAGATATGGAAAAGCTTGTGATAGTACCAGGTAGGAGGGTCTGGGTAGTCTACGTGGATATATACGTTCTAGACCACGACGGTAACCTTGTGGACGCCTCCTCAATAGCGGCCCTAGCAGCTCTAATGGATACTAAGTTACCTAAGGTCGAGGTAGATGAGCTCGGGAATGTAAAGGTGGATAGGAACTCCAGGTCAGGTCCCTTACAGCTTAGGCATAAGGTGGTTACTGTGAGCATAGCTAAGGCCGAGAACGTGCTGTTCGTCGACCCGGATATAGAGGAGGAGAGAGTATGCGAGACTAAGCTGGTAATAACTGTATCGGATGATGGTAGGATAGCGGGAATGCAGAAGTCCGGTCTCGGAGCGTTGAGCGTGGAGGAGGTGGTGAGAGCTACTGAGATCGCCTTAAAGGTATCCAAGGATCTACTAGTTATAGTAGAGAAAAGCCTAACCAGGCCTACCTAAAGTTCGTTAAGTTTTCCATACCAAGCTCTTGCACAGTTTTTCTAACTTCTCCGTAGGGGAGAACACCCTCACATTACCCCTGATCCTAGTACCCATCGAGCACAGCTTATTGAGAGGACAGCTACTACAGGTCGAACTACCTGTACTAACCTCACTTAGGTACCCATCTGCTATTAGTGCCCCTAAAACCCTAGCTACAGCAGTCCTATCCACCTTAAGGAGGGTTTCTAGTACGAACTCATCAACTGCTTTAGCGGAGTTAGAGCAGATGAAGCTAACTACCTTGAGTATGACCGTATCTAGCTCCACATTCCTCCACCCAGGTTTTAATTGCCTCAAGACTATTAAGGTATAGGGGCGGTCATTCCAGCAGACCTAGCTGTAAAGGTCGAGGATGTGTACAAGGCCTACGTATCTGGCAGTGTAGTAACGTGGGCTCTGAGGGGTGTGAGTTTAGAGGTTCCTAGAGGTTCCTTCATAGCCGTTATGGGTCCCTCAGGTTCTGGTAAGACTACTCTTCTAAACATAC
Organism: Desulfurococcaceae archaeon; assembly: GCA_020833415.1. Classification (GTDB taxonomy): domain Archaea; phylum Thermoproteota; class Thermoprotei_A; order Sulfolobales; family NBVN01; genus DRZP01. The sequence continues at coordinate 1,112 of JAJHQJ010000021.1, read as the reverse complement.
TGGGTCTCCTCGATAGGCCAACAAGGGGTAGGGTTTACATAGATGGTGTGGATACTAGTAAACTAAGCGATAGAGAACTAGCTGAGTTCAGGAATAGGAAGATAGGTTTCGTATTCCAGAGCTTTAACCTAATCAACAGGCTTACGGTCTTGGAGAACGTTGAGCTACCCCTAGTTGCTAGGGGGCTACCCAAAGACCTTAGAGTAAAACTAGCTACGGAGGCCCTCCTTAAGGTCGGCGGTGACCTATCGTGGTTACATAAGAGGCCAAACCAGCTCTCTGGTGGGCAACAGCAGAGAGTTGCCATAGCTAGAGCTATCGTAACGTCTCCCTCCATACTACTAGCAGACGAGCCTACAGGTAATCTCGATACGGCTTCAGCAAAGATCGTAGTTAGGACCTTTAAGGAGCTAAATAGGCTTGGCCAGACCATTGTTGTGATAACCCATAACCCTGAGGTAGGGCAATGTGCAGAGAGGATATACTTGATAAGGGATGGGAAAATGGTTGGGGAGAGCAAGCCCGACCCAGGTAGGTGCTTAATAAGTGGTGGTTAAGGCTAGCTAGGGCAGTGTCCGAGTACATTAGAATGCATCTAAACGAGTCCCCATTTAGTCCGAGTCCAGCAGTTAGGCTGAGGGTTTTAGAGTGCCTTGAGAGGTTGAACCTTTACCACGTTAGGGAGCTGGAGGAGAGGTTTATGAAGAGTCTATCAGGGTATACCGGCATACCGGTTGAGTACTTATCGGTGTTCCCCGGCTCATCTGAAGCTCTCATAACCATTTTAAGGTATTGTAGACGTAAAGGCTTAAAGCTCGTTACCGTGTGGCCGAGCTTCCACGGAATAGCGGAGTTCGCGAACATAGAGGGGGTAGACCTGGGTTATGCTAAGTTAGTACCCGAGTATTTCAACCTAGACCTAGTTGAATTAGCTAGGAAGGGGGGACCCGATAGGGCTCTCTACATAGTTAACCCGAATAACCCCACCTCAAACATGCTCTTCGAGGACTTCGAAACGTTGGAATTCCTATTGAGGAGGTACGGCCTGGTAATTGTAGATGAAGCCTACTACGAGTTCTCCGGGTTTACGGTAGCTAGGGGTGTTCTAGAGT
>JAJHQJ010000083.1 GCA_020833415.1 Desulfurococcaceae archaeon | reverse complement strand
GTCTTCGACCAGCTGAGGACCCTTAAACCACCGCTACTCGTAATGAGGTGGGACCCCGTGATGATGCTCGGCACCATAATGATATACGGACCGGGCCTCATGCTACTACCACACCTCTGGATAAAGTACTACGTAGCTAGGGACGAGACGACCCTCAAGGCCTCGGCCATCGGTACCGCGATATACCTATCCTCGTACTACATACCAGCTGCTATGGTAGGCCTCGCGGCAGCTGTAGTCGATGCCGTAGGGATGCCTGGGGTACTCGAGAAGGGGTTCATATCGGCCCTCACTAAGCAGTACGGTAGTGCTGATGCGGTTATGGCTACCATGATAGTCAGGTTCCTCCACCCGGTTTTAGCAGGCTTCCTACTAGCTGGGGCTGCTGCAGCGGCTATGTCAACCCTAGACTCCTTCCTAGGTGCTACATCCCTCCTACTAACTAGGGACATATACCAGAGGTATATAAGGCCCGGTAAGCCGGAGGGTGAGTACGTACTCATTAGCAGGATCCTGATGTTCGTGTGGATGCTGATAGGCTGGTACTTCGCTATACTGAAGCCCGGCCTGATATTCGATATAACGGCCATAGCTGTAGCCGGGGGGCTTCAGCTGGTACCTATGACGCTGCAGATGGTCGTACCTAGGAGGAAGGTGATCAACGCTAGAGGGGCCGTAGCCGGGTTCGTAGTAGGCTCACTACTGGTAGCCCTATTCACTGTACAGACAGGTAAGTACTTCGGGATGCCGCCAGCATACCTATACCACGCAGCTGTAGCAGGGCTAATAGGGCTGACGGCCAACGTAGCTGTAACACTACTAATCAGCTTCCTAACTAGGCCATCTAGGGAGGAGCTGGAGGTATTCGAGAACTACAGAAAGATCCTCTACTCCTAATCCTAAAACTTTTTCTCCTCGCTACCCCCAGCTACCCTATTCCTTAGGTAGAGGACTACGTACACCAACGCTACGGCTACTGTTAGGACATCCTTCAGGGGTAACGGTAGGAGTAGGGCTATACCGGAGGCCACTAGGACAGACCTCTGCACCACGTCTATGGGCTTGGCGAGCCAGCCGACTATACCTGAGCTCAGGGTCAGTATCGCTAGGGCGGCTGCGGCAATTCCGTAAACTAGCTTGTACACCGTACCCAGGTCCCAGCTACTTACGGTTAGTATGAGTAGGGTTGGGTCCGTAGCGAATATGTAGGGTACCAGGTAGCCCGCTAGACCTATCTTAGTAGCGTTAATGGCCGTCCTCCAGAAGTCCGACCTAGCTAGCATCGAGCCTGCGTATGATGCTAGTGCTACCGGTGGTGTTAGGTCGGCCATGATCCCGAAGTAGAATACGAACATGTGTGCTACCAGCTTAGCAGACTCGAGGTCTATGCCGGTTACCTGGAAGATGGCCCTAGCCATGGGGGTACCTACTATAGTTGACGTGATTATGTAGTTAGCCGTGGTCGGTACCCCCATCCCCAGGACTAGGCTTATGGACATGGCCGTGACCATCAGTAGGTATATGTTACCCCCAGAGAGGTCCACCAGGCGGTAACCGACCTCCGTAGCCCAACCGGTGAGGGTCAGGGTACCCTGGATAAGCCCAGCACAGGAGGCGGCTAGGAAGACCGTAGCCGTACTCCTAATACTGGAGTCGAAGGCTGATAGCAGAGCCTGCACCAGGGCTCTACCACCCCTAAGTACGTAGCCTAAGGCTAGTACAATTACCACAGCCATACAGCCCGAGAAGTAGACCGCGGCACCTACTGGAAGGCCTAAAGCATAGCCCACAGCACCTAGAGCTACTATAGCCGCTAGTATGAACACCCTAGTCAGTAGCGGTAGCCCCCTCTGATAGACTACGGCAGCGGCTATACCCGTCCCAACAGCACCTAGAGCACTATACTGAGGCTCTAGACCGGATAGTAGTAGGTAGGTCACTACAGGTATTGGGCTAAGTAAGTATAGGTTTCTAGCTAGGCTGGGGAAGGACGGGAGTTCCCGCCTATCCAGAGGCCTTACGTTCAGCTTCTTAGTTAACCTATCGACGAAGGCGTATACCGATGCGAAGTAGAGTATTGCTGGAATAGCTGCAGCTACTATTATGTCCCTATACGGTCTACCCAGGAACTGTGCCATGACGAATGCTGCAGCACCCATTACCGGCGGCATTATCTGCCCACCCGTAGATGCGGCCGGCTCAACAGCCCCGGCTACCTCGGGCGGGTAGCCAGCCTTCTTCATTAGGGGTATGGTGAAGGTACCTGTAGTTAGTACGTTAGCGACCGAGCTACCGGATACCGTACCTACGAGGGCGCTGGCTACTACAGCTGTCTTAGCGGGACCTCCCCACCTATGGCCTACTAGGGATAGTACGAACTTAGTTATGTACTCCCCAACACCTAGCTTCTCGAGTACGGAGCCGAAGAATACGAAGGCGAATACGTAGGAGACCATTACGTAGAGGGGTATTGCGAAGAGCCCCTCCCTAGCGAAGTACATGTGGTTTACGAAGTGCCTTAGGTTGAAGTCCTTAGCGGCTAGACCTAGGAGGAGGATAACCGCTGCTATAACCGGTAGGGCCGCACCCAGAGCCCTCCTAGAGGCCTCTAGGAGTAGTGCTATAGCTACTATGGGTATGACTATGTTACTTAAGGTAGCCTCTACGTAACCCAGCTCAACGACCCTCGGGAACACCACCACTAGGTAGAACATCGAGAGGAACGCTGCTACGGCTAGGACGTAGTCGTATACGGGGACCCTCTCCGAGTAC